>CAYRZX010000134.1:0-17247 GCA_964428665.1 uncultured Gemmatimonas sp.
ATAAAAAATATCCGTCGTATTTCTGCGCAAAAGCGGGGTTTCAGATAAAATGAACAGGAAAAAATTTGAGTCTAATTGACAAATTTCGATAAATATATATATTTTACATATTAGACAGGTTGACATCTCGCAGTTGAGATAATATCATGTATCCCGCATCCTGGGTCGCGCAAAACCTGTCCCTTGCTCCTGACGTCGAGATTCACCATGTTCACAATCCTGATCGTTGACAACAACGCGACCAACCGCCAGTTCCTGGTGACGCTCCTGGGCTACAGCGGCCATCGCCTGCTGGAGGCCGCCGACGGCGCAGAGGCGCTGGAGGTGGCCCGCGCCGAGCATCCTGACCTGATCATCAGCGACGTGCTCATGCCCGCCATGGACGGGTTCGAGTTCGTGCGCTGCCTGCGCGCCGACCCGACCTGCGCCCAGACGCCCGTCATCTTTTACACGGCCACCTATCACGAACGCGAGGCGCGCGCCCTGGCGCAGGCCTGCGGCGTTCAGCACATCCTGACAAAGCCCATAGAGCCTGCGGACGTGCTCAGCATCGTGGACGCGACGCTGGGACTCTCCTCGCCCCCTGTGCCCTCCCCACCCGCCCCTCCGGAGGAGTTCGACCGCGAACACCTGCGGCTGGTCATGGACAAGCTCTCGGAGAAGGTGGACGAGCTGGAAACGGCCAACCTGCGGTTGACCGGGCTGGTCGCCCAGCTCCAGCGGGAGATGAATGAACGCATGCGGGCGGAGGAGGAACTCAGAAACCGCGAGAAGCAGCTCTCCGAGGCGCAGAGGCTGGTTCACCTCGGCAGCTGGGAATGGGACGTCCAGACCAACCGGGTAAACTGGTCGGAAGAACTCTATCGCATCTACGGCCTGAGTCCGCAGGGGTTCCGGGCCACCTACGACGCCTACCTGGAGCGCGTCCATCCCGACGACCGCGAGCTTGCCAGAAAGGCCATCGAGACAGCCTACCGTGACCTGAAGCCGTTCACCCTTGAAGAGCGCATCGTCCGTCCCGACGGGACGATCCGGGTCCTCCACAGCCAGGGGGAGGTCGTCGCCGATGAAAACGGCCAGCCCCTGAAAATGATAGGCGTTTGCCAGGACGTCACCGAGCGCAAGCAGCTGGAACAGCGAATCGCCGAGCGCACTGCCCAGCTCGAAGACGCCAACAGGGATCTGGAGGCGTTCAGCTACTCCGTCTCGCACGACCTGCACGCGCCGCTCCGGGCGATCAACGGCTTCTCGCGCATCCTGCAGAAGGACTACGGGCCGCACCTCTCGCCCGACGCCCGGCGCTACCTGAGCATGATCCGGGACAACACCCAGAGGATGGGCAAGCTGATCGACGACCTGCTCGCCTTCTCGCGCCTGGGCCGCCAGCCGCTCAGGAAGGAGACGGTCTCACCCGCCGGCCTGGTGCGCCACGCCCTGATCGACCTGCGCCCCGAACGGGAGGGGCGGCGCGTGGAGATCTCCGTCAGGGACCTGCCGGCCTGCCAGGCCGACCCCGCGCTGCTCCATCAGGTCTTCGTCAACCTGCTGTCCAACGCCCTCAAGTTCACCCGAAAACGGGAGGTGGCCGTTATTGAGATCGGCTGCCGGGAGGAGGGGGGGGAGCGCATCTATTTTGTCAAAGACAACGGCGTGGGCTTCGACATGCGCTATGCCGACAGGCTCTTCGAGGTGTTCCAGCGGCTGCACCGGGCCGAGGACTACGAGGGCACCGGCGTGGGACTGGCGCTCGTGCAGCGAATCATCCACCGGCACGGCGGGCGCGTCTGGGCCGAGGCGGAGGTGGACAGGGGGGCCACGTTCTTCTTCACCTTCGGAAACAGGTTGACGTCTGTCTGACAATCCTGTAAATTCCTCCGTAGGGGCAGATTTGAAACCCCCGCCCCTACGGAGGATAAACCTATGGCGCATCGACACGGCCTCCTGCCCCGCATCTCCGTGACCCGGCCCGTGACGGTCGTGGTCCTGCTCGCGGCCATCCTGGTCGTGGGATTCATCGCCTACACCCGCATCCGCATCCAGCTCTTCCCGTCCGGCTTCGACAATCCCTGGCTCTACCTCAACGTCCCCTACCCGAACTCCACGCCCCAGGAGGCCGAGCAGCAGATCGCCAAGCCCCTGGAGGAGGCCCTGCGGACCGTGCCGGGGATCAAGTCCATCCGCACGCACAGCAGCCGGTGGGGGGCAAATGCGTCCCTCGAGTTCCGGCAGGGGACGGACATGGCCCTGGCCTACAACCAGATCATGGACCGGCTGGAGCGGCTCAAGCCCCTGCTGCCCGACGCGGTGGACCGGCGGAGCATCCGGGTCTGGAAGTGGCGGGACGACGACAGGCCGATCATGTGGGCGGGGGTCTCTCTCAACCCGGACATCAAGGACCCCTACACCTTCATCGAGACGCACATCCAACGCCCCCTGCAGCGGATCGACGGCGTGGCGAAGGTGGATATCAGGGGGACGTGGCAGAAGTCGGTGATGATCGAGGTGGACCAGGAGCGGGCCAGGGCGCGCCGGGTGAACACCTACGACCTGGTGCAGGCCCTTCGGGGCGACAACTTCAGCCTGGCCAGCGGGTCGGTGTTCGAGGGGAGGCAGCGGTTCTACGTCCGGTCGATGGCCCGCTACCAGGACCTGAGGGAGATCGAGGAGGCGCGGGTGGGCCGCAACCGGGACGTGCGCCTGAGGGAGATCGCCACCGTCACCTACGACGTGCCGGAGCGATGGTGGTACCAGCGGATCAACGGGCAGCCCGCCGCCTCCATCGGGATCTTCAAGGAGTCCGAGGCGGACATCGTGTCCCTCTGCCGGGAGGTGGAGCGCACGATCAAGCAGGAGATCGAGAAGCGCCCGACGATGGCCGGGACGACCGTGGAGGTCTTCTTCAACCAGGGGCAGTTCATCGAGCAGTCGATCGCGGGCATCGAGGAGGCGGCGGTCTGGGGGGGCATCTTCGCCCTGCTGGTGATCTTCTTCTTCCTGCGGGCCGTGCGGATGACGCTGATCGTGACCCTGGCCATCCCGCTGTGCGTGCTGATCACCATCGCCTACCTCTACTTCGTGGGGTGGTCGCTCAATCTGCTGACGATGATGGGGCTGATGCTGGGCATCGGCATGGTGGTGGACGACGCCATCGTGATCGTGGAGAACATCTACCGGATGCGGGGCGAGGGGAAGGAGGCGAAGCTGGCGGCGATGGAGGGGGCCGGAGAAGTCGGGTTGGCAGTGGTTCTCTCCACCCTCACGACCGTAGTCGTGTTCCTGCCCCTGATGCTGATGCACGACAACGCGGGGTTTGCGTTCTACATGTCTCGGATGGGCGCGCCGGTGATCGTGTCGATCCTGGCCTCGCTGCTGGTGGCCCTTCTGTTCATCCCTCTGGCCGCCTCGCGGGCGAAGCGGGAGGAGGTGGGCCGGGAGCCTGCGAGCGTGGCCTGGATGGGGCGGGCGTATGAGCGGTCGGCGCGGTGGGCGATGCGCCACCGGCTGGATGCCTTCCTGATTGCCCTGCTCCTGTATGCGAGTATTCAATATCCCCTGGGGAAGGTGAAGCGCACCGACCAGTCCGGCGGGAACATCAACGACATCTCTTTCGGCTTTGAGATGCCCAGGACCTTTGACTTTCCGCAGACGAGCGAAATCATCGCGCAGGTGGAAAAATTCCTGGAGGGGAAGTGGAAGACCTACGACATCCGCACGATGCAGGTGTGGTACAGCCGGAGCTGGGGAGATGTGCAGGTCTTCCTGCACCCGGAGCGGGACGCCTGGTGGTATCTCGCCTACAAGAACCTCCGTAAGGGCCTCGGTATCCCGGCGGCATCCAGAATGCCCCGCCAGGAGGTCATCGCAGACATCCAGAAGAACTGCCCCAAGTTCGTGGGGGTGACGATGCGGTTCTGGGGAGGAGGAGGAGGAGGGGGCGGCCCAAGCGTCCCCTCTGTGGCAATCTACCTCTACGGGGACGACACCGATGTCCTGGCGGAGTTGTCGGGAGAGGCCGAGCGGAGGCTCAGGGCCATCCCGGAGGTCGTCGGCGTGGACACGGACCTGGAGCGGGGGGACGACGAGGTGCAGGTCCGCGTGGACCGGGAGCAGGCCCGTAAATACGGCATCACCCCCCAGATCGTGGCGCGCACCATCTCCTCCAGCCTCCAGGGCGTCAACCTCCCCCGCTTCCGCGCCGGGGACCGGGACGTGGACGTGCGCCTCTCCCTGGAGAAGTCCGACCGGGAGACCCTCCACCAGCTCAAGAACTTCGCCTTCACGTCCAACACAGGCCAGGAGATCCCCTTAGAGGCCATCGCCACCGTGACCATCCACAAGGGGCCGGGCCCCATCCGGCGGGAGAACGGCAAGACGCGGCTGGAGATCAAGGCGTTCACGACGCAGGATAACCTGAAGGGGCTGTTCGAGCAGATCGACCGGGCGATGGCGGGGTTCGAGATGCCGCACGGCTACCGCTGGGACAAGGGGGAGCGCTACACCGGGCTTGAGCAGGCCAACCAGGCGCAGCAGTTCGCCCTCATCCTGGCCGTGGTCTTCGTCTTCCTGCTGATGGGCGTGCTGTTCGAGTCGTTCATCCTCCCCTTCTCCGTCCTGCTGTCCATCCCCTTCTCCTTCCTGGGCGTCTACTGGACCCTCTACCTGACGGACACCCCCTTCGACATGATGGCGATGATCGGGAGCGTGATCCTGATCGGGGTGGTGGTCAAGAACGCCATCGTGCTGATCGACCGGGTCAACCAGCTCCGGCAGGACGGGATGGACCGGACCGAGGCCATCGTGCTGGGGGGCAAGCAGCGCCTGCGTCCCATCCTGATGACCACGGCCACCACGGTGTTCGGGTGGCTGCCGATGGCGGTGGGAAGCGGGTCTCTGATGGGGATGTCGTATGCGCCGATGGGCCGGGCGATGATGGGGGGGATGGTGGTGTCCACGGCGCTGACGCTGCTGGTGGTGCCGCTGTTCTACACCTTGTTTGACGACCTGCGGGAGGTCTGTCGGCGGGCTGTCGTCAGCCTGCGGGCGCAGGGCAATGTCCCCGTGGAGCAGCTAACAGCGGCGGACGATGATTGAAGTAAGGGCGACCCGCCGGGTCGCCCCTACCTGGCGCCCCCTTACCCCAATTCACAGACATAAAAAACCTCGCTCGGGTACGCCATCTTCCGGGCGACGATCCCCAGCTCCTCCACCGTGCGCGCCATGAAGCGGTCGTAGTGCAGTCCCATCCCCTTATCCCTCCCTCCGAGCGTCCTGGCCGGAAACGAGACCACCGCCCACCGCGCGCGCAACCCCCTCAGCAGCCGGCCCCCCGCGCCCTTCTCCTGCTGTTCCAGGCACGGGACCGCCTTGAGCAGGAACACGACGTCCGCCCCCCCCTCCGGGGGCGAGGTCAGGATGTCCCCGCAGAGGGCCGTGGGGGATCTTCCGGCGCGGCCCAGGAAATCGTTCACAACGGAGATCAGTCGGTGATCCAGGTCCACGGCGCGGTACTCCGTCTCCGGGCCAAGCCCCATCCACGGCAGCGCGAAGGGACTCAACCCGCACGCCAGGTCCAGGATGACGCCGGGCCGGCCGATCTCCCGGAACAGCGCCCCATAAAAGTCCTCCAGGATGGAGACCCGTTCTGCTGTGGAGGCGTGAAGCGCCTGGACCTGGAGGCACGTCTCCCGCAGCGCCTCTTCTGGAGCGGACGGGGCCAGCGCGCGGACCAGCGCCTCCACGCGCGAAAGGCCGCCCGGGCTGAGGTAGGCCCCGTAGACCTGGTGCAGCTTGCGCTTCGCGGCCTTGACGGCCTCCCGGGGCGCCCGATGCCGGACCGCGGCCCAGTCCGCGATTCGTCGAAGCGCGTCTTCGGACAGGTCCCTGTACTTCGAGGACTCCCGGAGACGCAGCACGATCTCCTGCCGGACCCCATCTTTCATCCTTTATCCTTCACGGCGATGAATCGCCGTGCTACAACGCCTCTCCCCGCAGACGCCTCATCATCGTGCTGTAAAACGTCAGATTGTGCATCGTCGCCAGCCGTTGCGCCAGGGCGTCGTCGATCTCAAAGAGGTGGCGGAGGTACGCGCGGGAATACCGGCGACAGCAGAGACAGCCGCAGCCCTCGTCCACAGGGCGGGAGTCTCTGGAATATCTCTGATCCTCTATGTAAAGGTAGTGGTAGAAGGCATCCCCTTTTAGGGGGACCTCCTCCGGCCTGCCGCTGAAGACATAGAGCCGCTTGCGCCGGGCGTCGCGCGTGGGAATGGCGCAGTCGAACAGGTCATAGCCCATCCGGAAGGCCCGCAGGAGGTTTTCGGGCTTGCCGATGCCCAGGGCGTGCCTCGGAACCCCCTCCGGGATCAATTCGGCCACGTACCCCACCGCGTCCTCGATCCCCCCCTCCGCGTCGATGGGCCACCCCCCGAACCCGTAGCCGTCGAACCCGATCTCCAGCAGCCGCTCCGCGCAGGCCCGCCGGAGGTCCCGATCTCTCCCCCCCTGGACCACGGCGAAGAGCAGCGGAGAATTCTCCGGCGGCCTCTCCTCCAGCCGGCGCACAAACGCCTCCTTGCACCGCCGCGCCCACGCGACCGTGTGGGCCACGCTCTCCTGCTGCGCCTCCCCCCGGTCGCCCGGATGCGTGCAGTGGTCCAGACAGAACATCACGTCCGCCCCGATCTGGAACTGCCTCTGGACGCACTTTTCGGGCGTCAGCAGCCGCTTCTCCCCCCCCTCCAGCCGGTAGGTGAACCCGCGCTCCGCTATGTTCCCCCCCTTTGGGGACCCCGCGATCAGCGAGTAGACCTGAAAGCCGCCGGAGTCCGAAAAGACCGGCCCGCTCCACCCCATGAACCGATGAATCCCCCCCAGGCTGGCGATCAGCGAAGTCCCCGGACGGGACGAGAGGTGCAGCGCGTTGACCACCAGCCCCTCCACCCCGCACGCCGCGAGGTCCGACGCATCCAGCGTCCTCACGACCGCGCGAGTGGCGTCCGGGAGAAACGCGGGCAGGGCCAGGTCACCGTGGGCCGTGTGCAGGCACTTCATGGCCCTTCTCCATCCTCTTCCTCCGCGTCTTCCTCCTGTCGCGCGAACTTGGGGCTGTTTCCGGCGATCACGACCGTCACCTCGCCCCGGACCTTCGCCTCGCGGAACTGCTCCGCCAGGTCCCGGAGGAACCCCCGATGCGCCTCCTCGAACTTCTTCGTCATCTCCACGCAGACCGCCGCCCTGCGATTGCCCAGGACCTCGCAGGCGTCCGCCAGGAACCTCCCGACGCGATACGGCGACTCGAAGAACACCAGCGTGTGGGGCGCCTCCCGCTCCATCTCCAGGAACCGCCTCCTCGGCCCCGGCTTTCGGGGTGGAAACCCCTTGAACGTGTAGCTCGACGTGGGCAGCCCGGAGGCCACGAGCGCCGTGGCCACCGCGCCCGCGCCGGGGAGGACCTCCACCCGGAACCCGGCCTCGACGGCCGCAGACACGATCCGGTAGCCGGGGTCGCTGATGCCGGGGTACCCCCCGTCCGTGCACAGCGCGACCGACGCCCCGCCCCGCAACAGGCCCAGGATTCGCTGCCCGGCGCTCTCCTCATTGTACTCGTGATATGAAAAAATCGTCTTCGGCCTGGAGATCTGGTAGCGCTCGAAGATCGCCCGCGTATAGCGCGTGTCCTCGCAGGCCAGGGCGTCCACCTCCCCCAGCGTGCGCACCGCGCGAAAGGTCATGTCCTCCAGATTGCCGATCGGCGTGGCGATGACGTACAGGGTTGACATAGAACGGTCGAATGTCGAATGTCGAATGTCGAATGTCGAATGAAGATTCGTAATTCGTAATTCGTAATTCGCACTTCCGCTACTCGAATTAACGCCCCCGGCCCGTATATGTCAAGCGGAAAACCCGGTTGACATCGCCGGAGGACCGTGCTATTTTACAGGGCAGGGGTCGCGACCTCAACGGGAGCGACAGGGCGGGGGGGATGTCAGCCCTGGCAACCAAAGGGAGGGGACTTATGACCTGGCTCCACATTCAGAACGCGCGCGTCTTCACCCCGGAGGACCTCGGCGTCGCCGACGCCCTCTGCTGGGGCGGTCGCATCGTGGCCGTCGGAACGGACCTTCGACCGCCCCGCGGGGCAGAGGTCGAGGCCCTCGACGCAAAGGGCCGCCTCCTCCTCCCCGGCCTGATCGACCCCCACATCCACATCATGGGCGCCAGCGGGGGGAACGGCCCTGCCTGCCGCACCCCCGACCTCCCCATCTCCCGCATCGCCTCCGCCGGCGTCACCGCCGTCGTCTCCCCCCTCGGCACGGACAGCCTCAGCCGCACCGTCCCCGGCCTCCTGGCCCGGGCCGCCGCCGCCACCGCCGAAGGCATCAGCGCCTACGCCTACACGGGCGGCTGGCGCAACCCCGTGCCCACCCTCACCGGGGACCCCCAGGCCGACGTCCTCTTCATCGACCGCGTCCTCGGCGTCAAGGTCGCCCTCGCCGAGCCCACCGCGCCCCCCTTTTCGGCCCACGACCTGGCCCTCCTGGCCCACGCCGCCGTCATCGGCGGCCGCCTGGCCGGCAAGCACGCCGTCCTCCACGCCCACATCGGGGACCGAGCCGAGGGCCTTCAGCCCCTCCTCGACGCCGTCAGGGCCTCCGACCTCCCCCCCGACCGTTTCGTGGCCACACACGTCAACCGGAACCCCCGCCTCTGGCGTCAGGCCCTCGACTTCGCCAGGGCGGGCGGCAGCATAGACCTCACGACGCAGATGCGCCCCGACCGGGGATTCTCCAATGCCGTCCTCCCGGCTGCGGCCATCCTGGAGGCCCTCCACGGCGGCGTCCTGCCGGAGCGCATCACCCTCTCCAGCGACAGCGGCAGCGCCCACCTCCGGCCCGACGGGAGCGGCGCATATTACCTGGCCGGGCCGGACACCCTCCTCCAGACCCTGCGGGAACTCGTCCGGGAGGGCATCTCCTGGGCCCAGGCCGCCCCCTTCGCCTCGCGGCACGCCGCCGACCTCCTCGGCCTTTCGCGCAAAGGCCGCATCGCCGAAGGCGCGGACGCCGACCTCCTCCTCCTGACCGGCGACGGCGAGGTGGACCGCGTCTGGGGCCAGGGCCGTCTGATGGTCGTGGCCGGGAGTCCTGTTGTGAGAGGGCATTTTGAATAAGGAGCCTGATATGTCAACCGTGCGTCAGGAAGGGGACGCGGGACCCATCCGCGTGAGCGTCAATGGGCGGTATTTCGTCGACCGGAGCGGAGAGCCGTTCTTCTGGCTGGGCGACACGCTGTGGGATCTCTTTCGCGATTTTTCCGCCCCCGATGCCGATGTCGTCCTGAAAGCCAGGAAAAGACAGGGATTCTCCGCCGTCCAGATCATGATCACCGGCGTCGGCGACGGCGCGAAGCCCAACCTCTCCGGTCAAACGCCCTGGATCAAGGATGACCCCGCCGCCCCCAACGAGGCCTATTTCAAGAATGTGGATGGCGTCATGGAGGCAGGGCGTCTGAACGGCCTGGTCCTCGTCCTGGGCGTCTTTCACCAGAGGCAGGTGGCCCGCATCACCCCGGCCAACGCGCGGGGTTACGCCAGATGGATCGCCCGGCGCTACCGGGACGCGCCGAACGTCATCTGGTCCATGTACCCGAAGGCCGAACAGGACTACATCCCCGTGCTTCGGGAGTTGGCGACAGGTCTCCGGGAAGGAGACGGCGGGGCCCATCTGATCACCGTCCACCCCGACCCCTCGCCCGCCTCCTCCAGCTTCATTCACGACGAGCCCTGGCTGGACTTCAACAGCAGCCAGCCCTGGAACCGGTATGAAATGGTCTACGGGATGGTGACCGCGGACTGTGCCCGCACCCCCGAAAAGCCGGCGGTCATGGCCGAGGCCGGGTACGAGGGCGTCAGGACCCTGACCCCTCTGATCATCCGCAAACAGGCCTACTGGTCCCACCTGGCCGGGGGCCACCACAGCTACGGCCACGACGACAACTGGCGCTCCCCCTCCTCCTGGAGGTCCTGGGTCGACTCCCCCGGCGCGGGCCACATGGGCGTCTACAGAAAAATCGTCACCTCCTGCCGCGAGTGGTGGAACTGGGTCCCGGATCAGTCCATCTTTGCAGGCGGGGCGAGCGACGGCCCGACCCTGAACGCCGCCGCCCGCTCCACGGCCGGAGACTGGATTCTGGCCTACCTGAGCAGCAACACCACCGTCTCCATCCAGATGGACAAGATCACGGCCGGCGATGCGGTGGAGGCATCCTGGTTCGACCCGACGACCGGGACAAGGACGAGAATCGGAGGCTTTACAAACAGAGGCGTTCAATCGTTCTCAACTCCCAGCGGGTGGGAGGATGCGGTCCTGCTTCTCGAAGCGAGGAAGTGAATAAGGAAGGAGTGAGGGAGGAGATGATCTCGAAGCTTCGCTTCAGGTAGAGGCTGTCTGATAGATCAGCGGACGATAGCGGGGCGCCGGGATGGGTTTCCTGTGCCGACGCGCTGCCTCCAGCCACGCCTTCTTGGCCTTCAACACCTCTCGCAACGCCTCTTCCGGCGTTGCGCCAAAGGCGGAGCAGTGTTTCAGGTCAGGGATATCCGCGATGTACCCCTTTTCCTCTTCGTTGTAGAATACGTTGATGTGATAGTCTTTCATCCTTCGTCCTCCATCTCGACCACAATATACGACATCAAAATATCCAAAATCAAGAAAAACTAAAGCTCGGGAAAGAGAAAGCCAAACTGACATGAATCAAAATCTTCCAAATCCGAATCGCGCCAGATGGACGATGTGGCTATTCCGCGTTGCAGCCATGGCGCTTATCCCTGCGCTGTCATTCGGCGTGCTGGAATTGAGTTTGAGAATTTTCGGATATGGGTATCCGACCAGCTTCTTCATCAAAATCAAAGGACGCGACGCCTATACAACCAATCCGCGATTTGGCTGGAGGTTCTTCCCCTCGGAAATCGCCAGACACCCTGAGCCGTGCTACCTCCCGGCCCGGAAGGATGCCAATGCATTCCGCATCTTCGTGCTTGGAAGCTCCGCCGCTATGGGAATGCCTGAACCGGCATTCAGCTTTGGACGAATCCTGGAGATGATGCTCCGGGATCAATACCCCGGCATCAAGTTTGAGGTCGTCAACACGGCCATGACGGCGATCAACTCCCACGTCATCCTCCCTATCGTCAGGGAGTGCGCAGACCACGGCGGTGACCTGTTCATCATCTACTCCGGAAACAACGAAGTGGTGGGAACCTACGGCGCAGGAACTGTTTTCCAGGCTTATTCCCCCAGCCTGTGGATGATCAGAACCGGCGTCTGGCCTCAAATTGACCCGAACAGGGCAGTTGATCGAGAGCCTGCTGCGATGGCTTGTAAGCCGGGACCGGATTTTCACAGAGTGGCAGGGGATGGAGATGTTTCTCGGTAACCAGGTCCCTGCTGATGACCCACGCCTGGAGAGGGTTTACAGCCACTTTCGCCAAAACCTGGCCGACATCTGCGATGTCGGCCGTCGGAGTGGCGTGAGTGTCATCCTCTGTACAGTAGCGACGAACCTGAAGGACAATGCGCCGTTTGCCTCCGTACACCGGCCTGATCTCACGAAGTCTGATCTGGCCGAGTGGGAGAACCTTTACAGGAGAGGCAGTGCGCTTGCAGCGTCGGGCCAACATGTCAGCGCCGTTCAGGAGTTTCTCAAGGCAGATCGCTATGACAACCGATTTGCCGATCTCCACTTTCGCCTGGCCCAATACTATTGGACGTTGGAACAATTCGACAAGGCTCGCGAACACTTCATCCAGGCCCGCGATCTCGATGCCCTGCGGTTCCGCGCAGATACCAGGATCAACGAAGCCATTCGCCGGGTCGGAGGAGAGCGAGAGGGCCAGGGTATCTTCCTGGCGGATGCGGAACGCGAATTTGAACTGAGCGAGGAGATACCGCACGCCACACCGGGCCAGGAGTTGTTCTACGAACATGTGCACATGAACTTCGATGGGAATTACCTGCTTGCCAGGATCGTTTTTGAGAAAGTCAAACCGATCCTTCAAGCGAAATTCTGGGATCGCGTTCAACACGCCGTCACAGCGCCGCCCAAGACTCTGTGTAAAGACCTGATCGCTCTGACCGGCTGGCACCATTACCAGATGCTCGCCAAAATGGCGGAGATGATGGACCGCCCGCCGTTTACCCATCAGCTTGACCACGAGCAGAACCGTCTTCTCAGGTATCAAGCGCTGAAAGAGTTCCGGTTAAAATACGCATCTCCGGCAGGTGTCCAAAAGGCCCAGGCATGTCAGACCTACCTGAAAACCATCGAACGAGTCCCGGACGACCTGTATTTTCGGCAACATCTCGCCAGTCTGTTGCAGGAGCGTCGGGACTACGCTGCTGCGGCTGAGCAGTGGCGTGTGCTCCTGGGAAGAATACCGGATAACCCTGGATGGCGCGAAGCGTTGGGAAATATCTTGAGTCACCAGGGGAAATATGCTGAGGCGGTTGCCCATTACTGTGAAATGCAACGTGCCATACCAGGGCTGGCTCTACCCCACATCCAGATCGGGGTTACGTTGACCATGCAAGGCAAACTCTCTGAGGCGGCTGTTGAATTCCACCGGGCGCTTGAGATAAACCCCGGATCGGAGGTTGCGCGTGGTCATCTCGGTAAACTCCTGGAGGCTCAAGGTCAACCGGAGAAAACCCAGGAGGTGTTTGCCGCCGGACTTCTGATGGCTCGTCAACATCGAGACAGGCGAGCCGAGGGTATCTTTCTCATCAGGACAGGAGGGGTATGTCTCAGACAGGGAAAGGTTCACGAAGCGCTGAAGTATTACCAGAGTGCGCTTGAAATCGACAAGGCTGTCCAAAACAGTCGAAGGCAGGCAGACGCCCTCACCCACCTTGGCGATGCCTACTTTGCCCTGAGAGATCCGGGGGCGGCGTTGAAATCTTTCGAGTCCGCGCTCAATCTCTACCGAC
The DNA here is from genome assembly GCA_964428665.1 of uncultured Gemmatimonas sp. Lineage (GTDB taxonomy): Bacteria > Latescibacterota > UBA2968 > SICM01 > SICM01 > SICM01. Next base: position 12,984 of record CAYRZX010000134.1, read on the forward strand.
AAATGGACGATCTCCCAGGACAAGCTGATGTTTCTTCAAGACTTGGGGCTGTTTTCGCAAGCGGGGGGGGGTACCATGGAAGAAGCGTTAAAATCCTTCGCAGCGGTCCTCGATATCCAACGAGAGCTTGACGATTTTCCAGGTCAGGCCAACACCCTCGGCAACATCGGAGATGTCTACTTCAAGAAAGAGGATTGGGGGAAGGCGTTGGCGGCGTATAGAGAAGCCTTCAAGATACAGCGAGAGTTGAACGACCTCTCAGGTCAAGCCTTCACCCTGAGCGTCATCGGCAACGTGTACTTCAGACAAAGAGAGCCGGATGAGGCCCTGAGACTCCACACACAGGCGCTTGAGATTTATCAACGGATCGGAAATGCCCTGGGCCAGGCCAATGCCCTTGCCAACATGGGCTTCTGTTATGTCAGCCGGAGAAGGGTTCGTGAAGCGAAAGATTTACTGATTCAGGCGCGATCCCTCTATCTCAGGACAGGCGCCAGAGGACCTGACTTACAGGCGGTTGAGGAGATGATTTTGAGGCTCCAAAGATAGGGGAACGCAAGAATGAAGATCCATCTTTTACGTTCTCGCGCCACCAGACAACAGTTGGACGAAATGCTGGAAGCGCTCGGCGGCTATGTCAAGTTGGCCGTAGACATTCAGCGGGGCATCCTGGCCGGCGGCGGGGCGCTTCACGCCGACTGCGAAGACGTTCTGCTCGACGATGGCAGCCGCCAAGAAGATGTTTGGGGAGCGGACTGGATTCCATCCACGCAACAGATTCGCTACGAAGCCCTCATCAACATCCGGCCACGCCAGAACAATCCAGCGATGGATATTCTTGACCCGTCCATTCGGGATCGTATTGCGGAGATCGTGACACATCTGCTGGGGGGCGTATGAGAGATCCAACAGCTATTCGAGAGCGATACCTGCGCGATGAATTGCCCGTCCGGCTGGGTGGGCTGGCCGCCAACCTGGCCCGCATCAAATCCTTCTCCGACCATCCCGCCCACCGGGATGTCGTCGAGACTCTGGTGGAGGAGAGCAAATTCTTTATTGAATGGGCTGCGCCGGAGGCAGAGTTGGAAGTCCAGGCGAGGCTGGTCGAGCTACAACTTCTTTTGGCCCGCTGGCAGCGCCGATGGGAGGACATCTGGGCTGATCCTGTTCAGCGGGCAGCCGTGGCCGAACAGGCACATGATTGGTCGAAGCAGGTGCTTGAAATGTCGGGGCTGCTGCGCTGATAAAAATTTCCGTTTCTCCTCTGCGTTCTCCCACAAAGCCATCGGCCCACTGGGCCGATCCACCCCACTGTTCTCTGCGGTGAATGGTTTTTCAGGAGGCATCGTCTTATGAAACAGGATCGCGTGATCGAAGAACGTCTTTGGGCCCCGGCGGGAGAGGCCCCGCAGTGGGCCGGCGGGACACCCGATCAGACCTATACGCAGCGGGGCGCCTGCGCCCTGCGCTGGGACACGGGGACGGCGAGGGAGGCCGTCAACGCCTCCGTCGCCGGGGACTGGAGCGCCTGCAACCGGCTCGACTTCTGGGTCCATTCGTCCCGCCCCTCCGACGGCTACCTCATGGTGGAACTCTGGTGCGCCTCCCGCACCGGCGCCCTGCCCATGAACGACTACTACTTCAGCGGCGTCAAGCTGGACTGGCAGGGGTGGAAACACGTCGTCATCCCCTTTCAGAACTTCCTGATCTACGGCATCCCGGACGGCTGGAGACAGGTCTCGAAGGTCGCCTTCCGCACCCGGCCCGCCTCCACCTCTCCGGTGGTCCTCCACATCGACGACCTCTACCTGGCCAAAGTGGAGTTCCCGCAGGGCCCTCGCCTGACCGACGAGGAGTTCTTCGCGGGCGAGTTGGACCTCGACTATCCCGGCCTGGAGCGGGCCAAGGCCTCTGTCGAACGAAAAGACTGGGCCTCCGCTGCGAACGCCCTGTTCGAGCACGTCCGGACCCGCACGAAACCCCGGCACATCTTCGCCCGGACGGAGGTCTCTCAGAACTTTGACGCCTCCGAGGCCGACCGCATCTGCCGCCACCTCATCAACGGCCAGCAGTTAAGCCGGAGGCTCGACTGGCAGGTCAACCCCATCGGCTACCTGGAGTGGATGCACGCCTTCAACCGGCATCGCCACTGGGTCCCCCTCGCGACGGCCTACCGGGCCACGCAGGACGAGAAGTATGCCAGGGAGTGGAACGACCAGATCAGAAGCTGGATCGAGGACAGCCCCGTGCCCCTCGACAACGACGGCGGCTGGGGCGCGCAGTGGAAGATGATCTGCGTGGGCTGCCGGACCATGGAGCCCTGGTTTGAAACCCTCTTCTCCTTCCTGGGCTCCCCCTCCTTCGAGGTCGGGACCTTCGTCATGATCCTGAAGTCCCTCGTGGAGCACGCCCGCCAGATCGTCCTCTACAACGACATCACGACCACCGCCAACATGCGCGTCATGCAGGGCCGCGGCCTGGCCAACATCGCCGTCTGTCTCCCGGAGCTGAGGCAGAGCAAGGACTGGCGAAAACTGGCCTACGAGCGCCTGACCGACGAGATCGCGCGCCGGCAGGTCTACCCCGACGGTGCGCAGAAGGAGCACAGCCCCGGCTACCACGACACCTGCGCCCGGCTGTTCAGCGGGGCCTACGAGCTGGCCCTCCTCAACGGGGTGGAGGTCCCGGACGCCTTCCGCCGACAGCTCGAAAAGATGTACGAGTACGAACTCTACCTGGCCCGGCCCGACGGCACCCGGCCCGCGCCCAACGACTCCGGCGGGGTCTGGGGGGACAGCAAGCCCTTCCTGAAGGAGGGGGACCGGCTGTTCAACCGCCCGGACATGCGGTTCGTCGCCACGGGCGGAAAGGAGGGACGCCCCCCCGCGCGGACCTCTTATCACTTCCCCTACGTCGGCTACTCCGTCCTGCGCAGCGGGTGGGACCGGGACGCCCGCACCCTCTTCTTCGACGCCGGCCCCATCGGCGAGACCCATCAGCACGAGGACAAGCTGAACATTGAACTCTTCGCCTGCGGGACGCTCTTCTTAGTGGACCCCGGCATCGCCAGCTACCTGCTGGACGAGTGGACCGCCTACTACCGGGGGGCCGACAGTCACAACATCCTCCGCGTTGACGGCAAGCCCCAGAACCGCCGCGCCCTCCCCCCCAAGGAGTACACCGCCGCCGGCCCGCAGGACAACGGCTGGGTGGCATCCCCCGCCTTCGACTTCGTGCGCGGCGTCTACGAGGACGGGTTCGGGGACCCGCCGGACAGGTCCATCGCCCACGAGCGGAAGGTCCTGTTCGTCCGCGACCCCGGCCTTGGCGGCGGGGACTACTTCCTCATCGCGGACCGGCTCACGGGCGAGGGCGCGCACACCTACGAGGCCCTGTGGCACTTCATGCCCATGCGCGTGATCATAGACCCGGCCACCAAGGCCGCGCGCACCCGTCGCCTGGGCCGGGCCAACCTGGACCTCCTCCCCCTGCACCCCGAAAAGGTCAGCGCCGAGATCATCACCGGCGGCCTGTCTCCCGTGCAGGGGTGGGTCGCTGAGGGAGGGAGGGAGCGGGACAGCATCCCTGCGCCCACGGCCATCTACACCCGGCACGGCCGCGCCCCGGCCACGCTCGACTGGGCCCTCCTCCCCTACCCGGACGGCGACGCTCCTAAAATCAGAGTCGAGGCCCTGCCCGTCCACCGCCGGACCCGGGACGCCCGCTCCACGGACGCCTCCGGCCTGAGGGCCGCCGGGCCTGACGGGCGCGAGGACCACGTCCTGATCTCCCACGCCCCCGGCGTCAAGCAGTTCGGCCTCTACGAGTTCGACGGCGACCTGAGCCTGATCACGACCGACGCCACCGGTTGCATCCTCCGCCTCGGCCTGCTCGGTGGGACCTACCTGAAGCGCGACGGCCAGCGCCTCGTGACCTCCGACCGCCCCATCCACTACCTGAGCCTCGTCCGGCGGGAGGGCCGGGTGGAGATCGAGAAGGGCGAGCGCGACGCCGTGACGGTGAGGGTATAATCCGTAGGGGCGACCGGCCGGTCGCCCCTACATTTTTAGGAGATCCCCCATGTCCAGAGATTACCGCCTCGCCGTGAACGCCGCCGACGCCGCAGTGCCCCGCATCCTAACCCGGCAGGCGCTGGACCGGCGCGGCCCGGACTACGGCGGGTTCGTCACGGAGCGCTACGGGTTCGCCTCCGCGTGCCACGTGGGGGCCGGGGCCGACCTCTCGACCCTCGTGGCCGCCTACG
>CAYRZX010000135.1:0-17074 GCA_964428665.1 uncultured Gemmatimonas sp.
CCTTCACGCGCGGCGTCGCGTCGAACAGGTGGAGGCTGCCCTCCCGCTCCCTCGTCCGCTGCTCGGCCTCGTCCACCACCACCAGGTTGTGCGCCGGCGTGCGCACGGTCATGTCCTTGTCGGGCCGGTCCCACAGGTATCCCAGGTCGGTCAGGACCTCGTGCCCGTGCTGGAAGAGGGTCAGGTTGAGGCTGTCCCGGTGGTGATGGACGCCCCAGTGCGAGGCGTCCAGGATGGCCGTCCCCTCGCGTCCGTCCTCGCCCATTCTGAGATACCCCATCCGCAGCGCCGGGAAGAAGGCGTCGCCGAGCGCCACCCGGTCGCCCGGCTGCACGGCGAAGTCCGGGTCCCGGTGGAACAGGGCGTACTCCCCCCCCGTCTCCTCGGCCGGCCCGCTCAGGACCTCCTTCAGCAGCGCCCGGTACTCCGGCAGGTTGTATCTCACGGCCATCAACTCCGCGTACTGCGCCCCCAGGCCGGTGGTGACGTAGGAGTCGGCGGAGGCCGGGTACTTCAGGCTCGGAAACAGCGTGTCGTAGAACGCCCGGAACACCGACCGGTAACTCCCATCCGCGTACAGGTCGAACTCCTGCATCCTGTCCTTCCGCCGGTACCCCTTCGGGTCACTGTACCCGTGCAGCGCCTCCCCGAACGCCCACATGCCGTTGAGGGTCATCAGGCCGTATCCGGGGGACTCGGACGTAGCCCCGTCGAACAGGAACCAGTTCTTCACGAAGTGCCAGAACCCCTTCCCCCCGGCCCGCACCAGGCCGGGGTCGCCGACCACCATCCCCACCAGGCCCGTGGCCGTCAGATTCGTGACGCTCTTGTTGTTGAGCGCCGGGTCCGCCAGCAGCAGGACCGTCCCCTCGATCAGCAGGTCCCGCGCGATCTTCTCCCGCTCATCGTCGGTCAGAACATCGTGAATCAGGTCATACGCCGCGGCCACGTTCTCGATGAACCTCCCCTCCATGCCCGACCCCGTCGCCCGGCCCGAGTTCCAGTAGCCGGAGTGGAGCCTCCGGTCCGGCCTGTTGGGTGGGATGGTCCACTCGTCCTCCGGCAGGTCGTTGATCCGCTCGGCGGCCACGTGCGGCGGCAGGTCGATCCACTCCCCGTAGCTGGAGTGGACCAGGTAGTTCGGGTAGACCTCCGCAAACCGCAGCAGGATCTCCCTCGCCTTCTCCGCGTAGCGCCGCTCCCCGGTCAGGGCGTAGACCGTCGCCAGGGTATGCGCCTGCGACGCCACGTGAGAGACCTTGCGGGCGCGAATCTGCGCCGTCCAGCTCGACCGGAGATGGAACCCCCGGAAGTCGAAGCTGTAGCCCCCGTGGTAGGAGACCTCCTGCCCGCACCCGTGCCGATCCGCCCGAAACACGACGTTCTCCGGGTATTTCTCATTCGGGTAGACCAGCCCGCACGTCGTGCAGACCAGCCGCTCCGGGTCCTTCGGGTCCCAGCGGTAGGCCCCGTGGATCGTGTTCCCCTCGCACGCCGGACAGTTCGTAAAGCCGACGCCGCCCGGCGTGGTGGCCGGGATCATCCGCTCCACGTGGTCCGGACCCTGCCCCAGCGTGTGCGCCACCTGCGCCCGCATGTCCTCCAGCACCCGGCGCGCCCAGGCGTGACGTTCCAGGTTCGCCCGCGCCCGGTCCAGGTCCGCCGGCTTGATCGTGACAGGGTGAACGACCTGGTCGCGGTACCGCTTCCAGGCCGCGTAACGCTCGATTTCGCTTTTGTCCATGTCCGAGTCTCCTTACCGGATATCCTCGATGTGCGCCAGGAACTGCCCTGCCGGCGCGAACCCCGTCAGCCGCTTGTGCGGCAGCTCGTTCCCCTGCCCGTCGAAGAACAGGACCGTGGGCAGGCCGACGAGCCGGTACTTCTTCTGCAAGGCCCGCGTCGCCTCCGACTCCTCTGTGAAATCCACCTTGACGCTCACGAACGCCCTCAACCGCTCCCGGACCTTCGGGTCCGAATACGTGTCGCGTTCCAGCTCCACGCACGCCGCGCACCAGTCCGCGTAGAAGTCGATCATCGCCGGCCTCCCCTCCCGCCGCGCCTGCGCCAGCCCCTCCGCCTCGTCATACACCCACTCCGGCCCCGCGACGGACGCCGGCGCCGTGAACGCCCCGGCGGTCAGGTAGACCCCGGCCACGCACAGCGCCACGCCCAGGCCCTTCTGAAAACGGATGCGTCTGGAAGCATCGTGGAACGACTTATGGACAGCGCCCAAGCTGAGGCCTAAGAGGATGTGCCCCCCCGCAGCGGCAAAGGCCCACGCAGAACGGTCCAGAATCTTCTTCAGCGGCGGGACCACATCCTTCAGAAAGAAGAGCGCCGCCGCCAGCATGACGATGCCCAGCGCGCTCTTGACCCCCTCCATCCAGGCCCCGGACCTGGGCAGCGCGGCCATGGCCCCGGAGAACGTCCCGATGACGATAAACAACACCCCCATGCCCAGGGCGAACACAAACAGCAGCCAGAACCCGAACGCCAGGTCGCGCGTCGTGGCCACGTAGGTCAAAACCGCGCCCAGCGCCGGCCCTGTGCAGGGGGCCGCGATGATCCCCCCCACCAGGCCCATCGCGAACGCCCCGCCGTAGCCCCTGCCGCCGACCTGGCTCAACCGCGCCTGCAGCCCGGCGGGCAGCTGAATCTCGAACGCCCCCAGCATCGACGCCCCGAACAGCGCGAAGACCGTCGCGACACCCCCGATCACCCAGGGATTGGCCATGACCTGCCCGAACACCGCCCCTGTGGAGGCCGCGGCCAGCCCCAGGCCGGAGTACATCGCCGCGATGCCCAGCACATAGATGAAGGACAGCGTCAGACGCTCGATCAGACGCCTGGCCCCACGCGCCCCAAAGATGCCGATGGTGATCGGGATGAGGGGATACACGCACGGCGTGAGACTCGTCAGCAGCCCCCCTGCGAAGGCCAGCAGCAGCGCCCATGCCCGCCCCCTTGCCAGGAGACCCACACCCCCCCCTCCGCTGAAGTCCTGAAGAGACGATTCCCCCGCCCCCGGCGTTCGGTCGGAAGGTTCAAGGTTGGAACCCTTGAACTTTGAACCTTGAACCTTGAACGTGATCTCTATCCGCTTCGTCGTCGGCAGGTAGCACAGCTTCGGCGAGCACCCCTGGTACCGGACCGTGGCCGTGAGCCGGACCGCCCCGGCCTGCGCCTCCGGCGCGACCGTCACCGGCGCGGTGAACGTGAACGTCGGCGCGCCCGTGAACGCCTCCACCTCCTCCCCCGTGATCGGGTCGTGCTTCCGTCTGGACGCCGGGAAGACCACCTCCCCCACCTGCACGCCCGCCGGCGCCTCGAACGTCACCGACGTCCGCTCCCGGTACACCAGGTGGTCCTTCGCCACGCTCAGGACCAGCCGCGCCTCCCCCCTCCCCCCCGGCGCAACCGTCTCCGGCGCGACCTCCCCCGCCCACCGGAACAGCGTCTCCGGGTCCGCGACCTCCTCCGCAGCCTCCTGCGCCCCGGCGGCCCCGACCAGCGAGGCGACCTGCTTCGCCAGCCCCTCGTAGGTCTGCGCCCCCACCAGCGTCCCGGCCCGCCTCCCCTCCCGGTCATACAGAAAAGTCGCCGGGATCGCCCCGGACCAGGCGGGGTCCAGCCGGTCGATGAACGCCCCGTCCTGCTTCGCGTCCTTCAGGTAGGTCACGCCCGTCACGCCCTGCTCCTTCAGGAACGGCGCGACCGAGTCCTTCACCTGATCAGGGTCGTCCACGGACACGAACAGGACCTCCACGCCCCGGTAGTCCTTCTGAAACTTCACCAGCGCCGGGAACTCCTCCCGGCACGGGTCGCACCAGGTCGCCCAGAGGTTGAGCAGGACCACCTTCCCCCGGTGCGACTGCAGGAGGGCCTGAAGCCCCTCCTCGTCCACCGGCCGCACCTCGACATCTGCGCCGCACGGCGTCGCACTCAACAGGAGAAAGGCTATAATAAGGTAAACAAGTGGTCGCATAGCATATACCGGCCCCCGCGCGTCTACTTCAGCTCCTCCGCGTGCTCCGCCACCTTGCGGTAGGCCGCCGCGTGCTCCTCGATGACCTCCGGACGGTAGTGCTTGAACCACGGGATGGAGTAGACCCGCTCCTGCATCGCCTCCGTCACCGGCAGGCTCCCCGGCCCCTGTCGAACGTCCCCCTCCGTGTGCGCGATGCGCGTCGGCCTGCCGTGCCCGTAGACATCCGCCTCGTTCAGGACCGGGTGGAGATGGAGCGCCAGGTTCGCGCCGGGGCTGCACACCCCCCCCTCCGCCCGCACCGCCTCCGCGAACTTCTGGATGCTCAGCCCGCCCAGCTCCTCCGGACGATACAGGCCGTGCGCCGCGTACCACCCCCCCATCGTGCTCCCCGACGGCCTGGAAGGCCGGTGCGCCTTGACGCCGGGAACCCCCTCCAGCAGGTCCCAGAAATAGTTCATCGCCCTCTGGATGACCGCCATCCGCCCCTCGTAGTACTTGAGCTGCACCCGCCCCACCGCGGAGGAGATCTGGTGCATCCGGTACTTCACGCCCCCCAGCGGCAGCCCGGCCAGCGGGGCCAGTTCGGGATCCTCCACGTCCCTCCGCGTCCGCTCGTAGTGCCCGAACGCCACGGCCCTCTGGTAGATCTCCCTGTCGTTGGTGACCAGCATCCCCCCCTCGCCGATGGCCAGCGACTTCCCCGACATGCACGACATCGCGCCCGCGTGCCCGATCGTCCCGACCAGCCGCCCCTTGTAGAGCGCCCCGTGCGCGTGCGACACATCCTCGATCACCTTGACCCCGTGCCGGTTCGCGACCTCCATAATGGGGTCCATATCGCACGGGTGGCCGCAGTAGTGGACGGGCACGATGGCCTTCGTCCGCTTCGTGATCCGATGCTCGATGTCCCTCGGGTCGATGCACATCGTGTCCGGGTCCACCTCCGCGAACACGATCGTCGCGCCCAGCGACAGGGCCGGCAGGGCCGACGCCCAGTAGGTCAGGCTCGGCGCGATGATCTCGTCCCCCACCCCCACCCGGCATCCGAACATAGCCGTGTGGAGCGCCGCCGTCCCCGTGTTGTGCGCCAGGGCGTAGTCCATCCCGTGCCACTGCGCGAACTCCTTCTCGAACTGCACCGTCACATCCGTGCCGGACATCTTCCCCGCGCGCAGGACCTCCAGGGCGGCCTGTTCGTCCTCCTCGGTGATGATCGGCCATTTGAACATGTCCCCCGGAGGCGTCTGCACCGCCTTCGGCCCCCCGTGAATGGCGAGCTTGCTCACAAGACACTCCTTTCGATGGTTGTTTTATGCGATGGGTAGAGACGCGACACGTCGCATCTCTACATAAGATAGGGATATGCGGCTGGGCATGTCAAACGAATTCCTTGTTGACGGCCCCTCCGCCGTTGTGCATATTGTGCATATTTAAATAACTTTTCATAAATCTTGTGCATGGGATATTTCGCCTGGCGCACAGGCCCTCTCCCCGCCTCGCTGACGCTCGGCTTCCCCTCTCCCGTACACGGGAGAGGGGTGGCAGGCGTAGCCTGACGGGGTGAGGGCCAGAGCCGCAGCGATTTTTTATCAGGCTCTCGATACAATTCCCTCTTAACCGGAAAGACGAGGCGATTCGTGACCTCCCTCCGCTTTGACCTCAGACACTGGGCCGCCCTGATCGCCTGCGGCGTCCTGCTGCATCCGGCGGTGCGGGCCGTGGCGTCTCCCCATTCGCAGCCTGAGTGGGGGTTGTATCTCCTGACCCTCGCCTTTCTGATCTCCTACATCCTCGCGCCGGTGGCGGGGCGGGTCGCCAGCCGCGTCGGCGCCGTCGATCATCCGGCCGGACGAAAGGCGCACGCCCACCCCACGCCCTATTTCGGGGGCGTCGCCATTTACGCGGCGTTCGCGGCGGTGGTCCTCCTCAACTTCTATTTTTCAGTCGAACTCAAGGGGGTCGCCCTGGGGGGGACCCTCATCTTTGTCGTCGGCCTGCTGGACGACGTCTGGGACCTCTCGGCCCGTCTGAAGCTGCTGGCCCAGGTCGTGGCCGTGGGGATCCTCATCCAATACGACGTCTCCATCTCGTTCCTCCCCGACACCTGGTGGGGGAACGCGGGCGAGACGATCCTGACCGGCCTCTGGATCATCGGCATCACGAACGCCTTCAACTGCATCGACGGCCTGGACGGCCTGGCGGCGGGGTCGGCGGCGATCAATGCCTTCTTCTTCGGCCTGGTGGCCTTTATGACGGGACAGAAGTTCATGATGTTCCTGTCGGCCGCCCTGATGGGGAGCTGCCTGGGGTTTCTCCCCCACAACTTTCGCCGCTCCCGGCCGGCGGGCCTCTTTATGGGGGACGCCGGGAGCAACTTCCTCGGCTTCACCCTGGCGGGCATCGGCGTCATGGGGGACTGGGGCCACAACCACCTCGTGGACATCGTCGTCCCGGTCCTGATCCTCGGCGTGCCGATCTTCGACATGAGCCTGACAACGGTGGTGCGCATCTGGTCAGGTCAGGTCAGGACCTTCAGCGAATGGATCGCCTTCACGGGCCGGGACCACTTCCACCATCGCCTGTCCGACCTCGGCCTCGGTCACCGGACAGCCGTGCTGGTCATCTACACCATCACGGGATGGGCGGGGCTTTCCGGGTTGCTGCTGAAGGATGCCACGGGCCTCGGCGCGGTCCTGGCGCTGACGCAGTCGGGGATCATCTTCCTCCTGATCGGAGGGTTCATGGTCTTCGTCAAGGACCAGTACGCCCGGCTGGCCTCAGAAAAACAGTGACGGGTGACGAGTGATGAGTGATGAGCGAAAAGCAAAGAAACCTTTGAGGTTTTACTGACCACTGACCACTGACCACTGACCACTGTCTTTTATCTTTACATAAAAAAGGGTTTGTTGTATATTTTTAACCCGTTTACACAACTATACCAACCTCATTTGCAAGGAGTTATCACATGCCGGAAGAGGATGCCGAGTTCACCCGCGACCCCGCAGACGTGGAGGTCGAAGACATGTCGTACCAGGCGCACATCGGCACCTTCTCGGACGCGGACCGGGAGCTGCTGATTGAGTCGCAGTGCTGCATCACGGGCAAAGAGGTGAAACACAGTTTCTGCCGGTACCCCGACAAGGAACGGGGCACGGTGATGGTGATGTCCCGCGAAACGATGCTCAAGTTCTCCCGCGGGGGTCAGAGCCTCATCGCAGAGTTCGAGAAGGTGCTTGAGAAGCGCCGCGAGGCGGAGAGGCGAAGGACGCGCAGAAAATAAGCGGGGGAGTTTGAGAGATGGCGGAGTCGCAGACAATCACCGACGAACAGAAGAACGAGCTTCTTTTCACGCAGCTCATATTCATGTTCCAGAGCGCGGCCATGCAGCACCTGGGCAAGGTCAAGAACCCGCTCACCGACCGGATCGAACGCGACCTGGACCAGGCCCGGCATACCATCGACATCCTGGGCATGCTGGAGGAGAAGACCAGGGGCAATCTAAAGCCCCACGAGAAGCAGTTCCTGGAGCACGTGCTGTTCGAGTTGCGGATGAACTACGTGGACGAGGCCAACAGGCCCCAGGAGAAGGCGGAGGAGAAGAAGGAACAGGCGGAGGAGAAGAAAGAGGCTTCGTAGCTTATGTCCCTCGGTCCCCTCAAACTGATCCCCATCCCCGTCGAAAAACCCTGGGGCGGACGGGCGCTGGGCCGCCTGTTCGGGAGGTCGATCCCCGACGGCGTCTGCATTGGGGAGTCGTGGGAGGTCTCGGACCGGCCCGAGGCGCAGAGCCTTGTGGCCGAGGGGCCGCAGAAAGGCAGGTCGCTCGAAGACCTGCGGCGGACGTTCGGGGAGGCCCTCATCGGGACCCTGGCCTCGGCCCGGTCTGAGGGCAGGTTTCCGCTCCTCATCAAATGGATCGACGCGCGCGAGTTGCTCTCCGTGCAGGTCCACCCCGACGACCGGGCCGCGCGGGCGCTGGGCGAGCCCGACCCCGGCAAGACGGAGGCGTGGGTCGTCGCCGACGCCGAGCCGGGGGCCCGCATGGTCTACGGCCTGCGGGAGCGGATGACCGGGGAGGCCGTCCGGGCCGCTGCCGCGGCCGGGGAGATCGAACCCCACCTCGGATGGGTGGCCGCGCAGCCGGGGGACTGCTTCATGGTCCCGCCCGGCGCGGTCCACGCCCTGGGCGCGGGCATCGTCATCTACGAGGTCCAGCAGAACTCCAACATCACCTACCGGCTGTGGGACTGGGGCCGCACGGGGGCCGACGGCAGGCCCCGTGACCTGCACCTGGACCGGGCCGCATCGGTTCTGGACGGGGGGTTCGGCCCGCAGGGCCCTGTGCCGCCGGTCAGAATCGCCCTGGACGGGGGAAGCCGGCGCTACGCCGTGGCCTGCCCCCACTTCGCCGTGGAGGTCCTGGAGGTCCGCCCCGGCGGGTCCATAGCCGACCAATGTGACGGGCGGTCGTTCCACGCCCTGACGGTCTGGTCCGGGACAGGGGAAATCATTTGGGAAAGCGACAGGCCCTCACCCACCCCCCTTCCCCCTCCCTCTCCCGTACGTACGGGAGAGGGAGGGGGCGATAAGGGCTTTGCTACAGGACTGGGGGAGGGAGAGGGCCTGCCTCATGCCTCACGCCTTTCTCTTTCCCCCGGCGACACCGTCCTGGTCCCCGCCTGCGCGGGCGGCTATCGCCTCGCCTCGGCCTCCGGCCTGAGGGTCATCAAGTCCTGCGTGCCGGACCTCGACGCGGACGTCGTGGCCCCCCTGCGCCGGTCGGGCGCGCCGGAGGAGGCCATCCGGAACCTTGTGCAGACCTGACAGGCGTCCATGTTCAAGTTTTTCGCTCAAGTCTGGGGCCGGACCTGGGAATCGTGGAGGAGGACGCCGATCATCCAGCGCACGCTCCTCTTCTGCCAGAATATAGCCCTTCTCATCCGGTCATCCCTGCAGTCCCTCTGGCGCGCGCAGCTCCCGCGCATCGCCTTTCTGGTCCTGAGCACCATGATCGTCGGGGGGCTGGTGGTGCTGGGCATAGAACGGCATCACAACGAACAGTTCAAGGATGTGGAGGACGCCCTCTGGTGGGCGCTGATCACCGTCACCACGACCGGATACGGAGATAAGTTTCCGATCACGGGATGGGGCCGGATCGTCACGGGCCTCCTGATCTTCACGGAGATGGGGCTGGTCTCCGTGTTCACCGCGACCATCGCCTCGGCGCTCACCGAACGACGCCTGAAGGAAGCGAGAGGACTGGGAAAGATCACTTCCGTGGGACACATCGCCATTTGCGGCTGGAACCCAAACGCCGATAACCTCATCGGCAAGCTGACCGAGGTGGGGCACACCGAGGACATCGTGCTCGTCAACACCCTCAGCGAGGAGGTCGTGCAGGACGTCATCCTCCGGCACCCGGACGCCTCCATCCGCTTCGTGCGGGGGGATTTCTCGATGGAGAGCACCCGGAAGTTCTCGGAGGCCGGGAAGGAGGCGCTCTTTCACGTGGGGGGCGGGACACAGGTGCAGGTCAACCCCCCCGACGACTACGTGATCGAGCCCGACGACCGCGCCGTTGTCATCACCCTCGAAAAAGAGAACCAACCCTGACCACGCCTGGAGCCCTGTATGGCCGCCCTGCGTTCTATCGCGGAAGCCCTGCCCCTGAACCGCGCCAAAGACAAGCCCGTTGAAGCCCAGGATGAAATGACCTTCCTGCGGGGGGTCTCCATCTTCAAGGGGCTGTCCGACGGGCAGATCCGGAAGGTCCGGGAGCGGATGACCAAGAAGACCTTCGAGGCCGGGACCCCGATCATCCGGGAGGGGGAGGTCGACGCCGACAACGTCATGTACATCCTGGAGGAGGGAACGGTGGAGATCTCCAAGACCGTCACCCTCAAGGTCTCCTCGACCGACTTCGGCCAGAAGGAGAAGAGCTTCATCCGGCTGACCGGGGCGATGCGCCCCTTCTTCGGCGAGATGTCCATGCTGGAGGAGAACACGGAGCGCTCCGCCACGGTCGCCGCCCTGGACCGCTGCGCCACCCTGATCATCACCAAGAAGGACTTTGAGGCCCTGGCCGCCGAAGACCCCGTCATCGGCTACGTCGTCGTGACGAACATCTCCCGCGTCCTGGCCGACCGCCTCCGCAAGACGAACAACGACGTGCTCAAGCTCACCACGGCCCTCAGCCTGGCCCTGTCTCGCTGAACCTTCACCATCCATTACACTGGGAGGGCGCTGCATGGATGAGGTTAAGAAAGCGTCTGCTGAAAAACCTGCTGGCGCCCAGCAAGCCGGGCAACAGAGCGGAGGGCGGGTTAAGGTACCTGCCAGGCAAGCCCTGGGCATGTTGCTGCCGTATATGGGCAGCAAGGTCCTGGAGCAGATCAAGAGCGTCTGGCTCATCGTCCTGTATCTGGCCGTCTTTCAGGTCTTCGTCCTCGGCATCCCCATAGCCCAGGCATCCGTTGTAACCGGCGGTATAGCCCTGGTCATCCTGGGGCTCGCCTTCTTTATGGAAGGTCTGTTCCTCGGCCTGATGCCTCTGGGCGAGACCTGCGGGGTCAAACTGCCCCAACGGGCCGCGCTCCCGTTGATGATGGTCTTTGCGTTTATCCTCGGAGTAGGGGCCACGTTCGCAGAGCCGGCCATCGGGGTGCTGCAGGCCGCCGGCTCTTCAGTTAAACCCTGGGACGCGCCTCTGTTGTTCCTGCTTCTCAACAAATACTCCCATTTTCTCAAGTACGCCGTAGGCGCCGGGGTCGGCATTGCGGTGATCTTCGGCATGCTGCGGTTTCTCTACAGCTGGTCACTCAAGCCCTTCCTCTACATCCTCGTTACCATCCTCTCCGCCATTTCCATCTGGGCCTGGCTCGACCCCAACATGGCCTATGTGACCGGGGTGGCCTGGGACTGCGGCGGTGTCACCACGGGCCCGGTCACAGTCCCCCTGGTTCTGGCGCTGGGAATCGGCGTCTCGCGGGTCATTGCCAAGCGAGGCAGCAGCGAGGGCTCAGGCGCCGCGGGCGGCTTCGGGGTGGTCACTCTGGCCTCCGCGTTTCCCATCCTCACCGTGCTTGCGCTGGGAATGTTTCTGATGGGGAATGTCCCCAGACCGATGCCGGCCGAGCAATTCTGCGCGCCTGAGAACCGTTCCAGGGTCGTTTACCTTTTTGCCTCCGAGGAGGAGCTGACCGGGTACGTGTTCAAAAACGCCCCCCTTGCTGCGCGGAGCGCCTATTTCAATGGAGACCCCGCGTTACGCACGGGCTGGCTCTCCAGGGCGGCCGCCGACGAAACGCTCGCAGCCAGATCGTTCGGCTCAACTGGCGCACTGAAAACCTGGGCGCTTTCGGGCAGCGTGGCCGATGAAGAGCGGATTGCCATTTATGGCTCACGGGAGGCCGTGCAGCAGGCGCTCGACGAGAGCGCCGTCGCCAAAACCGCCGGCGTGGACATCGCAGACCTGATCTCACGCAATGTACAGGCCGCGGCTCAGGCCATTCTCCCCCTGTCGCTGTTCCTGTTCATCGCGCTGAAACTGATGAGAGAAAAACTCGGCAAACCCGACGAGACCGCCCTTGGGATCGTGCTGGCCGTCATCGGCATGAGCATCTTCAGCATCGGCATAGAGCTGGGCCTCTCCAGGCTGGGCGGCCAGGCCGGTGAAATGCTCCCCTCATCCTTCAAGTCAATCGAGCTGGTGCAGCAGCGCCAGGTCATTCGCAACTTCGACCCCGGGGTGGTGCGCGATGCGGTCATGCCCGACGGCGGCAAGGTCACCTTCTTTTTCCAGACCGACCGCGCCGGCTATGTCGCAGTGCCCTACGATTCGAGCGCCTATGACGCTGCCACGGCGCGTTATGTCAACACGCCCCGCCGCGGTCCCCTCTTCGGAGCAATCGGAGGGATTGCGGTCGCCATCCTGTTCGCTTTTGTTCTGGGGTATGGCGCCACCCTGGCTGAGCCTGCCCTCAATGCGCTGGGGCAGACCGTTGAGGACCTCACCGTCGGCACGTTCAAGAAATCGCTTCTCATGCAGGCCGTAGCCATTGGGGTGGGCGTCGGAATTGCCGTTGGGGTGGTCAGGGTTGTGTTTGACCTGCCCCTGGTATGGCTCCTCGTCCCGCCGTATGCCATCCTGCTGTTTCTCAGCAAAATCAGCACCGAGGACTTTGTCAACATCGGCTGGGATTCCGCCGGCGTGACCACCGGGCCGGTGACCGTGCCGCTGGTGCTGGCCATGGGGCTTGGGATCGGAGGGCAGGTCGGAGTGGTGGAGGGGTTCGGCATTCTGAGCCTCGCCTCGGTCTACCCGATCCTGGCCGTCATAGTCGTGGGACTCGTGGTAACCGCGCGCCGCAAAGCAGCGCTTCGTGAAGCTGCGGTTGAAAAAGCCGCCTGAGCTGTTCACGGCCAATGGAGGCGCCAGATGCAGACACAAGACGCCATTCAGATCACCTGCTCCATCTATCGTTCCCTGGCCGACAGGCTTCTGACTACCCTCGCCCAGAACGGCATTGCACGCGCCGATGTCATCAGCGCCCGGGCCGTGGTGCTGCGCGAAACCACCCGGCTTTTCGGCACGATTCCAACCACCGTGCTCGAAGAAGACCCGGCCGAATACTACCGGTTTTATGTGGCGCCGGGGGGTGAGGAAGGCATCATGGGCGCCATAATCGAGGCGCTGGAACTGCACCAGCCGGGGCGCGGCAGCATCTATTCCTGCCCGGTCACGCTGTGTACCGATGGCCTTGAACTGATACACAGGGTGGCGGAGTCAACGTGTAATTACCCGCTTCACGAGGGCTTGACTCACATCACCTGCATTGTGCAACGGGGGCAGGGCAACGCCATCGTGCAGGCCGCGCTCGACCTCGGGTTTTCCGTGCCGCACGTGTCGTTCGGGGAAGGCACGGGCCTTCGAGACAAGCTCGGCCTGTTGCGGATCACCATTCCGGCCAGCAAAGACATCATTACATTCGTGGTGTCGCGCAACGAGGCGCGTGAGGCGTTCGACCTCCTGGTGGACACCGGTCGCCTCGACCTGCCCGGGAAGGGGTTCATTTACATGTACGACCTGGCCAGGGGCAGGGTCAACACCCGTTTCTTCCGAGGCAAACAGCGCTATGCCGCCAGCATGGAGCAGATCATCGGGGCAATAGATGAGCTGAAAGGCGCGGTAGATTGGCGCCAGAAAGAGTCCGGCGTGGTCTCGGCCCGCGCAGCCCGCAGATATCTTGAAAACCTCGTTTTTTATAATATCTCCTGCAACGAGGGGCGCGCGGCGGACCTTGTGGCAGCCGCCATGGCGTCCGGAGCGGCCGGCGCCACCATAAGCAGATTCCGGTCCATGCCCATTGGAAAGGGACCCGAAAACACCGACACGATCTCCCCGGCCCGGGAGTCCGCCGATCTCATCATCGGGCCAAACCAGACTGAGAAAATAACCTCTGCGCTTGAGGCGGCAGGCGTGTTCAACAATGAAACGGCTGGCGTGATCGAGATGAGGCCCGTGCCCCGCGCCTGCACCTACCTTGGACCCGCCAAATAGTGGCGTCGCCGGGACGATTCCCTCAAAACATGCCGAAAGGACTCTCCTATGTTCACTGTGGGGGCTGCGAACTTGAGCGGAGGGGAGCTTATAGCCTTTCTTGTGTTCGTTATCGGAATTGTGGTATTGTTTGCGTTGGCGCTCAGACGAAAATAGACGGTAACACAAACACAGGATAAAAATTCTGTGGATGCCATTACCCTGACCCTGTTCGTCGTCGGGATAGTCTTGCTGATCGGCGGCGCAGAGATGCTGGTGCGCGGGGCGTCCTGGCTGGCCGCCGCCATAGGCATCTCGCCGCTGGTGATCGGGCTGACCGTCGTGGCCATCGGCACGAGTTCACCCGAACTGGCAGTGAGCGTCCAGTCCGCCGTTTCGGGTCAGCCCGACATCGCCTTCGGCAACGTGGTGGGGAGCAACGTCTTCAACGTGCTCTTCATCCTCGGCCTGACGGCGCTGGTCGCCCCTCTCGTCGTGCCGGGGCAACTGGTCCGGTCGGATGCCCCCGTGATGATCGGCGTATCGTTCTTGCTCCCGGTACTGGCGCTCGACGGCAGGATCAGCAGGCTGGACGGCGCCCTGCTCTTCGCGGGCGTGGTGGCTTACACGTTCCGCTCCATCCGGCAGGGCCGAAAGGAGCGCGGCCAGATGAAGGAAGGGCGTGTGGCAGAGGTCAGCAGAAGAAGCGGGTGGCAGTGGATCGCCCGGATGGCGCTCGTGGTCCTCGGCCTCGTCGCGCTCGTGCTGGGCTCCCGCTGGCTGGTGCAGGGGGCGGTCGTCATCGCGCAAAAGCTGGGCGTCAGCGAGCTGGTCATCGGCCTGACGGTCGTCGCCGCCGGCACCTCCCTGCCGGAGGTGGCCACCTCGGTCGTCGCCGCCCTGCGCGGCGAGCGCGACATCGCCGTCGGCAACGTGGTGGGCAGCAACATCTTCAACCTCCTGGCCATCCTCGGCATCGCCAGCGTCGCAGCGCCCGAGGGCATCCGCGTGTCCCCGGCGGCCCTGCGGTTTGACATCCCGGTGATGATCGCCGTGACGGTGGCGTGCCTGCCCATCTTCTTCACCGGCACAATCATCTCGCGAGGGGAGGGCGCGCTCTTTCTGGGCTACTATATCGCCTACACCCTGTATCTGGTTTTAAACGCGGCGCAACACGCCATGCTACCTGCCTTCAATGCGGTGATGCTGGTCTTCGCCATACCGCTTACGGCGGTGACCCTTTCGGTTTCAGCCGTTCGCGCCGTCCGCGCCAGGAAGATCGCGTCAGGCTGACGACCGTGCTCAGCGGAAAAAATATCCCTTCGTCTTACCTTATCATCCCTTCATTTTTCCTGCTGTGTGATCTACGTCACAGATTTTTTGCTCCTTTTTCGTGACCGCCGTCACAAACATTAACCCTGTCTTTATCATAGATTAAAGCGGTACGGATTGTGCTTGATCAGGGGCGACGCATCTGCCGTTCATGGTGGGAGGGACATGTTCTGTTTCGACACGGCAAGGGTTCGCCCCTGTCTCTTTTTCCACCTGCGCGCGGCGAAAAATACGGGCCTTTTTCGCGCAAATCGCGTAGATGTACGGATGGACAGGACAGAAAAAAAGAGATAATTTACTCCGGCGATCTGTTGCGCTCCTTTTCGGACTCTGCCTGGAAACAAATCTGATGGGAGGGGCTGGCAAATGCAGACCTGTATAAGAATAATCCTGGTGGGGGTCTGTCTGTTCCTGTTCACGTCCGCGACCTGGGCGCAGACCACGGCGCAGGTCACGGTCTCCGGCAAGGTCACAGACCCGAACGGAAACCCCGCTAAGAACGTCTTCGTCAACCTGAGCGACCCCGTGACGCACCAGGGGGCCGGGGCGCAGACCGATTCCACGGGGGCCTACCGATTTTCGATTGCGCCGGGGACCTACAACCTGAGCGTAAGCCCTGTAGGGGACGTCCCCTTCCTGCCCATCCGCCGGGAGAAGGTCCCGGTCACGGCCAACGTCACCCTGGACTTCAAGCTCGAGCGGGGAGTCGTGCTGTCGGGCATCGTCAAAGACCCGGACGGCAAGCCCTTCAAAGGCGCTTTTATAAACCTCTTCGCGCCCCCCGACCAGTCCTACGGGACGCAGAGCCGGGACGACGGGCGCTACTACGTCGCGGTAAAGCCGGGGACCTACAACCTGCACGTCGGCCTGCCACAGGGCTCATCCTTCCTCGGCCCATCCAGGAGCGGACTCGCCATCCAGGCCGACCAGACGCTGGACCTCACGCTGGAGCGCGGCGTCTTCCTGTCCGGCAAGGTGACCGACCCGGACGGAAAGCCCGTGAAGGACGCCCACGTGAACGCCTTCAACCGGGAAGGGGGGTCCGGCGCAAACACGGACGCGGACGGGAACTACAAATTTCCCGTCAGGCCGGGCGTCTACGAATTCCGGGTCAACCCGCCCCAGGGGACCTCTCTCGTCCCTGAAGGGCGCAGCGGGCTGGAGGTGAAAGGCGACCTCACGCTCAACGTGGCGCTCAAGAGAGGGGTGATCGTCTCCGGCGTGGTCCGTGACCAGGCCGGAAACCGGCTCCCGGGGGTCTACGTGAACTTCAACGTTCCGGGGGCCCCTCAGGGCTACGGGTCCGGCACGGACGCCGACGGGGCCTACAGGGTCGTCCTCCCGCCGGGCCGCTACAACCTGAACGTCGGCCCCCCGCCCAACAGCCCCCTGCTTCCGTTCAGGAAGGACGGCCTGGAGGTGACCGCGGACCTCCGCCTCGACATCACCCTGGAGCAGGGGAAGGCCCTCTCCGGGCGCGTCACGGACCCCGACGGCAGGCCCGTCCAGAACGTCTTCATCAACGCCTGGAGCCAGCAGACCCAGACCGGGGGCGGGATGCAGACCGACGCCGACGGGCGCTACCGCATCACCCTCTCCCCCGGCGTCTACGGCATCAACGTCAGCCCCCCGCCGGGCAGCCCCTTCGTCTCCAAGAGCGTCCAGGACTACCGGTTTACCGGCGACCAGACCCTCGACTTCAAGCTGGAGCGCGGCGTGGTCCTCTCCGGCCGCGTCACCGACCCCGACGGCAGGCCCGTCCAGAACGTCTACGTCAACGCCTACAGCCAGCAGACCCAGACAGGTGGCAACGGGAACACCGACGCCGACGGGCGCTACCGCATGACCCTCCTGCCGGGGACCTATAACGTCAACGTCGGCCTCCCGCCCAACAGCCCCTTCGTCTCCAAGAGCCTCCAGGACTACCGCGTGGCCGCCGACCAGACCCTCGATTTCAGGCTGGATCGCGGCGTCATCCTCTCCGGCCGCGTCACCGACCCGGACGGAAAACCCGTCCAGAACGTCTACGTCAACGCCTACCCTTCGCAGCCCGGCGTCACGGGGGGCGGCGGCGGGAACACCGACGCCGACGGGCGCTACCGCGTCGCCCTCCTGCCGGGGACCTATAACGTCAACGTCGGCCTGCCCCAGGGCAGCCCCTTCGTCTCGAAGATCGTCCAGGACTACCGGGTGGCCGCCGACCAGACCCTCGA
>CAYRZX010000136.1:0-17061 GCA_964428665.1 uncultured Gemmatimonas sp.
CGTGGAGGCCGCCGGTCCGGTCGAAGGCGGACTGGGCGGCGCGGAGGCGGTCGGGGAGGGCGTAGAGGAGGCCGGGGGGGAGGGTGAAGTCGGCGGCGACGGGAGGGGCGTGGGCGTGGATGGCCTCTATGGTGGCCTTGCCGCAGATGCCGCAGGAGGAGGAGGCGTAGACGTTCCGGCGGAGGCGCTCGAGGTCAAAGGGCACGCCGTCGGCCAGGACCACGTCCACGACGTTTTCGAGGTTGGGGGGCTCGGCGTCCTTGCAGTAGGAGATGGCGCCGACATCGGATGGGGAGCGCAGGATGCCTTCGGTGACGAGGAAGCCGGCGGCCAGCTCAAAGTCGTCCCCCGGCGTGCGCATGATCACGGCGATGGGCTGGCCCTGGAGCCGGACCTCCAGGGGCTCCTCCACGGCGAGGAGGTCGTCCGCGGGCGCGGCGGAGGGGCCGTGAAACCGCGTGGTGAGGTGGGAGATGATGGCAGGGGTAGACATAAAGAGCGAGCGGGAGAGTGGGGGAGTGGGGGAGCGGGAGAAGGATTTTTCTCCCATTCTCCCATTCTCCCATTCTCCCATTCTCCCATTCGTTTTTTTAATCCGCGGCGGCCAGGGCCTTCTCCCTGCCTCTTCGCGCGGAGGCCTTCCCGATCTTCTCCACGCGCACGGCGGAGACCTTGTACTCCGGGCACTTAGACAGGACGTCGGCGGAGGAGGAGAGGAGTTCGTTCAGGCGCAATTCCGGGAAGTGGAAGGTGGCGAAGACCTGGCCGGGGGCCACGCGGTCGCTGTGCCGGGCCGTGAGGGTCACCTCGCCCCGGCGGCTGAGGAGGCGGACCTTCTCCCCGTCCTCGACGAGGAGTTCGGCGGCGTCTTCGGGGTGGAGCTCCACCACGTCCTCGTCCACCCAGGCCGTCAGGCGGGTGCGGCGGGTCATGGTGCCGCTGTTGTAGTGGTGGAGGATGCGGCCCGTGACCAGGCAGAAGGGGTAGTCCCCGTCGGGCTCCTCGCCGGGGGGCAGGTAGTCCGCGGGGGAGAACTTCCCCCTGCCGCGCGGGAACTGCTCCTGGTGCATGACGCGGGTGCCGGGGTGTCCGGCGTGAGGGGCGGGCCACTGGAGGCCGTGGCCTTCAAGCCGGTCGTAGCTGACGCCGGCCATGCTGGGGGTGAGGCGGGCGATCTCGTCCATGATCTCGGAGGGGTGGGCGTAGCGCATGGGGTAGCCCATCGCCTCCGAGATGGCGCAGATGACCTCCCAGTCGGCCCTGGCCTGTCCGACGGGGGGGATGGCCCTCCGGATGCGCTGGATGCGGCGCTCGCCGTTGGTGAAGGTGCCGTCCTTCTCCAGGAAGGAGGCGCCGGGGAGGACGACGTGGGCGAGCTTCGCGGTCTCGTTCAGGAAGAGGTCCTGCACGACCAGGAAGTCGAGCTTCCCGAGGGCGCGGCGGACGAAGTGGGTGTTGGGGTCCGTGTGGAGCACGTCGTAGCCCACGACCCAGAGGCCCTTCATCCTTCCGGCGACCATGGCCTCGTACATCTCCGGGATCTTGAGGCCGGGCGTGGCGAGGATGGGCCTGCCGTAGACGGCCTCGAACTTGGCCCGCACGTCCGGGTCCTGGAGTTTCTGGTAGGTCGAGAGGGCGTGGGGCATGGCGCCCACGTCGCAGGAGCCCTGGACGTTGTTCTGGCCGCGCAGGGGGTTGATGCCCGTGCCTGGCCTGCCGACGTTGCCCGTGAGGAGGGCGAGGTTGGCCATGGCCATCACGCCGAAGGAGCCGTACTTGTGCTCGCTGACGCCCAGGCCGTGGCAGCACATGGAGGCCCCGCTCGTGGCGTAGAGGCGGGCGGCCCTGCGGAGCAGGTCCCCCGCGACGCCGGAGATCTCCTCCACGCGCTCCGGGGTGTAGGTGAGCATCGTCTGCCGGTAGGCCTCAAAGTTCTCGGTCCTCTGGCCGATGAAGGCCTCGTCGTAGAGGCCCTCGGTCAGGATGACGTGGGCCAGGCCGTTGAGCACGGCCACGTTGGCGCCGGGCCGGAGCTGGAGGTGGGCATCGGCGTACTTGCAGAGCTCGATCCGGCGGGGGTCGATGACGATGAGCCTTGCGCCCCGGCGGACGGCCCGCTTGATTCGCGCGCCGGTGACGGGGTGCCCCTCGGTGGGGTTGGCGCCGACGATCATCAGGAGCCTTGCCCGGTCGATGTCCTCCAGGCCGTTGGTGGCCGCGCCGACGCCGAACACCTCCATCATGCCGGAGACGGTGGCGCTGTGGCAGACGCGGGCGCAGTTGTCGATGTTGTTCGTGCCCACGGCGGCGCGGAAGAACTTCTGCATGAGGTAGTTCTCCTCGTTCGTGCCGCGCGAGGAGGAGATGCCGGCCAGGGCGTCGGGGCCGTGCTGTTCGAGGATGCGCTGGAAGGTCGAGGCGATCAGGCCGATGGCCTCGTCCCAGGTGGCCTCGACGAACTTCCCGTCCTTCCGGATGAGCGGGGTCCTGAGGCGGTCCGGGGCGTAGACGTAGTCGAAGGCGAACCGGCCCTTCACGCAGGCGTGGCCGTCGTTGACCGGGGAGTCGTCGATGGGCTTCATGGAGACGACCTGGCCGCCCCGGACCTGCGCCTCGAACTGGCAGCCCACGCCGCAGTAAGCGCAGGTGGTGCGGACGCTGGTGTCGGGCGGGCCGACCTGGAGGAGGCGCTTCTCGTCGAGGGCGCCGGTGGGGCACTCCTTGACGCAGGCCCCGCAGGAGACGCAGTTGGACTCGGCGAAGGGGACGCCCGCGCCGGCCACGACGGTGGTGTCGAACCCCCGGCTGAGGAGCTGAATGGCGAAGGTGCCCTGGGTCTCGTCGCAGGCGCGCACGCAGCGGCCGCAGGCGATGCAGAGGTTCGGGTCGAACCGGAAGTAGGGGTTGGAGTCGTCGATGGGCCGGTCGTGTTTGACGCCTCTGTAGCGGACCTCGCGGACGCCCACGTAGGCGGCCAGGTCCAGGAAGGGGTGGCGACCGCCGTCGGACCGGGCCTGGGGCAGGTCTCCGAAGTCGGACAGGTAGAGCTCCATGACGTTGCGCCGGAGGCGGTCGATGTCGGGCGTGGTGGTGGTGACGACCATTCCATCCGTTGCAGGGGTCGTGCAGGAGGCCGGGAGGCCCCGCATCCCCTCCACGGAGACGAGGCACATCCGGCAGGAGCCGTAGGGGGAGAGCTTGTCGGAGGCGCAGAGCGTGGGGACGAACACGCCCGCGGCCTTCGCGGCCTTCAGGACCGTGGTCCCTACAGGGACCGAGACGGGCCGGCCGTTGACCGTGAGCGTGACCGTTTTGCCGTTGCCGTTGGGACCGTTGCTGGAGGACATGGGGTTATCTCCTCTTATCTATGCGAAGACCGTTGCGGCCCTACCATATCTCTCTCAAGTCCAGCACAAACCCGGCCAGAACCGGATCACCTGAAATCGTCTCCGGGTTTTCCAGCATTTGAACGGACGCCTGCGGGCGGTAGACGTAGACGCGCCGCTGCGCCGGGTCGATGAGCCAGCCTAACTGCGCCCCATTGTCCAGGTACTCCCTCATTTTCTCCTGCAAGACGCTCAGACTGTCTGTCGGGGAGCGGAGTTCGATCACGAAGTCCGGGCAGAGGGGGAGGAATTTCTCCTGTTGCTCCGGGGGCAGGGCGTTCAGACGCGAATGTCTCACCCAGGAGGCATCCGGCGAGCGAACGGCCCCGCTGGGAAGGCAAAACCCCCCTGAAGAATCGAACGTCGTCCCCTGTGCGTCCCGCTTTGCCCACAACCTCAACTGCATCCCGATTTCCGCGTTCCGGTCGCCGGTCTTTCCCCCTGCGGGTGGCATAAGAATCAACTCCCCGTATTCATTCCGTTCGATTCTCAGATCCCGGTTGATCTGGCAGAACTCGAAGAACTGGCCCTCCGTCAGGCGCAGGACCGGCTCCAGGCGGACGATCAGCGGCGGATACCCGAGGTCGGGAGGGGCAATTTTTTCCTGAACCAATGTCTCCATTAGACGTTCTCCGCCATTTCGACCTTGTCGTAGACCTCGGCGAGGGCCAGACGGCAGCCGATGGAGGTCAGGTCGAGGGTGTCTTCGATCCGATTCGTCTCCGACAGGAGCCAGCGGCGGTCCGGCTGCCGGACGAAGTGCTCCACGTGATGTTTGTCCTGGGCGACCAGGACGTACTCTTTGAACGATTCTACCGTGCGATAGTGCTCAAATTTTCCGCCCCGGTCGTAGTCTTTGGTGGACTCGGAGAGCACCTCAACGATCAATGCGGGGTTGAGCAGGGTGTCCTTCTGGTCGTCGTCAAACAGGGCCTTGCCGCAGACCACCACGACATCGGGATAGGTGTAGAGGCCGGTCGGAGCCACTTTCACTCTCAGGTCTGTGGAATAGACGACGCAGGGCCGCTTTTTGAGTTGCCCTCGCAACTCGGAGACGATATTGGTCACAATAAGGGCGTGGCTCGGGCTGGCCCCTCCCATCGCGAAGACCTCCCCGTTGAAGTACTCGCTCTTCAATGAGGACTTGCGTTCGAGGGCCAGGTATTCCTCGGGGGGGATGCGCTTTTGAGGATGCGTGGACAAGTCAACCTGCCTTTCGGGACACCCGCCTCTTTTCGCCCACCTTTTTCGCGAACTCCTCAGGGAAATATTTCATCGCGCTGGCGACGGGGTTGGTGGCCATCTGGCCGAGGGCGCAGAGGCTGGCCGGGCGCATCGTGCTGGCCAGGTCGTCGAGGAGGTCCAGCTCCGACCGGTCGGTCTGGCCGGCGGCCACGCGCCCCAGGATCTCCTCCGCCCGCTTCGTGCCGATCCGGCAGGGGGTGCAGACGCCGCAGGACTCGTGGGCGAAGAAGCGGGCGAAGTGATGGGAGAGTTCCACCATGTCGGCCCTGTCGTCGAACACGACGATGCCCCCGTGCCCCAGGAGGCCGCCGCCGGCGGCGAAGGCCTCAAAGTCCACGGCGGTGTTCAGGAGGGTGCGGGGGAAGATCGCGCCGAGGGGGCCGCCCACCTGCACGGCCTTGAACCGCCGGCCCTTCGGCAGGCCGCCGCCGAAGGTCTTGATGACCTCGCCGAGGGTCATCCCGAACGGGACCTCGACCAGGCCGGGGGTGCGGAGGCGGCCCGCGAGTTGAAGGGGGACGGTGCCCCGGCTCCGGCCCGCGCCGAAGGCGGCATACCACGCGCCTCCGTTTTCGAGGATGGCCGGGACGGTGGAGAGGGTCGTGACGTTGTTGACCACGGTGGGCTTGCCGAACAGCCCCTGCTCCGCCGGGTAGGGGGGCTTGGGTCGGACCATGCCGCGCCTCCCCTCCAGGCTTTCGAGCAGGGCGGTCTCCTCGCCGCAGATGTAGGCCCCCGCGCCGGTGCGGACCTCCAGGTCGAAGGCGAAGCCGCTGCCCAGAAGGTCGGGGCCGAGGTAGCCCGCTGCCCTGGCCTGCGCGATGGCGTCCCGCACCCGGCGAATGGCCGCCGGGTACTCGGCGCGGATGTAGACGTAGCCGCGCGAGGCGTTCACGGCGCGGGCGGCGATGGCCGTGCCCTCGATCAGGGCGTGGGGGTCCCCCTCCATGAGCATCCGGTCGGCGTAGGTGCCGGGGTCGCCCTCGTCCCCGTTGGCCACGATGAACCGCTCGTCGGCGGGACAGTCCTTCGCGGTCTGCCACTTGAGGCCGGTGGGGAAGGCCGCGCCCCCCCGGCCGCGCAGGCCGGAGGCCTTCACTTCGTCGATGACCTGCTGCGGCGTCAGGTCGAACAGGGCCCTGCGGAGGGCCTGATAGGCCCCGGCGGCGACGCAGTCGTCTATGGAGGCGGGGTTCACGACGCCGCAGCGCCGGAAGGTGATGCGGGTCTGGCGCTGGAAGAAGGGGATGTCCGAGACGGGGCCGCGATAGAAGGGCCGGACGGCCTTTCCGCCGAGCAGGCCGCCCCGCAGGAGCTTCGGGACGTCCCCGCGAGAGACGTTGACGTAGGCGACGCGCCCGCGCTCCGTCTCGACCTCGATCAGGGGTTCGAGGAAGTAGGCCCCCCGGCTGCCCGTGCGCAGGATCGTCGCCTCGCGGCCCTGCCGGAGGAGGGCCTGTTCGAGGGCGTCGCAGACCTCGTCGGCCCCGGCGGCGACGCTGGAGGAATCGGAGGAGATGAAGAGGTTCATACGAGGGTATGGGATTTCAGGCCCTCACCCACCCCCATACCCCCTCCCTCTCCCGTACGTACGGGAGAGGGAGGGGGTCTCAAGGGCCTTATCCACAGGCCTGGGGGAGGGAGAGGGCCGATCTTATCCTATGCTCTTCTCCACCACCTGCACGGCCCGCTTCGGCGTGAGCCGGCCGTAGACGCGCTCGCCGATCATCATGGACGGGGAGAGGGCGCAGTTGCCCAGGCAGTAGGCGATGCGCAGGGTGGTCTTTCCGTCCTGCGTGGTCTCGTCCGGGGAGACGCCGAGGTGGTCGGTCACGGCCCGGAGGATGCGGTAGCCGTCGGTGGCCACGCAGGAGTCCCCGCAGCAGACGCGGACGACGGTCTCCCCCTGTCTTTCGAGGCGCAGGTCGGTGTAGAAGCTGATGACGCCGAAGACCTCGGCGTCGGTCAGGCCGAAGGCGCGGGCGATCTCGGGGATGCGCTCGCGGGGGATGTGGCCTTCAGCGGCCTGGATCTCCTGGAGGGCCAGGATCAGGGCGCCACGGCTGGATGCGTGGCGACGAAGGATGTCAGTGATAGAGGACATGGCGCCCGGGGTTGCGTCCGTTATCATCCTAAGATCGGACCTGGATATAACATAAGTAGCTTAATCAATTTACGGAACACTGCCCGACTTGTCAAATGAAAATCCGTTCTGTTGGCCGGTGAAAAGTTTTTAATGATGAATGTCGGCATGAATTGTTGTATCTTTTTGTTGCCAGAGTGATCTGCTATTGGAGTACCCCCGAAGAAGGAGGGTGCGACATGGGAGCGCCATTGCCTGCCAACGAGGCGGCGAGGCCGGAGGCCCTGCGCCAGCGCGAGATACTCGAAGCCGTTCTCGAACGAATCACCGACGCCTTCGTCGCCCTGGACACGGACTGGCGGTATATCTATGTGAATGAGAAGGCCGCCCGGATTTTCGACCGGCGGCGCGAAGACCTGATCGGCAAGCACATCTGGACGGAGTTTCCGGAGGGTGTCGGGCGGAAGACGGCGGAGGCCGGCCCCCCCGACGCCCTGACGCCGCGCCAGCGGGAGGTCCTGAAGTTGATCGCGGAGGGGCGCTCCACGAAGGAGATCGCCTATGCGCTTCAGTTGAGCGTGAAGACGGTCGAGACGCACCGGGCGCAGGTGATGGAGCGGCTCGGCATCCGCGACGTGGCGGGCCTCGTGCGCTACACGATCCGGGCGGGGATCGTGTCTGCGGAATAAGACCACAAGACCACAGACCACGGGACCACAGGACTCCCCGTGCGCCGCCGTAAAACCTCATTGACAGGCCCCCTCAACAAAAGTACATTTCACAAGTATGATCCAAGAGAGTGGACTGTAAACTGAAAGAGAGAAACAGAGGAGGCATTATGAGTCGTGTAGAGGAAATTCAGCTGGCAATAGAATCTCTTCCTCAAGAAGAATACAGGCGCTTGAGGGACTGGTTCATCGAAAGGGATTGGAAAGAATGGGATAAAGAGATCGAAGCTGACTCAAAATCGGGGAAATTAGATTTCCTCATCAAGGAGGCATTAGAGGACAAAGCGAAGGGAAAACTGAAGGAGCTTTAGATGCATCGGACGACCTCCCGGGACGAGTACAAACGTATGAGTGGATAAATTACAGCGGTTCTCCCTGAGTTTCTCCTCCCTTCTCTCAGGTTTTTCCTGACCCCTCCATCAGGTTTTCCCTGATATTTTCCTTCCCCTTCTCAGGTTTTTTCTCCTCTTCTCTCAGGTTTTCCCCGATTTCCCCCCCGGCAGATTTGAGGTACATTTCCCTGCGTAAGATTTATGATCAGTGGTCAGTGGTCAGTGGTCTTTCCTCGGAGGGAGTTTATGGACCCCCCTGCATCGGCGGTGCGCCGGGCGCTGGACGCGGAAGGCCAGTGATATGGACATACCTGCCCACGATTGCATACGAACCCTGACGTCCGGGTTCTTCGACGCGCACGGCGAGGAGGTCGTCGCAGAGCTGTCCGGGAGGCTCCGGGGGTCCGGCCAGGCCCCCATTCGCCCTCTCCCTCACCAGATCTCTCGCATGTCCAGCGCAAACCCGGCGAGAACGGGATCGCCGGAGACAGCCTCCGGGTTTTCCAGCACCTGGACCGGCGCTTGCGGGCGGTAGACATAGACGCGCCGCTGTTCAGGGTCGATGAGCCAGCCCAACTGCGCCCCGTTGTCGAGGTAGTCTCGCATTTTCTCCTGGAGGGCGCTGAGGCTGTCCGTCGGGGAACGGAGTTCGATCACGAAGTCCGGACACAGGGGGATAAACTTCTTTCTCTCCTCCGGCGTCAATCCCTCCCAGCGGGTGTGTCTCACCCATGCCGCGTCCGGAGACCGAACGGCCCCGTTGGGAAGACGAAAGCCCGTTGAGGAATCGAACGTCGTCCCCTCTCCATCCCGCTTGGCCCACACTCCCAGCTGAATCGCGATTTCTGCATTCTGTTTGCCGGTCTCTCCCCCCGCTGGTGGCATGATGATCAACTCCCCGAACGCGTTCCGTTCGATCCTCAGGTCCCGGTTGATCTGACAGAGTTCGAAAAACTGATCCTCTGTCATGTGCAGGGCCGGCTCCAGATTGAGAACTAACAGCGGATATTCGAGGTCAACAGGAGAAGGTTTACTCTGAGCCGACGTCTCCATCGTGAATCACCTCCGAAGGCGCCGTGAAAAAGCGCTGACATCTGCGCATCTCTACGGCCGGGAAGGGGTTCTCTTTTCCTGAACGCGCCCGGCCAATACCATGCGCATACAAAGCGTCCAAGTCAAGCGAAAAGCAGGTCCGGTTCGTGGCCGTTCGGCTTACGACGGTCCCTTTTGCGAAGCCTGGGATAACCCCCAGGCTTTTTTGTTGATCGGAGGCGGGCGCGGGGCTATATTAAAGACCACAGACCACAAGACCTGTAGTCCTTTGGTCTGTGGTCCCGTGGTCTTGTGGTCCTGTGGTCTGCTTTGGAGGATTATGAAAGGCCGTGAACTCATCGAACGCCTGCGCGAGGAGGTCGTGGTCGGGGACGGGGCGATGGGGACGATGCTCCAGGCGCGGGGCGTGCCCTGGAACGCCAACTTCGACCTGCTCAACCTGACGCACCCGGACCTGGTGGCGTCTATCCACCGGGACTACGCGGCGGCGGGGGCGCAGGTGGTGGAGACGAACACGTTCGGGGCCAACCGGAACAAGCTGGGACGGGTGGGGGAGGCGGGGAAGGTGCGGGAGGCCAACCTGGCCGGGGCCCGGATCGCCCGCGCGTCCGTGCCCGACGGCGTGTCTGTGGCCGGGGCGATGGGGCCCTTCGGGCGCGCCGACGTGGAGGCCGGCGAGGTCTCCGAGGCGGATAGATTCGGGGCCTTCCGGGAGCAGGGGGAGGCGCTGCTGGAGGGGGGCGTGGACCTCCTCATCCTGGAGACGTTCGCGGACCTGGAGGAGCTCCAGACGGCGCTGCGGGCGGTCAAGTCGGTGGCCGCGGATGTCCCGGTGATCTGCCAGCTCGCGTTCGCGGACCGGCTGCGGACGATGGGGGGGGCGGACGCGATGGAGGCGCTGGCCGGGCTGGAGCGGCTGGGCGCGGACGTGATCGGGGGGAACTGCGGGTCGGGCCCGGCGAGCCTCCTCCGGGTGATCGAACGGGCCGGGACCACGACGGGGGGGCTGCTGTCCGCGTTCCCGAACACGAGTTTCCCGGAGTACGTGGACGGGCGCTACATGTACGTGGCAGAGCCGGCGTACCTGGTGGGGAGCGCGGAGCGGCTGGCCGCGGCGGGCGCAAACCTGATCGGGGGCTGCTGCGGGACCACGCCTGGGCACATCCGGCTGATTGCGGAGCGGCTCGGGCGCCGGAGGCCCGCGCAGCGCGTGCTCGTCCCCTATGTCCCCCCGCGGAGAAGGCGGGCGTCCGCGAAGGCCGCCCCGCCCCCGGTCGCGGACTTTCTGGACCGGGCCGGAAAGGGGCCTCTGACGATCGTGGAGCTGAAGCCGCCCAGGGGGACGGGGTATGAGCCGGTCCTGAAGTGGGCGCGGCGGATCGCGGAGGCGGGGGCGGACACCTTCAGCCTGGTCGAGAACTCCCTGGCGGTGGTCCGGATGAGTCCGTTCGCCCTGGGGCACATCGTCCAGGAGGAGACGGGGACGCCGGTGATCATCCACTGCACCTGCCGGGACCGGAACCTGATGGGGCAGCAGTCGGAGTTGCTGGGGGCGCACGCCCTGGGCATCCGCATCCTCCTGGCGCTGACGGGGGACCCGGCGTCCATGGGGGACGAGATGGGGTCCAGCTCGGTCTACGACACGAACTCGCTGGGACTGATCGAGCTGATCGCGGCCATGAACCGGGGCGTGAACCGGGCGGGCAACCCGGTCCAGGGGGCGACCTCCTTCGTGATCGGGGGGGCGTTCAACCCGAACGCGAGCCGCCTGGAGCCGCAGGTGAGGCGGCTGGAGAAGAAGGTGGCGAAGGGGGCGCGGTTCGCGATGACGCAGCCGGTCTTTGATGGGGCGGTCCTGGGGGAGATGTACGCGAAGACAGCGCATCTGGGCATCCCGATCTTCGCGGGGATCATGCCGCTCGTGAGCGGCAGGAACGCGGAGTTCCTGCACAACGAGGTGCCGGGCATCCGCATCCCGGACGGGGTGCGGCGGAGAATGGCGGAGGCCGGGGACCGGGGCGCGGAGGAGGGGCTGGCCGTGGCCGCGGAGCTGATCGACGGGGCGAGGGATGTGGCGCCGGGGTTTTACATCATGCCGCAGTTAGGCAAGTACGAGATGGCGCTGGAGCTGGTGAGGCGCGTCAAGGAGAAGGTCAGGGGATTATGAATAGCGACGAACAGGCGCGACGGAGGCAGGCGCAGGAGGCCGCCGAGGCGTGTGTCCAGGCGCTGAAGGAGCAGTTCGGGGTCCGGCAGGTCTATCTGTTCGGGTCGTTGTCCGGGCGGGGCCCCTGGCATAGCCGGTCTGACATCGATCTGGCCGTGGAAGGGCTTGAGCCCGAAGCGTACGTGCGTGCGCTTTCGACACTCTATCAGTTCCTGCCGGAGGGGATCGAACTGGACCTCATCACGCTCGAAGATGCGCCCCCGGAGATGATCGCGCGGATCAAAGGAGAGACGGATATGCCAGAAGACCCCAGAGAGGCCCTTGCCAAAGAGGTCGCGGACGAACTCCTCAGCCTGGGTCGAATCGTCGATCAGGCGAAGCTCGTGTTGCAGAAACTCCCTCAGACGCCCACCTTCATCGAGGTCAACGCGGCCGGCAAGCTGGTCCACGACTTCTACGGCGGGGCAGAGCGCATCTTTGAACGCGTCGCGGTGCGTCTGGGGCCGGGGCTTCCCACCGGGGAGAGTTGGCACACGCTTTTGCTGCGCGGTATGGAGTCGGGTGTCGAAGGGGTTCGTCCGGCGGTGATCGATCACCCCCTGGCGCTGCGCCTGATGGACTATCTGCGATTCCGTCACCTGTTCCGGCATACTTATGGATATGAACTTGAATGGGGGAAACTCAGCCCGCTGGTTGAGGGACTGGAGGAGACGTTCACGCTGCTGAGGCAGCAGGTGGAGGGGTTCCTGAAGGGCCTGTAAAGGAGAGTCTTTTCATGAAAATCACCCGCGTTGAGACGTTTCTGGTGAAACCTCGATGGCTGTTCCTGAAGGTCCATACGGACGAGGGGCTGGTGGGGCTGGGGGAGCCGATCTTAGAGGGGCGGGCCCGGACCTGCGCCCAGGCCGTGGAGGAGCTGGTCCCCTACCTGACCGGCAAGGACCCGCGCCGCGTGGTCCACCACTGGCAGGCGATGTACCGGCACGCCTTCTACCGGGGCGGGCCGATCCTGACGAGCGCCCTGAGCGGCGTGGAACAGGCGCTCTGGGACCTGGCCGGGAAGGCGCTCGGCGTCCCGGTCTGCCAGATGCTGGGCGGCCCCACGCGGGACCGGGTCCGGATGTACCGGGGGGTCGGGAATGTGGAGGGGTTGCAGAAGTTCATGGCCCAGGGGTTCACGGCGTTCAAGACAGGGCCGGCCGGGGGGCGTCCGGCCCGGATCGTGGAGAATAAGGCATTCGTGGACCGGGCGGTGGCGCACTTCGCGCAGATGCGGGAGGCCGCCGGGCCGGAGGCGGACATCGGGGTGGACTTCCACGGGGCGATCAGCCCGCAGACGGCCAAGCTGCTGATCAAGGCCCTGGAGCCGTTCCAGCCGATGTTCATCGAGGAGCCGGTGCAGTGCCAGAACGTGGACGTGATGGCGGAGATCGCGCGGGGAACGCACCTGCCCATCGCCACGGGGGAGCGGGTGTTCACCAAGTGGGGATTCCGGGAGGTTCTGGAGAAACACGCCGCGACGATCCTGCAGCCGGACCTCTGCCACGCGGGAGGGATCTTCGAGGCGCGGTTGATCGCGGGCATGGCCGAGGCCTACTACGCGGGGGTCGCGCCCCACAATCCGCTGGGGCCGATCTCCCTGGCCGCGTGCGTGCAGTTAGATGCGGCCATCCCGAACTTTGTCGTCCAGGAGCACGTCTCGCTGGGCGAGGGCTACCTGAAGCGGCCGTTCGTCCTCCGGGACGGGTTCGTGGACCTGCCCACAGGGCCGGGGCTGGGGATCGAGCTGGACGAGGACGCCCTGGCGGACAAGATCGACCACGACTGGCGCAACCCGGAGACCTACCACCCGGACGACGGGGCGGTGGTGGACTGGTAAGACGAATGACGAATGATAACATTCAACATTCGACCTTCGACCTTCGACCTTCGACCTTCGGAAGGGGGCGGCCATGGACCATGTGTTGAGCGTCATCCTGGGAGGCGGGCAGGGGAAGCGGCTGTATCCGCTGACGAAGTACCGGGCGAAGCCGGCCGTGCCCATCGGCGGGAAGTACCGGCTGATCGACATCCCGATCAGCAACTGCCTCCGGTCCGGGATCAACCGGATCTATGTGCTGACGCAGTTCAACTCGGTGTCTCTGCACCGGCACATCTACCAGACCTACAAGTTCGACAGGTTCTCCGGGGGCTACGTCGAGATCCTGGCGGCGCAGCAGACGGAGGAGAGCGTGGAGTGGTACCAGGGGACGGCGGACGCGGTGCGGCAGCAGATGCGGCACTTTCTGGACGCGTGGGCGCGGCAGGTGCTCATCCTGTCGGGGGACCATCTCTACCGGATGGACTACGAGGGGTTCATCCGGGCGCACCGGGAGAGCGGGGCGGAGATCACCATCGCGGTGAAGCCGGTGACCCGCGAGGCGGCGAAGGGGCTGGGGATTCTGCGGGTGGACGCGAAGGGGAGGATCGTGGCGTTCCAGGAGAAGCCGCAGGCGGAGGCGGACCTGGACCGGCTCCGGATGCCGGGCGCGGGGGACTCCGGCCGGACGCACCTGGCCTCGATGGGCATCTATGTGTTCGAGCAGGAGGTCCTGCGAGAGGTCCTGGAGGGGAACCCGAAGCACGACTTCGGGAG
Organism: uncultured Gemmatimonas sp.; assembly: GCA_964428665.1. Classification (GTDB taxonomy): domain Bacteria; phylum Latescibacterota; class UBA2968; order SICM01; family SICM01; genus SICM01. The sequence continues at coordinate 13,630 of CAYRZX010000136.1, forward strand.
GGACATCATCCCGGAGACGATTTCGGCGCGTCGGGTCCACGCCTTCTTCTTCGACGGCTACTGGGAGGACATCGGGACGATCCGGTCGTTCTACGAGACGAACCTGGCGCTGACCGGGACCGACCCGCCGTTCGACCTGTACGGGGACGCGATGCTCTACACGCACGCCCGGTACCTGCCGGGGTCCAAGATCGACGGGTGCACGATCCACCGGTCGATGGTGGCGGACGGGTGCATCCTGCGCGACACGGTGCTGTCCGACTCGGTGATCGGCATCCGGAGCATCGTCGGGCCGGGGGCGCGGGTGATCCGGTCGGTGGTGATGGGGGCGGACTTCTATGAGACGGAGGCGCAGCGGGTCGATTCCGTGAGGCGGGGCCTGCCGGACGTGGGGATCGGGCCGGGGGCGGTGGTGGTGGGGGCCATCGTGGACAAGAACGCCCGGATCGGCGAGGGGGCCGTCATCCGGAACGACCGGGGGATCCAGGAGGCGGAGACGGAGGACTACGTGATCCGGGACGGCGTCGTGGTCATCCCCAAGAACGCGGTGATCCCGGCGGGGACGGTGATATGAACGTGAGACGTGAAACGTGAGACGTGAAACGAAAAACCCGTGACTCGTGACTCGTGGATCGTGAATCGTAAAAACCAAGCTCCAAGCCGGAGGTGAGGGGACGAATCACGAATCACGAATCACGAACGACGAATCACGTTTGACGTTTGACGTTTGACGTTTGACTTGGAGGATTCTTTCATGGTTCACTTGGGATTGGTGGGGGGCGCGGGGGCGTATCACGGGAGGGCCTTTTCGGCCCTGATCAACGGGCTGGCGGAGGGGCAGGCGCTCCCGGAGGGGTGGCCGAAGTACGCGGCGCAGGTGGAGGGGGTCCGGGTGGTCTCGGTCTGGGACCCGGACCGGGGGACGGCGGAGGCCCTGGCGCGGGCGTTCGGGATCGAGCGGGTCGTGGGCCGGATGGAGGACGCGGCGGAGGGCGCGGACGGGGTGATCGTCGCGGACGACATGACGAAGAGGCATCACTTCCGGGCCAAGCCGTTTCTGCGGGCGGGCGTCCCGACGTTCATCGACAAGCCGCTGGCCAGCGACGTGGGCGAGGCGACGGAGCTGGTGGACCTGGCCGTGAAGCACGGGACGCCGATGATGTCCGCGTCGTCGCTGCGCTACGCGAAGGAGACGGAGGACCTCCGGGGGAGCCCGGGGGCGCTGGGGAAGGTCCTGGCCGCGACGGCGGTCTGCCGGGGGGAGCTGATCTACTACGGCATCCATCCGCTGGAGCTGGCGGTCTCCATCCTGGGGACCGGGGCCTGCGCGGTCCACAATGTGGGCCGGGAGGGGCAGAACGTGGTCAAGATCGACTACCGGGACGGGAAGTCCCTGGCGCTGATCGTTTACGCGGGCATCTCCTACCTGTTTCAACTGAACCTGTACGGCGACAGGGGGTGGCGGCAGGTCGTGGTGACGGACTCGGCGGCGTTCTACTCCAACCTGCTGCGAAAGGTCGCGGAGATGTGCGTCAGCAAGCAGCCGCCGATCCCTTATGCGGAGACGCTGGAGATCATCAAAATTCTGGTGGCGGCGCAGAAGTCGCTGTATGAGGAGCGGAAGGTGGTGATATGAAACTGTCTCTCTCCGTACGGGTCGCGGAGTCCTTCTCCGACAAGACGCGGGCGACGATGGGGTTCGAGGAGCTGGCGAGGCTCGCGAAGGAGATCGGGTACAGCGCCGTCTGCATGCGGGCGTCCCAGGCCGGCACTCATACGCCGCCGGAGCGCCTGCGGGAGATGCGGCGGACGCTGGACGGGCTGGGGCTGGGCGTGTCGATGGTGACGGGGGATTTCGCCATCCCGCAGAACAACGAGCGGGGGCCGGAGGCGCTGCGGGACATCGCGCCCCACCTGAACGTGGCAGAGGCGTTCGGGGCCTCGCTCATCCGCGTCTGCATGAAGCAGGAGGAGGACGTCGCCTGGGCGCAGCGGGCGTCGGACGAGGCGCGGGAGCGGGGCATCCGGCTGGCGCACCAGTGCCACACGGCCAGCCTGTTCGAGACGGTGGAGGGGGTGATAGATGTGCTCCGGGGAGTGGGCCGGCCCAACTTCGGGCTGATCTACGAGCCGGCCAACCTGGACCTGTGCGGGCAGGACTACGGGCCGGAGACGATCCGGAGGTTCGCGCCCTATCTGTTCAATGTCTACGTCCAGAACCACCGGAGGCGCCCCGGGGGGCAGTCCGTCGTCCGCACCTGGGTCCGCGGAGAGGTCCGGTTCGACCTGATCCGGCTCCAGGACGGGGGCGGGATCGACTTCCCCCGCGTCTTCGAGGGCCTGCGGGCCGTGGGCTACGACGGTTATGTGACGGTGCATCAGGCGTTCGCCGGGCTCCTGGGCGCGGAGGCGGCGGCAAGACAGAGTTATGAATATTTGAGGTCGTTATTATCGTAGGGACACGGCATGCCGTGCCCCTACGGGCCGTTATGAAAAAACCCATCCCCTACATCCTGCTCGCCGTCGCCCTCGCGGCCAATCTCAGCGTCTGGGTCTTCGACCCCGGCGCGATATCGAGGCGTCTGTTCGGGGGGTTCATGGACTGGCGTCCGGCCTTCGAAAGGCCGGCGGCCCCGGCCCCGGAGGCGGGCGTCCGGGAGGCGATGGCCCGGATCTCGGCGGAGGGGATCGAGCGGCGGATCAGGGACCTCTCGGCGTGGCCCTCGCGAGCCGTGGGGTATCCGGGCAACCGGGCGGCGTATGAATACATCCGGGGGGAGTTCGAGCGGATCGGTCTGAAGGACATCCGGACGGACACGTTCCGGGTGGCCGTGCCGGTGGACCGGGGGGCAAGGGTCACGGTGAGGGGGACGGGAGAGGAGGTCCCGCTGGCGTGCCTCTGGCCCAACCACGTCCGGACGCCGACGCTCCCGGTGGAGGGCGTGACGGGGCCGCTGATCTACGGCGGGAAGGGGACGTTCGCAGCCTTCAACGGGAAGCGGGTCGAGGGGTCCATCGTGCTGATGGACTTCGACTGCGACCGGAACTATGTCCACCCGATGATGCTGGGCGCGAAGGCGGTTATCTTCTTTGACAGTGGGGAGGTGAACCGGGGGCAGGCGGAGTTGAAGACGCTGCCCGTGCCGGCGGACGTGCCGCGGTTCTATGTAGAGCGAGAGGCCGGGCAGAGACTGAGGGAACTGGTAGAATTCGGGAACAGAGGTGGAAAGAGCAGAAACGGAGAAACGGAGAAGGGGAGAAACGGGGAGAAAGGCAGAACCGAAACGGAGAAACAGGGAAATGGAGAAACGGAGAGAGGATTTTTCCCCGATTCGCCGGTTCCCCGGTTCTCCGTTTCGGGGGGCGGGAGCGGGGATGGGAAGGGCGTGGAGGTGACGCTGACGGCGCGGATGGCCTGGGAAGAGGCGCAGA
>CAYRZX010000137.1:0-17048 GCA_964428665.1 uncultured Gemmatimonas sp.
GGCATCCGGAGGGCCCGGATGCCTCTTCTGTTCACGGCCCAAAGGGGCAAGTTTTTTGTTGCCAGCGGGTTGCTTTTGTGATACATTATCAAGCGACCGTAAACATCTGATCACCCTTTTAAAACGACCCGATTGCGAGGTGAGAGGCGATGTCAGGACATTCCAAATGGGCCACCATCAAGCGGAAGAAGGGGAAGAACGACGCGGCGCGCGGGAAGCTCTTCACCAAGCTGATCCGGGAGATCACCGTGGCCGCGCGCGAGGGGGGCGGGGACGAGGGGAGCAATCCCCGCCTTCGGACGGCGATCCTGGCCGCGAAGGCCGAGAACATGCCGGCGGTGAACATGGAGCGCGCCATCAAGAAGGGGACGGGCGAACTCCCCGGAGAGTCCTACGAGCCGGTCATCTACGAGGGCTACGGGGCCGGCGGGGTGGCCATCATGATCGAGGCCCTGACGGACAACAAGAACCGGACCGTGGCGGAGATGCGCCATCTCTTCTCCAAATACGGCGGCAACCTGGCCGAGAACGGCGCCGTGTCCTGGATGTTCAGCCAGAAGGGCTACATCACCGTGGACAAGAGCGTCTCGGAGGACGACCTGATGCTGGTCGCGCTGGAGGCCGGGGCCGAGGACATCTCCGACGAGGAGGACGTGTGGGAGGTCACCACGGCGCTCCAGGACTTCGATCGGGTCAAGAAGGCCCTCGGCGAGGCGGGCATCCGGCACAACCAGGATGAGCTGGTCCGCAAGCCGCAGACCACGATGAAGGTGGAGGGCAAGACCGCCGAGCAGGTCCTCAACCTGATGAACGCCCTCGAAGACCACGACGATGTCCAGAAGGTCTTCTCGAACTTCGACATCGAGGCCAAGGAGCTGGCGGCCCTGACCGCGTGAAAGACGGCCACGGAACCACACGGAAGGACATGGAAGATTGGAAACACGTTCTGTGTGTTTCCGTGTGTTTTCGTGGCTCATTTTTTGGGGCCCTCATGCGCATTCTAGGTATCGACCCCGGCAGCGTCGTGACGGGCTATGGCCTTGTGGAGTCCGTCTCGCGGCGCTCCCGTCTGATCGACTCCGGCTTCATCCGGCCCGATCCCAAACTCCCCTTTGGCAAGCGACTCCTCCAGATCTACGACGACCTGCTGACCCTCATCTCCGACTGCGCCCCTGACGAGGTGGCCCTCGAAAGCGTCTTCTACGGCGAGAATGTCCAGACCATGATGAAGATGTGCCACGCGCGGGGCGTCATCCTCCTCGCCGTCGTCAACAGCGATCTCCCCCTCTTTGAATACACGCCCGCGGAGGTCAAGCGGGCCGTGGTGGGCACCGGAGCGGCGTCCAAGTCGCAGGTCCGGTTCATGGTCGAGCAGATCCTCGACCTTCCGCCGTCCGACAAACCCGACGACACCTACGACGCCGTGGCCCTGGCCCTCTGCCACTCCCACCGCCGCGCCTCCGGCGTGCCCGGCTCGCGCCGGAGGAACAGCCTGGAGGAGAAGCTCCGGCAGATGGGGGCGTACGACCGGAAGGACAGGCTCTCCGAGAAGCTCAAGGCGTTGAAGGTCAAGACGTGACAACCCCTCCCCCGACCCCTCCCCCACAGGGAGAGGGGAGACCCCCCTCTTATCCCCCCTAAAGGGGGGAAGAAGGTTCCCTCCCCCTTTCCTTCAGGAAAGGGGGCCGGGGGGATAGGTCTGTTCTTTTTCCCATGATCTCCTACCTCTCCGGCACGCTCGCTGAAAAGAGTCCGACCCACCTTGTCGTGGACGTGGGCGGGGTCGGGTTCTCCGTCCAGGTCCCGCTCTCGACCTACGAGCGGGCGGGGCAGGTCGGCCAGTCGATCAAGATTCTGACCTACCTCAACGTCCGGGAGGACGCCCTGCAGCTGTTCGGGTTCCTGACGGAGGGGGAGCGGGACCTGTTCGAGCTGCTCATCTCCGTCAACGGCGTCGGGCCTCAATTGGCCCAGAAGGTCCTGTCGGGCGTGTCGGTCAACGACTTCAAACGGTTCGTGGCCGCCGGGGACGGGAGGAGGCTGACGACCATCCCCGGCATCGGGAAGAAGACCGCGGAGCGGCTGGTCGTGGAGTTGCGGGACCGGATCGGCGAGGTGCGGGGCGCGGAGGAGGCCGAGGAGCGCCGCGGGGGGCGCAGGCCGGGGGGCAGGACCCAGGAGGCCGTCCTGGCCCTGGTCGCCCTGGGCGCGACCCAGGCCTCGGCGGAGAAGGCCGTGGCCGCGGTCGTGGACGAGGAGGGCGACCTGCCCGTGGAGCAGGTCATCAAGCGGGCCCTGCGGAAGATATAGGCGCAGGACTCACTTCTGGACATCATACTATGGAGAAGGGACCTTGATCATGGAACAGAAACCGCAGACCCCATCTGTCGTGGGCTATGATGACACTCCAATGCTCCCCGGCTCGGCGTGGCGGGTCCACGACGGGAGGCGGCCCCAGCCGAAGGTGGTGACCCCCGGCGTCGAGAGTTCGCAGGAGAGGGCCGGCCGGCCCCCGTCGGACGCGGTCGTGCTCTTCGACGGCAGGGACCTGGCCGCGTGGGCCGGGCGGGACGGCGAGGCGAAGTGGAAGGTTGAAAATGGGTACATGGAGGTCACCCGGACCGGGAACATCCAGACGAGAGATCGCTTCGGGGACTGCCAGCTCCACATCGAGTGGGCCGCGCCCGCGGAGGTGAAGGGGGACGGGCAGGGCCGGGGCAACAGCGGCGTGTTCCTGATGGGCCGCTACGAAATTCAGGTGCTGGACGGCTATGACAACCGGACCTACGCCGACGGGATCACCGCGGCGGTCTACGGGCAGTTCCCGCCCCTGGTCAACGCCTGCCGGAGGCCGGGCGAGTGGCAGACCTACGATGTCTTCTTCCTGGCCCCGCGCTTCGACGGGCAGAAACTGGCCAGGCCCGCCTACATGACGATCGTCCACAACGGGGTCCTGGTCCACCTCCACCGGAAGCTCATGGGGGCGACGGGCCATAAAAATGTCCTTGGCTACGCGCCGCACGACCCCTGGGGACCGCTCATGCTCCAGGATCACGGCAATCCCGTGCGCTACCGGAATATCTGGATTCGACCGATTGAGGGCTACGACGAGGTGTGAGTGGAAAGAGTTGATGATCCGGGTCCGGCGGCTGGCCGAACAGGGTGGGGAGCCGGACTGCAAATAAGGACGCAAGGATGGAGACAGGCATCAAACTCCAAAAAGTCGTCACCAAAGTTCCTCTCAAGGGGCAAAAAAGCGATTTCGCCTACTGGCAGACGCAGCCTTATCAGGTCCGTCTGACGGCCTTAGAGGAGATCCGACAGGAGTATCACGCCTGGAAATACCGTGCTCAGCCCAGACTTCAAAGAGTTTATAAAATCGCTAAACGATAATGGTGTTCGTTACCTGGTCGTTGGCGGCTATGCTGTGGCCCTGCACGGCCATCCCCGGTACACGAGGGACCTGGATGTGTGGGTTGAACTGGGTCAAGAGAACGCCGCCCGTCTGATCAGGGCATTAGACCAATTCGGTTTCGGGTCTCTGGGTTTGCGGATTGAGGACTTCCTTGATCCTGACCAGGTTGTTCAACTGGGCTATCCGCCCAACCGGATAGACATCCTCTCGGCCCTGGAAGGCGTGGATTTCAAGGGTTGTTATGAGGCAAGGGTAGAGACGATGATCGAGGATATGGCCGTCAATTTCATTGACCTGCAGAACCTCAAAAAGAACAAAAAAGCGACGGGGCGATTGCAGGATCTGGCGGACCTGGAGGGTTTGGCATGATCGACCGCGTGACCACCCCTGAAGTCCGCGACGAGGACGTGGAGTACGACAGCAGCCTCCGGCCCGTGTACCTGAAGGACATGACCGGCCAGGAGAAGGTGAAGGAGAAGCTCTCCATCGCCGTGGAGGCCGCGCTGCAGCGGAGGGAGGCGCTCGACCACGTCCTTTTGCACGGGCCGCCCGGCCTGGGCAAGACCACGCTGGCCAACGTCATCGCAAAGGAATTGGGCGTGGAGATCCGGCCCACCTCCGGCCCGGTGCTGGAGCGGCCTGCGGACCTGGCCGGGCTCCTGACGAACCTGAACGAGCGGGACGTGATGTTCATCGACGAGATCCACCGGATGAACCGGGTGGTGGAGGAGCACCTCTACTCGGCGATGGAGGACTTCGCCCTGGACATCATGATCGACAGCGGGCCGAGCGCCCGGTCCTACCGCGTCCCGCTGGAGCGCTTCACGCTCGTGGGCGCGACCACGCGCCTGGGCCTGCTCACGGCCCCCATGCGGTCGCGGTTCGGGATCATCGAGCGGCTCGACTTCTACACCCCGGAGGAGCTGAAGGTGATCGTGGAGCGATCCGCGCGCATCCTGAAGGTGCAGCTCGAAGGGCAGGGGGCGTTCGAGATCGCCCGGCGGTCGCGGGGCACCCCGCGCATCGCCAACCGGCTGCTCTGCCGGGCGCGGGACTACGCCCAGGCGCGCGCGGACGGGGTGATCACGAAGGAGGTGGCCGACGCGGCCCTCCGCATGCTGGACATCGACGAGAAGGGCCTGGACGAGATGGACAAGCGCCTCCTCCTGGCCCTGATCGAGAAGTTCGAGGGGGGGCCGGTGGGCCTGGGCAACCTGGCCGCGGCCATCAGCGAGGAGGAGGACACCATCGAGGAGGTCTATGAGCCTTACCTGATCCAGGAGGGCTACCTCAAGCGGACGCCCAGGGGCCGGGAGGCCACGGCCCTGGCCTATCACCACTTCGGGAAGATCAGGCCGGAGGGCAAGGAGCCGCAGATCAAGTTACTGTAAAAATTTACCACTTTGAAAGGAGGGCCGCGCGCGTGAAGATCGAGGTCACGATCAACGGGGAGCGCCACAGTCACGACGTGGAGCCCCGGCTGCTGCTCGTCCACTACCTGCGGGACGTGGTGGGGCTGACGGGGACGCACGTGGGCTGCGAGACGAGCCTCTGCGGGGCGTGCACGGTGTTGCTCGACGGGGCGGCGGTCAAGGCCTGCACGCTCCTGGCCGTCCAGGCCGACGGCAGGGAGATCACGACTATCGAGGGCCTGGCGAAGGACGGACAGCTCCACCCCATCCAGGAGGGGTTCTGGGAGCGGCACGGCCTGCAGTGCGGCTACTGCACGCCGGGGATGATCCTGGCCGCCCACCAGCTCCTTCAGCGCAACCCGGACCCAACGGAGGCGGACATCCGCCACGGCATCGAGGGGAACCTCTGCCGCTGCACCGGCTACCAGCACATCGTCGAGGCCGTGCAGTACGCGGCGGAGAGGATGAGAAAGTCCTGAGCAACGAGTCCTGAGTCCTGAGTAAAGGCCCCCAGGCTTAGGGAGAAAGGTGTCACTCAGCACTCAGCACTGTCTTACCCAATGGAGGTTTTGCCATGCCCATCAGCAAGTCCGTGGGCGCCAGGATCAAGCGGAGGGAGGACCCGAGGCTGATCCAGGGGCTCGCCCACTACGTCGATGACATTCGCCTGCCCGGCACGCTCCACGTCGCCGTCCTTCGGAGCCCCTACGCCCACGCCCGCATTCAGAAGATCGACGTGGAGGCGGCGCGGAGGCATCCGGGGGTGGTGGCGGTCGTGACGGGCCGGGGCATCCAGGACCGGATCGGCCTGGTCCCCTGCGCCGCCAACTTCCCCGGCATGAAGACCCCGCCCCACCGCATCCTGGCGCTCGACAAGGTCTGCTTCGTCGGGGAGCCGGTGGCCGCCGTGGTGGCCGGGGACCCGTACATCGCGCGGGACGCGGTGGACCTCGTGGAGGTGGACTACGACCCCCTCCCGACCGTGGCCTCCGGGGAGGAGGCCCTCCGGCGCGGGGCGCCGGTCATTCACGAGGATCAGGGGAAGGACAACGTGGCCTTCACCTGGGAGATCGCGGGCGGGGACGTGGAGGGCGCCCTGAGGGGGGCGGACCGGGTCGTCAAACACCGGTTCGTCCAGCAGCGCCTGGCCCCCATCGCCCTGGAGCCGCGAGGGGTCCTGGCGCAGTATCTGCCCGGCGAGGACCAGCTGACGGTCTGGTCGTCCACGCAGATCCCGCACCTGCTCCGCACGCAGCTCGCGGTGATGCTGAAGATGGCCGAGAACCGGGTGCGGGTGATCGCGCCGGAGGTGGGCGGGGGGTTCGGGAGCAAGCTGAACGTCTACGCGGAAGAGGGGTTGATCGCCCATCTCGCGATCTGGCTCAAGCGTCCTGTAAAATGGATCGAGGGCCGGCGGGAGAACATCCTCCACACCATTCACGGCCGGGACCAGGCGGGGGAGGTGGAGATGGCCGTCCAGAACGACGGGACGGTCACGGGCATCCGATACACGGTCCTGGCCGACGTGGGGGCCTACTACCAGCTCCTGACGCCCGCCATCCCCACGCTCACCGGGCTGATGCTCTGCGGGTGTTACAAAATTCAGAACGTCGCCATGAAGCTGACCGGCGTCTTCACGAACAAGATGGCCACGGACGCCTACCGGGGGGCGGGGAGGCCGGAGGCCACGTACCTGATCGAGCGGATGATGGACCTCGTGGCCGACGAGCTGGGCATGGACCCGGTGGAGGTGCGGCGGAGGAACTTCATCGCGCCGTCGGAGTTCCCCTACACCACCGGCACGTCCATCGTCTACGACAGCGGGGACTACCCGGCGGCCCTGGACAAGGCCCTGTCCATCGTGGACTACCGGGGGCTGCGGGAGGAGCAGGCCCGGCTCCGGGCGCAGGGGCGCTACCTGGGGATCGGGGTCTCCACGTACGTGGAGATCTGCGGGATGGGGCCCTCCAAGGCCATGCCCGCCGGGGGGTGGGAGAGCGGGACCGTGCGGGTGGACCCGACGGGGAAGGTGACGGTGCTGACCGGGGCGTCGCCGCACGGGCAGGGGCAGGAGACGACGTTCGCGCAGATCGTGGCGGACGGGCTGGGGGTGGACATCGACGACGTGCGGGTCGTGCACGGGGACACCGACGCCGTGCAGTACGGGATCGGGACGTTCGGGAGCCGGGCCACGGCCGTGGGGGGCACGGCGATGGTCCTGGCCATGCAGAAGATCAAAGAGAAGGTTGTCAAGATCGCCGCCCACCTGCTGGAGGGCAACCCGCAGGACATCGTCCTGGAGGACGGGAAGTACTTCGTGAGGGGGAATCCGGGGAAGTCCGTGACGCTGGCCGACGTCTCCCTGGCCGCGCACGTGGCGAACAACCTGCCACCGGACACGGACCCGGGGCTGGCCGAGACGCACTTCTTCGAGCCGTCCAATTTCACCTATCCGTTCGGGACGCACGTGGCCGTGGTGGAGGTGGACGCGGACACGGGCGAGGTGGAGGTCAGGCGCTACGTGGCCGTGGACGACTGCGGGCAGGTGATCAACCCGATGATCGTGGAGGGGCAGATCCACGGGGGGATCGCGCAGGGCCTCGGCCAGGCGCTCTATGAGGAGGTCGTGTACGACGAGAACGGGCAGATGCTGACAGGGTCGCTGATGGACTACGCCCTGCCGAAGGCGCACAACTTCCCGAAGTTCGAGCTGGCCAGCACGGTGACGCCCACGCCGGTCAACCCCCTCGGGGTCAAGGGGGTGGGGGAGGCCGGGACCATCGGCTCCACCCCGGCGGTGGTCAACGCGGTGGTGGACGCGCTGGCGCCGTTCGGGGTGCGCCACATCGACATGCCCCTGCGCCCGGAGAAGGTCTGGAGATTGATGCGGAAAAAGCCGAGGAGGTCCTGACATGATCCCCAGCGCGTTTGACTACTATGCTCCCAAGACGCTCGCCAGGGCCGCGGCCCTGCTCAAGCAGCACCGGCGGAGGGACGCCAAGCTGCTGGCTGGCGGGCACAGCCTGCTCCCGCTGATGAAGCTCCGCCTCGCGGCCCCCGGCGTGGTCATCGACCTGGGCCGCATCCCCGGCCTGAACGCCGTCAAGGAGTCGAAGGGGAAGGTCTCCATCGGGGCGATGGCGACCCACTATGAGATCGAAAGCTCAGACCTGCTCAGGGAGCTGTGCCCCCTCCTGCCTGAGACCGCCGGGGAGATCGGCGACGCGCAGGTCCGCAACCGGGGGACGATCGGGGGGAGCCTGGCCCACGCGGACCCCGCCGGGGACTGGCCGGCGGCCATCCTGGCCTTAGACGCGGAGTTAGAGGTCCAGGGGCCCAGCAAGAAGCGGACGATCAAGGCCGCCGGCTTCTTCGTGGACCTGCTGACGACCGCCCTGAGGCCGAGCGAGATCCTGACGCAGGTCCGGGTCCCCGTGGCCCCGGAGCGCTCGGGCAGCGCGTACGTCAAGATGCGCCAGGCCGCGTCTGGGTTCGCCATCGTGGGCGTGGCCGCGCAGGTGACGCTAAGCCCGGACGGGAGATGCGCGGCCGTGGCCGTCGGAGTAACCGGCACTTCCAAGATGGCCTTCCGGGCCGGCGCCACGGAGGAGGCCCTCCGGGGGAAGCGGCCGGGCGAGGCGGCCATCCGCACCGCATCCAGACTGGCGGTCGAGGGGATCGACGAGTTCCAGGAGGACATCCACGCCTCCGCCGACTACCGGAGGCACCTGACGCAGGTGCTCACGCGCCGGGCGCTGGCGCGGGCGGTGGAGCGGGTCGGATGAAAATCGAAGGCACCTATACCATCCAGGCCCCTCCTGACCGGGTCTACCGGGCGCTCACGGACCCGGCCATCCTGAAAAAGTGCATGCCGGGCTGCGAGAGGCTGGAGGTGACGGAGGAGAACCGCTACGACATCGCCCTGAGCGTGGGCGTAGGCGCGATCAGGGGGCGCTACGCCGGGAAGATCCGGCTGGAGGAGGTCACGCCGCCGTCCCACTACCGGATGATCGTGGAGGTCCAGGGGAAGATGGGGTTCGTGAAGGGGGATGGGGCGGTGGACCTGACGCCCCAGGAGGGGGGGACGCTCGTGGCCTACGCCGGGGACGTGCAGGTGGGGGGACCGGTGGCCGCCGTGGGGCAGCGGATGATCCAGAGCACGGCCAGGCTGATGGTGCGGCAGGTGTTCGGGGCCGTGGAGGGGGAGGCGAAGGCCGCGTCCGGAAAGGGCGTCAAGCACGGCGTCGTGCGCGATCTGCTCCGGACGGTCAAGAAGAGGTGAGACGCGGAGAAAGGGGGATGCCTTGGGGTTCAGGGAGAGGTTGAAGTACCTGGTGTTCAAACCGCCGGAGCCGAGGCCGCAGGAGGCCCCACACCCTCCGGTCCCTCTGGAGGAGGTCGCCAGGCCGCCCGTGTCCTTCGCCGCGCCTGTCGCGGAGGTCCCGGCGCCGGACGGGGAGGTGGATTTTCAGGCGGTCTTCCGCTCGGCGGGGATTGCGAGTGATGCCCCGTTCGCCACGGCGGAGAAGGCGATGGAGCTGAGGCGGAACTTCGAGGCGCTGCCCCAGACGGTGCAGGTGGAGAGCGTGGAGGCGGCGCTGAAGACGTTCGGGATCGCAGAAGGGGCGATCGTGGCCGATGCGGTCGCCAAGGGGGAGGCGATAGAGGCCTACCTTGAGGCCGTCCAGCAGGAGACGAAGGGGGTCCTCGACCGGGCCAACGCGGAGATCGCCGAGTTGACGAGGCAGATCGAGGAGAAAAAGAAGGAGGCGCAGGAGCGGATGGCGCTCCAGGACGCCGTCAACCGAAGGTGTCAGGCGGAGATGGAGAAGTACGCCGACCTGATCCGGTTTCTCGCGTCGAACGACCCGAAGACGACGCCGTAACTACCGAAAGGGGTGATTCTGAATGGGCCTCTGGAGCCGCGCGTGGAATCTTTTCAGGGCGATCCTCTTCAAGAACGTCAAGGAGATGGAGGTGGAGCACGCCGAGGCGGTCTATGAATCGGCGATCGAGAAGAAGGTGGAGAGCTTCCATCAGCTCAAGCGGTCGGTGGGGGCGCTCGTGGCCCGCCGCGAGAGACTCGCCATGGAGCTTGAGGCGGCGAAGCGGAACTATAAACAGACCCGGAGCGATCTGGAAGGGGCGGTCGCCTCGAACAACACCCAGCTCGGCCCCATCCTCCTCCAGAAGAAGGAACAGCTTGAGGACGAGATCGACCGGCTGAAGGCCGACCTCGAGCAATCGGTGAAGGAGGTGGAGGACTACAAGGGCCTCATGATCGAGATGCAGGGGAGTATCAATACCCTGAAGATGGAGAAGGAGCGGGCGCTCGCCCGGGCGACCAGCGACAAGGAACGCATCCGGATCGAGAACGAGATCGCCGGGCTGTCCGTGGAGCCCGAGCTGGCCGCGCTCGACAATGTCCGGGAGGGCCTGTCGAAGCTGCACGGAGAGGCGGTGGTCTCCAAAGAGCTTGGAGAGACAGACGTGGACCGGCAGCTCGCCCGGCTCCGGCGAGATGCGGCCCCGGCTGCGGCGAAGGCCAGGTTTGCGGAGCTGGTGAAAGGGGCGCAGGCCGGACAGGCAGCGTCGTCGTCGCAGGAGGCGCAGGCGCAGGCGGCGCAGCAGAAGACGCTCGGGGAGCAGAACACCTGACATCTAAATAACTTTTCATAAATCTTGTGCATGGAACGATGTCGCCTGTCGCACAGGCCCTCACCCCGCCTCGCTGGCGCTCGGCTTCCCCTCTCCCGTACACGGGAGAGGGGTGGACCGCGCAGCGGGCCGGGGTGAGGGCCGGAGCCGCAGCGATTTTTTAATCAGGCTCTCGATATGGCTCCCTGCACAGGAATAGTGAAAAGCTATACATTTACCGCGAGGGGGCTGGCATGGCGGACTACGGAACAGAGGGCGGCGGAAAGCTGGAGATCCGGCCCGGCGTCAAGGCCTTCGGGGTTCTCCTGCTGCTCGGGGTCATCGGGGCGACGGTCTATCTCAACTGGGGGCGCATCAACCGTCTCATCGGGCGCGAGGGGGGCGGGACGGCGAGCGTACAGGTAGAGGCCGTGCAGACGGCGGGGCAGGGGGCGCAGGCCGGGAAGGCGGACCGGATACGGGTGCGGGTCAACCTCTGGGTGGGGTGCGCCCCGGGGCTGGTGGCCAACGGGAATCTCTCCACTCAGAAGGGGTCCATCGTGGACCGCTACGGCCTGAACGTGGAGTTCAAGATCATCGACAACTGGACGGACGCGGCGTCCGCCTTCGCGACGGGCAAGGTGGACGTGATGCTCTACACGGTGGATGTCTACGCCAAGGACTTCTACCAGTTCACCCGGCAGGGGTTCGGGTCGAAGGCCTTTCTGATGGTGGACTGGTCGCGCGGGGCGGACGGGATCATCGCCAAGCCGGGGATCCGCTCGATCGAGGACCTGGCGGGCAAGATTGTGGCTTATCCTCCGTACACCCCCTCCCACACCCTGCTCCTGGACGCCCTCAAGCACTCCAGCCTGTCACCCACGCAGATCGACTGGATCGTGAAGCACGCGGTCGTGACCAACGACGGGATCGAGTCGGCCCTGAGTTTCGCGCAGGAGAAGGTGGACGCTGCGGTCGCGTGGGACCCCGACATGACCGATGCGATGAACAAGCGGCCGGGGTCCAAAAAGATCTTAGACACGCGGACCGCAGACCGGCTGATCGCGGACATCCTGGTCGTGAGCGATGCGTTCGCCAGCAAATACCCGGAGGACCTGGCAAAGTTCGCGCACGCGTGGCTGGAGGGGGTCGAATACATCAAAAAGAACCCGGCGGCGGCCCACCGGCTGATCGGGGACGTGAAGGAGTTCAACATCCCGGCGGACCTGGCGCAGGCGATGCTCGAAGGGGTCGTGCTGGGGGACTACAACGAGAACCTGGTCTTCTTTGGCCTCGGGGGCAAGGTGAACGACTTCGGGAACATCTTCGAGCTGGCGCAGTCGAACTGGAAGGATCAGGCCGTGATCGGCGGGATCAGCGACTTCCGGAAGGCCCAGGACACCCGCGCCCTCGAGTCCCTCCGGTCTTACTATCCGGGGCCTGTCAAGATGGCGGAGACGACCTACGCGCCGCCCAGGCCGGGGCAGGAGCCGCTGATGACGCAGCAGAAGACGATCTATTTCACCACCAACTCCGCGGAGATCAACCCCACCTCGCGGGTGGTCGTGGACGAGATCGGGAGGATGATGCAGGCGTATCACAACACGGTGGTGGACATCGTCGGCAACACGGACGATCAGGGGGCGCGGGACTACAACATCGCCCTGTCCAGGCGGAGGGCGGGCGCTGTGAAGGACCTCTTGAAACAGAAGTATGGGTTCCCGGAGGGCCGGATGCGGGCGTTCGGGAACGGCCCTGACCAGCCCGTGGCGTCCAACGACTCGGAGGACGGGCGGGCGCTCAACCGGCGGACGGACATCAAGGTCTATCCGAATCCGGCGAGATAAAGCAACGCAGAACGCAGAATGATGAACGCTGAAGTAAAAGCATAGATCTGTTTTGTTCATCGTTCATCGTTCATCGTTCATCGTTCATCGTTATCTTTGTTCATCGTCCTGACTTCATCCTTTTGTTTATGTCCCTCTGGAAGATTCGCGGCAGGGTCCCTCGCAAGCTGGCGATCGGCCTGAGCGTCGCTGTCTGGGCCGTGATCCTGGCCCTCTGGCTGGGTGTCACCGGCCTCCGGCTCCTCCCGCCCATGTCCCTCCCCCGCCCGATGGACGTGGCCAGGGCGTTTGTGTATCTCGCCAGCGACTACAACCTGCTCGGAAACATCGCCGTGAGCTGGTGGCGGATCTTTCAGGCGTTCGTGGTCGCCGCCCTGGTCTCCATCCCCCTGGGCATCCTGATGGGGAGCTTCGGCGCGGTCCGCGCCTTCTTCTTCCCGGTCGTCGCCTTTATGAGGGCCATGCCGATCACGGCGTTCCTCCCGGCCCTGATCGGCCTCTTCGGGATCGAGGAGGGGATGAAGGTGGCGTTCCTGCTGATCGGGATGGTCCCCTACCTGATCTCGATCGTGGTGGACGAGTGCGAGCAGGTGCCGGATGAGATCCTGGAGACCGCGTACACGCTGGGGGCGGGCCGGGCGCAGGCGCTCCTGCTCCTGTTCGGGGCCTCCCTCCCGGCCATCTTCGAGGCCTTCATCATCCTCTACGACATCGGGTGGACTTACGTGATCCTGGCGGAGATCGTGAACGCCCGGATGGGCGTGGGGGCCATGATCGAGGCGGCGCGCAAGGTGCTGGACTTCGACCGGGTCTACGCCGGGATCTTCGTCATCGGGGTGGCGACCTTTCTGTTCAGGGCGCTCCTGAAGGCCCTCCATCGGAAATTGTTCCCCTACAGGGCTGCGTGAGGTCGCCGTGTCCACAAAGCTAAGGCTCCAGGTCGCCGGGGTCCACAAATCGTTCCTCACGCCGAAGGGGGACGTGATCGAGGTCGTTCGGGACCTCAGCTTCACGGTGGAGGACGTGGTCCGGCTGGGGACGGGGCAGGACATCGGGGAGTTCTTCGTGCTCTTAGGCCCGTCGGGGTGCGGGAAGTCCACGGTCCTCAGGATGGTGGCGGGGCTGGTTCCCCCGGACCGGGGGACGATCGCGCTGGACGGCGCGTTGATCACCGGGACGGGGCGGGAGCGCGGGATGGTGTTCCAGGCGTATACGTCGTTCGACTGGATGACGGTGCTTCAGAACGTCTCCTATGGCCTGAAGATCCAGGGGGCGCCGAAGGGGGAGCGGGAGAGGGTCGCCCGGAAAATGATCCAGGAGGTCGGGCTGGGGGGGTTCGAGGAGGCCTACCCGACGAAGCTGTCGGGGGGGCAGAAGCAGCGGGTGGCCATCGCCAGGACCCTGGCGGCCAACCCGAAGATGATCCTGATGGACGAGCCGTTCGGGGCGCTGGACGCGCAGACGCGGCTGGGCATGCAGCGGCTTCTGTTAGACATCTGGGAGCGGCACGCGAGCACGATCCTGTTCGTCACCCACGACATCGGGGAGGCCCTCCTGCTGGCCGACCGGATTCTGGTCATGAGCCCGCGGCCCACGAGGGTGGTGGAGGAGCTCCGGGTCCCGTTTGCGCGGCCGAGGGACCCGAAGCTCCGGCACACGGAGAAGTTCGTGGAGCTGGAGGCATATCTGTTCGACCGCATCGGGGAATAGACACATGGCCGAGCCGAACTACCTGCGCGCGGCGTTTCGCAACGCCTACAATGTCCTCTTTCTGGGCGGCATGGGGCTGCTGGGCCTGCTCAACCCGGACCTGCTCCCGCTGCTTCTCCCGACGGTCGGGGCGCTGGAGGGGATCTATCTCCTGACCGTGCCGGGGGCGAAGTGGTTCCAGCGCAAGGTCCACCTTGAGGAGGCGATCCGAAAGAAGGAGGCCCAGGAGCGCGCCAGGGAGCAGGTGATCAAGGGGCTCAGCAGCCGGGACCGGGAGACCTACGAGGAGCTGAAGCGCCTCAAACAGGGGATCGTGGACCACTCCGGGCGACACGGGGAGGCGGCGGGCCTGGTCCTGGAGGCCCTGGGGCGTCTGGACCAGTTGACCGAGGCCTATCTCCGGATGGGTCTGATCCGGGCGGAGTGCGTGCGCTACCTCGGGGAGACGGATATCAGGGTCATTGAGGAGGACATCCGGCGGCTGAGGAGGGAGATCCCGAACGCGTCGCCCAGGGCCCAGGCGTCGAAGCAGCAGAACGTGGAGATCCTGGAGAAGCGGCTGGAGCGATTGGGTCAGATTCGAGACTACGTGGAGGTGGTGACCTCCCAGCAGAAGGCGATCGCCGACGCCTTCCGTCTGTTGAACGACCAGATCCTGACGCTCGGCTTCACCGCCGAGGAGGAGGCGGGCCTGATCTCTTCGGAGATCGACAGGCTGATCACGAACGTGGGCGAGACGGAGGAGGCGATCAAGAAGATCAGCGTGGACATGACGTCCGTGCGGAAGGTCCTGGGGGAACTGAGCAGCGCTGCGTCGCTGGGGTGATCTATCGTGAAGACGATCGACAGAGAGGCCCTGCCTGCCTGGGCACGGGAGATGGCGGACGCCTATCTCTCCGGGGCGGCGAGCCTCTTTCTGCTTCATTCCAACGTCTTTGACCTGGTCCTCTACAAGGGGGAGGCCCTGACGCTCCGGGAGTTCCTGCGCCGGGCGCTGCTGGGCATCAAGGAGACCGTGGTCTTCTACAACATCAGCGAGGGGCTGACGTTCCCGGACGCGGCCTCGGAGCGGCGGTTCCTGGCCGGGGTCGGGCGGGCGCGAAAGGGGGCGCTCCCGAGAGCGCCCGAAGATGTCCTTCTCCTCCTCGAACGGTTCATCCGGGCCGCGAATCAGAACGCGGCGATCCTGATCGACTACGCGGATCGGATCGCCCCGGTCAGTCTCTCCCCCGCCTTCCTGAGCGCCTCCGACCGGGTGAACGCCACCACCCTCCAGCGCTGGGCGCTCGACCCCCAAATCCTCCAGTCCGACACGATCATCCTCCTCACCGCCCAGCACGCCTCCGACGTGGCGGACGGGGTTCGCCGCTCTCCGCAGGTCCGGGCCGTTCGGGCGCCCCTGCCGGACCAGGGGGAGCGACTCGCCTTCATCGAGCATCTCCTGAAGGCGTTCCCGGAGGCGACGCTGGCAGACGGGACCCCGGCGCAGCTCGCGGAGGCCACGGCGGGGCTGATGCGGCTGCATCTCCTCCACCTCTTCAGGGAGGCGAAGGGGGATGGAAAGCCGGTCCGGCTGGCCGACATCGCCGGGCAGAAAAAGGCGATCATCGAGGGGGAGTGCGGGGGGCTGGTGGAGCTGGTCAGCCCGGCCTACGGGCTGGACGCGGTGGCCGGGATGGAGGAGGCGAAGCGGGCCCTCCGGCAGGTCGTCCAGAACGTCCGGGAGGGGGCGCGGGCGCGCGTGCCGATGGGGATCGCCTTCCTCGGGCCGATGGGCACGGCCAAGACGTTCACGGCCACGGCCTTCGCCGGGGAGTGCGGGATGGCGTGCGTGAAGTTCCGGAACCTCTACGAGCGGTGGGTGGGGGCGAGCGAGGGGAACTTGGAGAAGGTTCTGGACGTGGTGGAGGCGCTCGGCCCGGTCGTGCTGGTGATGGACGAGATCGACCGGTCCATGACAGGGGGGCGCTCGGAGGGGGACAGCGGGACGAGCAGCCGAATCTACGCCCGGCTGAAGGAGTTCATGAGCGACACGTCGCACCGGGGGCGGATCATTCTCTTAGTCATGTCCAACCGCCCCGACCGGGTGGACCCGGACATCTTCCGGGCAGGCCGGATCGACCTGAAGGTCCCGTTCTTCCTGCCGGAGACGCCGGAGGAGCAGGAGGCCATCCTCCGAAAAATGGCGGAGAAGAACGGGGTCGCCCTGCAGGCCGCGGATCTCTCGCCGGTGACGGAGCGGACGAAGGGGGCCTCCGGGGCCGACCTGGAGGCCGTTGTCCTGCTGGCCGCGCAGATCGCCGACGAGCAAGGGCGCTCGACGGTCACGGAGGAGGACCTGCGGGCCGCGGCGCAGGACTACATCCCGACGCGGGACGAGGGGACGATCGCGTATATGACGCTCCTGGCCGTCTATTACTGCTCCTCGCGACGGCTGCTCCCGGAGCGGTTCCGGGGGATGTCCAACGAGGAGATCGGACGGCGGCTGCGGGAGACGGCTATCCACACCTGAGCCTGGCAACAACACGCGTCGCGGCGGGCGCGGGAATGAATTCCCGCGCTACTAATGAGAAGCCCGGCTGCGCCGGGCTAAACGACATTTAAAGATTAAATCGGTTCTATAGCTTCTTGCCTGGCCCGACTCTAAGGCAGCGCGGCGTCGGAATCCCCCTCGATAACGGCCCCTTGGATGCAACGCCCCCGTAGTGGCTATCAATTCTTCTGATCCGACAGGTGGAGCATTTACGCCGCGCTATAGCCCCTCGCGGCGCCTGAGCGAGCGCCTTTTCTTTTTCCCCCTTTTCTTTGGGCGAGCAAAGAAAAGGGGGCCTGCGGAGCAACGGGAAGGGTGGGGAGGCGGACTCAGCGATAAGATCAACCAAATAAGTACGGTCAGGGACCCTTCCGTGACCGGGAAACAACCAGCTCTATGCTCTGCCCAAAGTGCCATCAGGACAACCCGGCGGGGGCGCGGTTCTGCAACGCCTGCGGGGCTGCGCTGGGCCGGGAGGCGCCCCCTGCGGACGA
>CAYRZX010000138.1:0-16959 GCA_964428665.1 uncultured Gemmatimonas sp.
CGCTCGACCCAGCTCGAGTTCAGCAGCGTGATCTCCGCGCAATCGAAGGGCGGGTAGTCGCGGACCGTGATGGCGTCCGCGGACCGCGATTCGACCTCGAACCCCGTCACCGGGCAGGGTGTCTGCGTGTCCTGGTAGCGGCGCACGGGCCCCCGGGCCAGCAGGTACGTGCCCGGCGCGGCCAGCCCCTCGGGCGCCGGCGCGGCCAGGTGGATCGTCCGGTCGGACACGGACCGAACCGGGAGCGTGGTCGCCGCCTCGGGCAGGTTGATCTCCAGATCCCCGCACCTCAGCGACACGCCGTTCAGCAGGTACCCCCGCACGGCGCGGTCCTGTCCGTCCAGCGACGCGAACGCGAAGGCGCCGGCCGCGGTGACCGGGCCGTATTGCCGACTGACCTGGTCTGGCGTCGAGATGACGACGTCGGTCCGGCCGTCGAACCGGACCTCCACGGCCACGACGCCGCTGGCCGGGTCGTTCACCAGCAGCCGGGCGGAGCGCACCGGGGAGGCCAAGCCTTTGTAGGGCACGATCACGGCCGCGTACTGGGTGGTGAGGTCGGCCCCGTCCGACGCTGCCGCGTGCTCGGCCAGGATTTGCTGGATCGGGGGCTTCGCGAACTCCTCCAGCGACGCGGACCGCCACGCCGGGGCATCCACGATCACGACCCGGTCCACCGTGTCCCGGCTGTTCAGCAGCATCAGGTCCAGGTTCACGTCCCCGGCCTGCCAGGTGAACGTGGCCGGCGTCTCCGGGACCACGGCCCGGGGGTTGTCCACCCACTTGCTCCAGGCCTCGGGCAGTTGCGCGGGCTGCGGCGCCGGCTGGTCCGGCGCAACGCGCTTCAGGGATCCCAGGCAGTGGAAGCCGTACTGGTGGGTCTTCCCGCCCTTCACGCGGAACAGGTCCACGATGTAGTTCCCCCCGTCGGGCGTGGGGATGAGGGCGCAGGTCCGACGGTAGGTCTCGCACTGCGGGTACACGGCCGTGCCGCGGGCCTGCGCCACCTCGATCCCCGGGGCGACGCCGAACAGCTCCAGGTCCGACCCGCAGCCCTCCGCCGCCTGCTGCTCCGCATCGACCACCACCAGGTTGTGCGAGAGCGTGTTGTTCGTCCACATCTGCCCGGGCCGGCCGTCCGGCGTCAGTTGCGAGCTGCCGGAAAAGTAACCCCGGTCCGACGCCAGCTCCTGCCCGAAGGCATAGACGCTGATGCTCAGCACGTCCCGGTGCCGGTGCGTGGTGTGGAGGGTCCGCCGGTTCTCGTTCCCGTTGAAGTAGAGGGCCGTGTCGTTCGAGCCGCGCCCGCCGCGCAGCACGCCCACGTGCCATCCGGGCCACCACTCGGACCTGAGCGGCAGGCTCACGGGCCCTTCGGTCCTCAGGTCCGCCGGCCGGAACCAGAGGGCGTATTCGCTCCCCTTCTCCGACAGTCCCGCGCCCTGGATCGCCTCCAGCAGGCCCGCATACGGACCGCCCAGCCGGGCGGCCAGGACCTCCACGAATGAGACGTTCGCCCCCGTGTCGTAGTGCGTGTCTCCGATGACGGGCAGCCGGTTCCCCGGGGCCAGCATCCGGACCATGGACAGCATCGCCAGGTTGAAATGCCCGACGGCGAAGGGGTTCAGGCCTTCGATCCGAGGGCCTTCTTTGGGCTGGTAGCCGGGCGGATCGCTGTACCCCAGCAGCAGGTCCGGCAGCTCGCGCAGGGTGGAGAAGTTCGTGATCGCGTACGCCGGCGTCTCCGTGTAGAACCCGTCGAAATGGTAGCGCTGGTCCAGGATCCGGTTGAAGCCGTCCACCGCCCGCCGCACCCGGTGAGGCTGGTCCAGAAGCAGGCCGACCGCCGCGGACAGGGAGAAGGTGACCACGCCCAGGTTCGTGAGGTTGTCCCAGTGTTCCGTGTCCACGCACCCGGGCACGAGCAGGTCGTCCACGATCCGGCGGCCCATCTCGTCGTCCACCACCGGCCGTCCGTCCGGGTACCGCGCCTCGCGGATCAGGTCATAGGCCACCGTCATGTCGAGCAGCAGGCCCGCGCCGCTGCCCTTGCCGTGGGTGTCCAGGCGGCCGGCGCCCCAGAAGCCGTTGAACAGGGTCGCGTGGTCCTCGTGCTGGTTCAGGCCGTACGAGTGGCATACCGCGTCCTTCGGGAGGCGACCGCCGCCGCCGTGCCGGCCCATGTTCTCGGCGACCTCGACGGGCGGCCAGTCCGCGTAGCTGCCGTCATAGGAGTGGAAGAGGTACCTGGGGAAGACCCGCGCGAAGCGGTCCAGGATCCAGGCCGCTCGCTCCGCGCACGCCACATCTCCGTGGAGCGCGTAGAGCCTGGCCAGCCGGATGAGCTGTCCGCCGGCCCACCTCACCTTGCGGTCCCGGATCACGCCCGAGAAGCTCGTCATCTCGGGCCGGTCGCCAAGCCACCGGAGGGCGTAACGCGCGCGGTCCTCCGGATGGGCCCGTTCTTCAGGGGTCTCGTAGTAGGTGAAGGTCTGCCCCATGCGGGGGCACTCCAGCACCCCGGTCTCGGGGTACCGGTCGTTCGGGTACACGGCGCCGCACGCCTGGCACGTGATCCGGTCGGGGTCGGTGACCTGCCAGTCGAAGGGCGATGTGCCCATCAGGGACTGCTTGCCCACACAATGGGGACAACTCTGGCCGTAGCGCGTCCCGGGAGTCAATGCTGGAATCAGCGCGTCGAAGAACGCCCGATCCTTGCCCAGGGCGTACTCCGCATCCCGCTTCCAGCCCTCCACGATGTCGCGCGCCCATCCGTACCGCTCGGCGTTCCGGCGGGCGTTCTCCACGTCGCGCGGCCTGTACAGCGTCCGTTTCATAAGCCTCTCCATTCGGGTCATCGGAATGGGCGTCGTTCACACTCGGGATTACTCGAACCGACGACCTGCCCAGTCCGAGGCGTCTCTGACCACCAGGTCCGGGTGCTTCCGGCTTCGGGCAAGATGACCCTTCTCCGCGCGCATGGTGGGCTGGTTGGCGTCCTGGTAGCGCCAGTCGCAGCTCCATCGAATGGCCCCGGAGCGATTGGGCAGCCCGCGGTGGAACAGCAGGTTGTGGAACAGGACCAGGTCGCCGGGGTCGAGTTCGATGGACACAGGGTGTTGCGCGTAACGGCTCAGGTAGTCCGAAGAGACCTCCAGGTAATATGGCCTTGTCTCGTGGGGGACAACGCCCAGACGATGCGTGCCGGGGGCAAACTGCATGCACCCGTTGGCCTCGCGGGCGGGCACGAGCGGGGCCCACACATTGACCATGCGCAGGTCGCCGACGCCCTGCGCGCCGGGGGCGGTGTAGCCGCCGTCCTGATGCCAGAGGACCTCCGTGCCCTTCCATTCGGGAAATTTCGGGCGGACCGTATAGTTGGGGTACAGCCGTATCTCAGGCCCCAGAAACTGCTCGACAAGGTCGAGGGCCTGCGGGTTGAAGAAGAGGTCGAACATGCCGCGCAGGTGCAGCTCGGGCCGAAACTGCGTGGGCGCGTCGTCCATGTGGCCTTCGTAGAGCCGGTAGAGCCGCGTCTCGAAGGGCTCGTTTTCAAAGCGATGGGGGACCCTGCCCTCCGCGACCCGTCTCTCGGCCGTCAGGCCGACAAGGTGGTCAAGCTCCCTGCGAACGGCCATTAGAACGGAGGGCGCAAGGATTCCCCTTATGATGGTGTAGCCCTGCTCCTCAAACTGCTCATGAAAAGCGCTCAAAACCGACCTCCATCTCAGACCGCCCGGTTGGCCTCGTCGTAATATTTGTTGATTTTAGGCACCTCGGTCATGCCGTGCCATGCCCCCCGGAACAGCGTCCGCCGCTTGGGGGCCAGGGCGGCGATCACCTCGTCGGCCGGGCAGCCCTTGCCCCACTTTGAGTTGACCGTGTTGTAACAGGTGAAGAGGCTCAGGCGGTCCCGGTCCGGGTTGTTCCAGCGCGTGCCCGAGTGGCAGAGGGCCTCGGTGAAGATCACCGCCGAGCCGGCCGGGCAGGTGTAGGTCTCCCACAGGGGGCTGTCCCTGCCGCTCAGCTCCTCGGGCCGGGGGAAGGCGGCCTTGTGGCTGCCCGAAAGGAACACGGTCACGCCGTCGCCCGGCCCCACCTCGTTGAGTTCCCACACCACCCGGGTCAGGCCCGAGTGCACGCGGCCGGGCAGCATCTGGTAGATGTGGGAGTTGCCGCAGAAGTTGAAGTACCCGCCCCCGCCGTGCGGACGCCAGTTGTCGTGGCCGGCCTTGCGGTGGCTGGTGTAGGTGTGGTCGTAGCGGAAGCCGTAGCACTCCTCGGAGGCCAGGGCCTGGTGGGAGAGGACGGCGTTGAGCACGCCGACCACCGCCGGGTGGTCCAGCAGAATCTGGGATGGCCCGCCGTGGTTGTCGCGGTGCCCGGGGGGCAGGGAGTCGCGCTCGTAGAGGAACTTCATCTGGTGGGCCCGCACCGACGATAGCTGCTCCTCGCTGAGCAAGCCGGGCAGGCAGATCCAGCCCTTTACGTCGAAGAGGTATTTCTGGGCGGCGCTCATCGGCGTCACCGGCAGGCCGTCGGCGTTGGTGGTGGGCAGAAGGACTTCGGACATCGCGTGCTCCTTGTTGGTTAGGGTTTGGAGTTCCCCTTCGCGAGACGCCACCCGGACGCGTCCACGGTCAGCGCGGTGTGGCCCCTGTGCCGGTCGTACACCCTGTGCATGTCCTCGATGCCGTCGAAGTAGCCCACGATGTGGGCCGCGCTGAAGGAGTCGCCCGCTCTCACCGGCCTGCCGTGGACTTCCTCGATCATGACGATGATGTCCCCGGTCCGCTGGCTGCACCACGTCTCGTAGACCACGGAGGGTTCGAGGGTGAGACCGGCCAGCCAGGGGCCGTCCTCGCCCGTCTTCCGGTCCCGCAGGCGGTACGCGCGGATGAACCGCTCCGGCGTCCGGTTCAGGTCGCGGCGGTAGCCGAACTTCAGGTCCGGCGGGAACGGGGTGAAGAACTCGCTGGAGGGGATGCGCACCCCGTTGGGGCCGCCCAGGTAGCTGAGGTAGACCTCGCTGAACGTGTCGCCCCTCTCGTGGCGGATGCATCCGGGCGTGTCGTTGCGGAGGAACATCTCCTCCGAATCGTTGACGCTGTCGATCCGGTCCATCAACACGAAGAATCGCTCGCCCCTGGGAAACACGACCGTCTGCGTCCAGCGCGATCCGGGCCTGCGGCCGGGGGCGGCGTATTCGTACTGATAGTTGGTCCTGACCGCGAGGAAGTCCGCCCCCTGGATGACCTCCGGCTGCACGGGTTTCATCCGGTGGCAGAGCTGCGGGCCCTCGACCACGCGCTTGCGGTGGCTGCTGCCGTGGCAGGTGAGGGCGTAGGACCGACGCGCCGGGTCGGTCTCGTTTTCGTGCCAGAGGTATCGGCCGACGCCGTGCCCGTCCGGGGCGGCCACCTGGTCGCCATAGGCCTCGTCGCTGCCCGCCTCCATGAGCCAGTCCACGACCATCAGTCCGTCGCCAATTTCCCGGAAGCCGGTGGCTTTGTCCAGAAATGAGCCTTTTTCGATGCCGGTCATCCACTGTTTGGGGTTTCTCTTGGGAATCACGGCCTCGAGCCTGTCGGTCTCAACCCTGATGGCGCGGTCGTCCTCGACCACGCGCGCCCAGGCGGTGTCTTGCATAGAATTCATCCTCTTCTGGATGCTAATCACCACCGGATGTCCACAGGAACCGGCCCCTCTGCCATCTGGCCGGGAAGGCGGACATGTCGCTCCCGGACCTCCCGGCCCGTCGGCGAGGACGCCCCGGAGACGGCGATCCATATGTCGGCGTCCTGCCCTGCCGCGTAGACCGGCAGCCCGTCCAGCGTCTCGTAGCCCACGGGCGGGGAGGAGATCAGGCGCGCGCCCGCTCCGTCGCACGTCAGCGACAGGGAGACCTCCCGGTCCGCGCGGAGGTGAAGGCCCTCGCAGGACAGCTCCGTGCCGCGCACGAGCGTGAGGCTGCGCAGCCGTCCGCGGGGGTCGAACTCCACGACGCCGAAGCTCCCCTTCAGCCCCCAGCCCGCCGGACCCGAACCGGATTCGTAGAACGCCGTCCGCCGCCCCCCGTCCGCGTGCGCGACCTCCACAGCCGCCGCCGCATCCCCCGGAAGCATCCGCAGGCCGACGGCTGCGGGCGCATCAAAGAAGGCCTCGTGAACGGCCACGAAGGGAGTTGTCGTGCCCACGCGCCTCACCATCAGGCTGTGCGCGCCGGGGTCGGGGAAGGTGTTCAGGACGAAGGCGGTCTGTCCCGGCGCACCCGCCACGGTCACGCGGGAGGACACGTCCCGCCGCCGGCCGGGGAACTCGGAATCCGGCTCGGCGGGGAGTCGCCATGTGGCCGTGAACGTGTGGTCCGCCGCGCCCGTCCTGTAGTCCGGGCCGCCCCGCATCACGTAGAGCGCCGGCTCGAAGCCGGTGCGCGCTTCCATCGGGATCGAGAGCGCAGGCTCTTCCCCGACGCCGTGGTAGAACCAGTCGTGGATCGATCCCCCCTCCACCAGGAAGAGGTCGAGCAGGTATTCGTCGAACTGGCAGAGGAGGCGGCGGTAGAGGCGCGTCTGCCCGTAGACCCGGTCCCCGTGGGCCTCGGCCACCTGCGCCGCCGGGAGGTCCACGAAGGTCTCGACGCGCGAGATGCGGTCGTCCTTGAGGTAGTTGCTATGAACCTGGGTGGTCTCGTCCACCGTCACCGTGTTGTGGGCGTAGGAGGCCCCGCTGTAGACGCGCTGGTCCGTGTCTTCGTAGCGCGTCCGCTTCTCGCCGGTGAGCATCCGGTCCCGCGAGTAGGTGAGGAGGTTGAGCTGGTCTCCGTGCTGGTGGCCCTCGCCGGGCCGCAGGGCGTTCAACCCGGCGTAGAGGCGGTTCCCGTTCGCCTCCCGCTTCAGCGCCACGTAGCCGCTCGAAAGGCGGGCGCTGTGGCATGGCGCGGGTTTCTCTTCGATGGTGTCGGCTCCGTACACGAGCCCGATCATCCCCCGGTCGCCCTCCCGGAGGGAGCGGTAGGAACCTGCCTCCGAGACGCTCAGGTAGCGGTAGCCGATCTCCGCCGTCAATGAATAGGTCGCCAGGCTGACGCGCCCGCCCATGTCGCCGCAGGGGGCCAGGGTGAGGTCCGGGAACGCCTGGGCGGTGAACCACCGGATCGCCCGGCGCATCGCGCGCTCTCTCGGGTTCTGAGGGCTGAGGTCGTCGTAGATTTCCGGCGGGAAGAGGCCGGGCATCTGGCGCGAGAGCCGGTGGCTGAGGACGAGCGCCCGGCAGTTGGGGCCGATGGCGTAGAGGTGGTAGGCGCTGCACAGGCCCCAGAAGGCGCCGTCGGGCCGGTAGTTGCGGTCCGTCAGCCACGCCATGCTCCGGTGGTTCGGGCGCTGCTCAGGGGAGTAGGCGCGGCGGCCGAAGGCCCAGTCCACGTAGTCCGTGTCCTCGAAGGCGCAGCCGGCCATCGCCACCGCGCTCAGGTAGTTGAACATGCCGTTGTGGTTGGGGCTGCTGTCCTCCTCGACGCGGAACACGGAGTCGGTCCAGTGCCTGAACAGGCCGCGCTGGATCTCGCCGTGTTCCTCCGGGCTGAAAAGCCCGGCGACGTTCCGGAGGAGTTCGTAGGCCGCCGAAAGGCTCAGCACGAGCTTGCAGTCGCCCTCCATGTTGTAGGTCCAGATGACGCGCTGCGTGCCCTTCCCCAGGACCGGGAGCGGTCGGATGTGCCTGGCGAACAGCTTCAGGATGCCGGCGCTCCGCTCCGCATAAGACCGATCCGCGCCCAGGGCGTGCAGGAGGGCCAGGTCCTCGGCCCGGTCCGCCGCGGCCATCAGGAAGGAACAGCCCCACCCCTCGTAGAGGGCGCCGGCGTAGGCTGCATACGTCGCCGGGGAGCGCTGATCGAGGGAGAAGGTCTTGCCGCACGGGCGGCAGACGACGTCCCTGTCGTTGAAGGGGTCGAACGGCAGGCGCTCCCGGCACTCCGGGCAGATCAGCAGCCAGTAGACCTGCATCTTCCGTTTGGGCAACAACGCCTCGATCCGCTCGAGCGGCTGGTCCAGCCAGGGCCGGACGCCCGCGCTCAGGTCCTCCACGACCTTCCGCGCCCATTTCAGGGACGCGGCCTTCCG
The DNA here is from genome assembly GCA_964428665.1 of uncultured Gemmatimonas sp. Classification (GTDB taxonomy): domain Bacteria; phylum Latescibacterota; class UBA2968; order SICM01; family SICM01; genus SICM01. The sequence goes on from CAYRZX010000138.1 coordinate 8,124, forward strand.
CCTCATCTCCTCAATCGTCGCCACGTCCAGAAATCCTGCGGGGTGGGTCCACCCCTGTCCTCCGGACCCGTGCTTTGACACGTCTGGATTCACTTTGGATTCTCCATCAGCGGTCCCCGAACCAGTCCTCCGGGATCTCCAGGGACCAGACCTCGCTGTTGAGGGGCTCGGCGTGGCCCCCCGCCAGCCAGATTTTGTCCCGGAACACGTAGGCCGACTGCGCGTGGCGCTGTTTCCAGATCACGTCGGACTTCAGCTCGGACCAGTTTTCTCCGTCTTTCGTGCACCAGACGTCGTTGAAGTTGCCGGTGGCCCGGGACCAGCCGCCGAACATCCACATCCGGCCCCTGTACACGACCAGAGAGAACCACATGCGCGGCTTCCAGGGCGCGGCCCCGGTCACCTGCGTCCAGTTCACTCCGTCCGCCGAACACCAGACGTCGTTGCGCGGGATGTTCTCGGGGGTCCAGTGTCCGCCCCCCATGATCCAGAGCCTGCCGTCGAACACGGTGACCTGGGCGTCCCTGCGCCTGGACCAGCCGGCATTCTCCGTTTCCAGCGTCCACGCCCTGCCGTCGGTGGAAGACCAGACGTCGTTCTTGAGCGTCCGGTCGTTGTCCTCGTAAAAGTTCTCCGTGCCGCCCATGATCCACATCCGGTCCCTGAACACGGCGCAGGAGTGGCACACGCGGGGGCACCAGCCCGCCCCGTCGGACTCCAGGGTCCACCCGGCGCCGTCCGTGGATGACCAGACCCTGTTGCTGTTCTCGGCGCCGGGCAGCCTGCGCCCGCCCATCAGCCACATCCGGCCTTTGTAGACCATGGTCGCGGGGAGGTCGCCGTGCACCCACGGGGCGACCTCCACGGCGCGGGTCCAGTTCCTGCCGTCGGGCGATTTCCAGACGTCGCGCGGGTTGGGGGTCTTGGGCGTGAACCATCCGCCCAGAATCCACATGTGGTCGTCATAGACCACGTATCCCTGAGAATCCCGCGCCTGCCAGGGCGCCTCAGGGGTGACACAGACCCAGTCGGGGGCCTTCTTCGCGCTGTCTATGGACAAAGCATCCTCCTTCGGAAATGTGACGCAGGGGCGTTTGCCCCGATTTTCAAGCAGCGGCCCGGACCCGCCCCTACGGCCTGTCATGCCCTCCTCTTCCGCTTCTCCCGCCGCACGTAGGCCTCCGGGTCGCCGATGACGGCGTAGGTCTCCGCCATTTCCCGGTTCCCGAACACGCCTCTTCCGACGGCCTTTTCAGGGTCGATGCGCCGGATCATCACATTCTCCCAGCCGCACGTCGCGCCGATGATGCGCCCCTCGGGCGAGCAGAGGACGGTCTCTCGCGGATGGCAGAAGAGCAGGAAGAGGCCGTTCTCGTAAGCGCGCTGGCGGATGAACCGCTCGTTTTCGCCCTGGCCCCACATGCCGTAGGAGTTGATGATGAGCACGGCGGCCCCGTTGAGGGCCACGGCCCGGGCGGTCTCGGGAAACTGCCGGTCCGCGCAGACCAGGACGCCGATGGGGGCGCAGGGGGTGTCGAAGATCGGGTAGCCCTTGCCGAGCCGGTTGACGACCTCGAACGCCGCGTGGATCTTGTCGTAGGTCCCGACGATCCGGCCCTGCGGGTCGATGACGAACGTGGTGTTGTAGACCGCGCCCCTGCGGCGCAGGTCGAGGGTGTTGACGAAGAGGGTGACGCCGTGCTGGGCGGCCTTTTTCTGGAGCCTGGGGATCGCGTCGGCCTTGATTTCGGCGGCCAGGGCCTCCTGGCGCTTCCGGAACCGCGCCACGCGCTGCGCGTAGCCTTTGCTCGTCCGGTCTTCGGGACGGATGCGATTTTTGGGCAGGTCCCGCGTGATGTAGCCGTCGAGCACGCCCTCGCAGGTGGCGATGACCTCCGCCCCGCCTGCGGCGGCCTCGTCGATGTGGCCCAGGAGCGTCTTCAGGTTCTGCCTGGGCTTCCAGAGTTCGGGCATGAACGAAATGCCGCAGAGATTGAACGGTTTCATGGCAGCCTCCTCCCGTCGTGGTTCTTCCTTCACGTCTTTTCCCACTGCCCTGCCGCGCTGATCCGAATGAGGTCCCCTGGCCCGACCTCGAAGACCCTCAACTCTTTCCCCTCAAATGCCTTCACATCGCCCGACAGGTGAACGGTCCCGTTCGGCTCCACCTTCGCCACCCGCGTGGCGACCCTGCCGTCCCCGTCCGTCGCGTAGGCCCCGTCGTAGTAGCCCACGCCCGCCAGCGGCAGGTGCGCCTTTGTCCTGACCGTCCCCGTCCCGGCGTCCGCCGAATCCACCGGCACGCGGGCGACCTGGAGGTCTTGAGGCCCGAACCCCAGGACCAGACTCTCCCCCGAACGTCGGGCCTCGAAGATCCGCATCCCGCACGTCCGGTAGGACCGGCCCGGCACGTTCTCCGTCGCCACGCTGACGAGGGCCTCGCGAAGGATCAACGAGGACAGGTCCTCTGGCAACGCGGCTCGATTGTCCATCTCCACCTCCACCGTCCTGGCGTCCGGGTCCATCCCCGTCACCACTCCGGTCACATCTCCGCCCAGCGCGATCCCCTCTCCCTTCTTCTTCAGCTCTCTCCCGCCGACAAGCGTCGCGCGAATGGGACGGCCCTCCCTGTCCATCGTCAGGACCCCGAACCGGCCTCTGAACGCGATGTCCCCCTCGACCTCGCGCAGGACGGACGAGTCCAGCGAGGAGACCACCACGTCCGTCTCCCCCTCCCGCTCCACGGCCAGCGCCACGGTCCCGTCTCCTGGCGCGACCTTCAACGGCTGCACGGACCGGACGAACAGGTCCCCCGTGTGCGGGACGAACAGCGAGACGAAGACGCTGGACAGGGCCTCCCCGGCCCGCCGGGTGACGATGTACTTCAGCGAGGCCGGGTTGCCGGGCTTGAACGGCGGGATGCCGTCCCCAACGAACGTCTCCTCGTCCCCCACCGGCACGCGCAGGATCGTCATCCGGTCCTCCGTCAGGTTCCCGTCCGTGTCCTTCAACTGCCAGGTCGCCCGCCAGACCGAGCGGGCGGTGCCTCGCTGCGGGTTCCGGATGTAGGAGAACCCGCTCCCCTTGTAGCGGCCGAACCCCTGCGCGCCGGGACGGCTCAACTCCGGGTCGTCGTAGAGAGACGTGTAGGGCACGTCCGGCCCGGCCAGCGTGCCCGGCGACGGCTCCGACAGCGCGAGGCCGGAAGGCTCAAATTCTCCGTCCGGCCCGTGCAGGGAGTAGTCGTGCTGACGACCGCCCGCCACGCGGAACAGGTCCACGACGTAGGAGTTCTGCTCCGAGACATCCACCATCCCGACTGTCCGCCGATACATCGAGACGATCCCCGGATAGTTCGTCTCCGCGGACGCCTCGGCCACCTGGACCCCCGGGGCCGCGGCGAACAGGCGCAGGTCCCCCCTGGCCGACCGCGTCTGCATCCGGGCGTCCACCACCACCGTGCAGTGGCTGATCGTGTTCTTGTTCCAGGCCTCTCGCTCCGGGTGGTCGTCCGTGAACTGCGGGTAGCCCAGGTCGGGCAGGACCTTCCGTCCCTTCGCGAAGACCTCCACGTTGAGCTTGTCTAAATGGCCGTGCCCGATGGAGGTCCCGTACCAGAGCGAGACCGCCCGGGCGTACCCGCCCCCCCCGGCCCGCAGCAGCGCCAGGCCGTAGCCGCCGTGGTTGTAAGCGCCGTTGAACTCGTTGTACAAGACCCCTCCCCCGTCCCCTCCCCGACGCGGGGAGGGGCGAAGGAGAGACATAGCCTGCTCCCCCTTCCCGCTTTGGGAAGGGGGATGGGGGGTTGGGTGTTCTTCAGGTTCCCTGAACAACTCCTCATACGTCAACTCGGCCCGCTCATCCCCCAGACTCCGCAGGTGGTCCAGCAGCCGGGGATCGCGGTACTCCCGCCATCCGATCTCCGCGGCCCAGCGCGGCAGGGGCGTGTGGCCCGTGGTCACCGCGTAGGCATCCCCGATGGCCGGAGTGAATCTTCCGAGGACCGTCGCCCGCAGCGGATGGAGGAGCATCTCCAGCATCTTCGGATGCCTCTCGTAGAGGTTGATGCCCATCCGTCGCATCATCTCGGCCACGCGCAGCACCCGCTCCGGCCAGATCCAGGCGTAGCTCGGCGATGTCTCCGTCACGGAGATGCCGTCCCGGTAGATCAGGTTGTCCATCAGCCGGTCGATCCCCTCGTAGCTGTAGCCGTGAGGGCTTCCGGTCGTCCTGAGCAGAAACTCGATCACCTCCTGCTCATCCCCGGCCTGACGCACGAGGGCCGCTGTCATCAACGTGTGCTGGTGCATCCCGTAGTTGCCCCGGATCTGCCCTCTGTAGACGCCGGAGACGATCTCGGCCATCAACCCCCGGTCGATGTGCGCGTGGATCTCCGCCGCTGTCTTCCCCAGCCGCTCCTGAAGGCCCTTCGCCTGTCCGATCCCGTCAAACACGTTGTCGCAGGCCTCGCAGAGGTCCGAGCCGACGAAGCACTCCCAGATGCAGTTCAGGATGCGCCCCTGGTAGGTGGGGGAGAACTCCGTGGCATAGCGGGACTGTTTGTTGTGGTCCATCTCCGGGTACACGTCCGCGATCCGGTGGAGCAGCAGCCCCGCCTTGTGCGCGTAGACGACCTCCCCGGTCAGCAGATATGCCCGCGACAGGGCCAGGACGCCGGGGATGATCTCCCGCATCCACGCCCAGTGGTTGTAGTAGGCCACGAACCACCACTTCTTCGGGTCTCCCGGCCGCCGCCACCCCCACCCGTCGTCCGGGCAGTCCCCCGTCAGCAGGCTCCGGTCCTGCATCCCGGACGCGAAGAACGCCCCGAAGTCGTTGGACGGGTACTCCTCCCCCCCCACCGGGCAGGCGATCTTCCACGGGCGGTCCAGGCTGAATTTGAACGAGTAGTTCCCGTGCTTGAAGTACTCCGTCCCGTGCACCGGGCAGCCCAGGTGATGGGCGTTGAACGCGCGCGGGACCGACGCCGGCGTGATCACCCGCTCCAGCCACGCGTCGTCGCGCCGCGCCCATTCGTCCGCCTTCGCCAGGATCTGACTCAGGACCTGCTTCGCCTCCGGGTCCTCCTGCGCGCGCCTTCTGACCCGCGCGACCTCCTCCTCCGTGTGCAGCGTGCGATGGCGTTTCATCAGAGCCCCACATCCTCAATCACCGACTTGATGTAGGCGATGTCCTGCTGCGCGTACCACTCCCGGTCCCCCTGCCGGGGGGCCTCGATGCAGACCGGCCCGCTGAACCCGTTCTCCTTCAGCAGACGGAGGTACTCCCGGTGGTTGATCTCCCCGTCCGACAGGCCGGTCGGGACCCTGCCCCCGTCTCTGATCCCGACGGAGTTTTTCAGGTGGACGTAAAACAGGCCCTTCCCCAGCAGGGAGATGCTCTCCCGCAGCGGCGGCGCGCCGGGGAAGTACACGACATTCCCATGATCGAGTAGCGCCCCCACCGCCGGGCTGCCGATCGCCTCCAGCAGTTTCTTCGTGGGCGCGGGCAGGTCGTGCAGGTAGCCCATGTGGATCTCGAACGCGAACCGGAACCCCAGCTCCTCCGCCAGCCGGCCCAGGACCTTAAACCCCTCCGCGGCCCACCGGTAGTGGTCCTCCGTGGCCACCGCCGAGCCGTGTCTGGAATACTCCGAGTAGGGGATGCCCCTGTCAGGGCTGCGCAGCGACCCGGCCATGACGTTGCACACCGTCAACTTCACCCGCTCCGCCGCCAGCCGGTAGAACCGAACCGCGCTCTCCACCTCCGCCTTTCGCTTAGCCGCGTCGTCGGTCATCAGCTCCACGCCCGGCCCGCCGAACAGGACGTGCTTGAGGCCGGCCCCTTTCGCCGCCCCGGCCACGGCGTCCAGGTAGGCCTCCGGCTCCTCCTGGACCCCGCTGCGCCTGCGCCGGAACTCGATCCCGTCGAACCCCCAGCCCACCGCCTTGCGGCACATCTCCGGGAGGGTCTGTCCCTGCTCGCAGTAGTTCACGTGCATGATGATTGGTGCGGACATGAATGCTCCTTTTCGTAAGATAGTGGCAAATTCACTTGATCGAAACCGGCTCCAGCCCGTCCTTCCGCCGCTGCGCGTTCACGTCGTCGATGCGCCAGGGCACGACGGAGCCGTCCGCCCGGAAGCGGTCGTAGTACCCGCCCTCATACCGCGCGATCGGCATCAGCGTCCGCCCCGGCCGGAGCGCCTTCAGCCCCGCCCCCCCCAGCCGCGCCCCGCTCGCCAGGTCCACCACCTCGACCTCCTCGACCCGGTTCGTGCCCAGCCCCCGTTGAGCGGCGAACTTCAGGTAGGGCGTGGCGAGCGGGTCCAGCCCCATCAGGTAGGTCCCGACCGTGTCCACGTGCACCTCGTTCTCCCCGATCAGCGCCCAGCCCAGGGGATAGTTCTCCCCCTCGTTGAAGGCCGTGCCGTCCCTGCCGATCAGCCCGTCCACCACGCACAGGCGAGGGACCTTCAGGCTCCTCAGCGCGGCGACCACGTCGCACAGCTTGTGGTAGAAACGGTCCTCGAACAGGCTCAACCCGCTCTCCGTCAGACGCCAGATCCCCTCCTCGAACGGCTGATCCACCTCCTGGATCCGGCAGAGATGGCGCTCCGGCCGGCCCAGGATGCCCATCAGGTTCTTGACCGACAGGGTGGTGCAGCCCAGGTTGTGACACTTGGCCAGCGGCACGTTGAAGAGGAAGGCGCAGTCCGTCACCTCCCGGTAGATCGGGTATTCTTTGAACACCACCCCGCCCGGCGCCTCCACCGTCCGCGTCGCCGTCTCGTTCAGCGCGGCCAGCCTCACCCCGCGCGAGGCCAGAGCAGCCCGGTAGCCCGCCCCCTCCCAGGTGTTCCCCCGGTCGGGCTGCTCGCCCGACTGCCCATCGCCCACTGCGAGGCGTTCCCTGGCGACCCCCTTCTCCATCAGCGCGTCCAGCATCCCGGCCAGGAACCCCGGGTGCGTGACGATGCGCTTCTCCGCCGGGAACAGCACGGTGGCGTTCGGCTTGAGGAAGACCGTCCCCTCCGCCGGGAGGGTCAGGCCCACCCGGCTCAGGGCGTTGTAAGCCAAGTCTCGATACGCCTCAAACGGGGCCTCCGCCCGGTCGATCTCCACGCGGTACAGGTAAACTTTGTCAGCGTCAATCTTCATTTATGCCTCCATAGGGATCATATCCAGAGCCTGATTTGAAAAATCGCTGCGGCTCTGGCCCTCACCCCGCCTCGCTGGCGCTCGGCTTCCCCTCTCCCGTACACGGGAGAGGGGTGGACCGCGTAGCGGGCCGGGGTGAGGGCCTGTGCGTCAGAGAATCATTCCAGGCACAAAGATTTATAATTTGCCCGACCATAAACTCACGCCAGTTCGTCCAGCAGCGCCTTCGCCTCCTTCAGGTCCGCCGTGTCAAATCCCTCGGTGAACCACCCATAAATCTCCTGAAGCACCTGCCGGGCCTCAGCTTTCTTCCCTTGCCCCTGCCACAACCGGCACAGGCTCACCGTCGCCCGCAGCTCCAGCGACTTCGCCTGCTGCCCCCGCGCCACCTCGATGGCCTTATGAAAGCAGGCTTCAGCCTCTGATTCCGTTTCTCGCATTTGCCGTCTGCCATCTGCCGTCTGCCGTAATAATTCCCCCTTAAGCCGATACATCTCCGCTTCATACCAGCGCTCTCCGCTTTTCTCCATCGCCGCCAGCGCCTCGGCCAGCACGATAAGTCCCTCTTCAGCCTGTCCTACCTTCCCATACACTTCGGCCAGCAGGGCAAGAGAGTATGGTGTTACCACTTCTACCCTTACGGCTGAGAGTGTGGCCAGGGCCTGACGCATCTGCTTAATTCCATCCTCGCCCTGTCCCTGCTCGGCCAGCGCCCACCCCTCCACGACCGTCCCATACGCCAACCAGACTGGAAACGCATGCTCGCTCGAGAGTGTAATCTGTGTCTCTGCCCGTTCCTGGACTGCATCCCTCTCCCGGCGGAGCTGATGAACCCAGGTCGCAAAGCCCAAGGCATACACCAAGCTGTAGGGGTGAGACAACTCCTGGGCCAGGATCAACCCCTCGTGAACCCTCTTCAACGCCTGGTCCGGATAGCCAAGGCACCACAGGGCCCAGGCCGTTGCGCCCCGGCAACTCACTCCGGGGTCCTCCCAATAAAGAAAGGACAAGGAGCCACGCTTGTGGGCATCGTAGATCGCGATCCCCTGCTCTGCGTGGGCTCGAGCAGGAGCCAACGCCCCGGGCATGAGCAAGGTCCACCCCATCGCCATGTGGGCATCCAAGAAACAGGCGGGTTCTTGCAGGCGTTGGGCCAGGCGTAAGAGCTGCTCCCCCAGTTCGTGCGCCGTCTGGATCTCTCCCCGCACGAAAAAATGATTCCAGAGCCCATACAACGTCCGGGAGAGTTGAGGCGTCTCCTCCACCTGCCGGCAGAGTTCGCGCGCTCGAGCGTAGGCGTGCTCTACTTCTGGCGCCGTATAGCCCTTGCTGGCAATAAGGGGAGTACCGAGGGCGATCTGCAGCGCGAATTCTTGCTGTGCCCGCTCCGGGCTGTCCGGCAAGGTCTTGAGCAGTTCCAGCCCTTTCTTGAGGTGGCTGATCGCCTCCACGTTCGCCGAGCGCTCGATGGCTCTCTGGCCGGCCCGCTGCCAGTAAGGGACAGCCTGTTCGTTGAGACCCGCCTCCGTGTAGTGATGGGCCAATAATTCAGGCTGAGTCTCAGCCGTCTCTGGAAACCGCTCCTCCAGCGCCTGCGCAATCCGCTGGTGGAACTGTTGTCTCCTGCTCTTCAACAACGACTGATACGCCGCCTCCTGCACCAGCGCGTGCTTGAA
>CAYRZX010000139.1:0-13339 GCA_964428665.1 uncultured Gemmatimonas sp.
GGAGGTTTTCGTGCCTTTGCGCTCAGACGGGCGGTCGGCGGACCAGATCCGGCCGGTGCGGATCACGCCGGGCTACCTGCTTCACGCCGACGGCTCGGCGCTGATCGAGACCGGGCTGACGAAGGTGATCTGCACGGTGTCCATCGAGAACAGGGTGCCCCCGTTTCTGATCGGGGCCGGGTCCGGGTGGCTGACGGCGGAGTACGGCATGCTCCCCCGGTCCACGAAGACCCGCGTGTCCCGCGAGTCCACGACCGGCCGGCCCAGGGGCCGGACGCAGGAGATCCAGCGGATCATCGGGCGGTCGCTGCGGGCCATTCTGGACCTGAAGAAGGTCGGGGAGCGGACGATCACGATCGACTGCGACGTGATCCAGGCGGACGGGGGGACGCGCACGGCCTCGGTGTCTGGGGCCTACGTGGCGCTGAGGGAGGCGGTGGGGAAGCTGCTGAAGGACGGGACGCTGAAGGAGGACCCGGCCCTGGACGCGGTCGCGGCGGTGAGCGTGGGGATCGTGCGGGGGACGCCGATGGCCGACCTCTGCTACGAGGAGGACTCGGCGGCGGAGGTGGACATGAACGTGGTCATGACCGGCGCCGGGAGGTTCGTGGAGGTGCAGGGGACGGCGGAGAGGGGGGCCTTCGACCGGGGGCAGATGGACGCGATGCTAAGGCTGGCGGAGGCGGGCATCCGGGAGATGTTGCGCGTGCAGGAGGAGGCGCTGGCGTCGCTATGACGCTTGTCCTGGCTACCCGGAATGCCCACAAGGTCCGGGAGATCGGGCAGGTCCTGGGAGGGGGCCTCTCCCTGCGGTCGCTGGCGGACTTTGAGGGGGCGCCGGAGGTCCCGGAGGAGGGGGAGACGTTCGAGGCGAACGCGGTTCGGAAGGCGACGGCCGTGGCGAGGGCGCTCGGCCTGCCGGCGATGGCGGACGACTCCGGGCTGGAGGTGGATGCCTTAGACGGCGCTCCGGGCGTGAGGTCGGCGCGGTTTGCGGGCGAGCGCGCGACGGACGAGGAGAACAACGCGAAGCTGCTCGGTATGATGGCGGGCCTGCCTGAGGAGAAGCGGTCGGCGCGGTTCCGGTGCGTCATCGCCGTGGCCTGGCCGGACGGGAGGGTCCGCACGGCGGAGGGGGCGTGCGAGGGGAGGATCGCAAAGGCCCCGCGCGGGGCGGGGGGGTTCGGTTACGATCCCCTGTTCGTGCCGGAGGGGTACGGGCAGACGTTCGCGGAGATGGGGGAGGAGGTCAAGAACCGGATCAGTCACCGGGGGCAGGCGCTGCGCCGGGCAAGGGAATTGTTCGCATAGCCCTACCTCGTTTGTGTGCGTCCCTGTCATCGGGAGGGGAAGGATGCACGCCCTCACACATAACAGTCAAAGCTAACGGTGATAAGCCGCATCCGGAGAGGTGCGGCTTTTTGTTTGTGCTTTGGGCAGTTCATAACTCACCAGGACCTTAAAAGAGGATACCCGGATCGGCCCTCTGTCATAAAAAAACTTGCAGAAAGATAAGATTTTTTGTAAACATTGGAATCATGAAACATATCCTTATCTGCTGGATCGGCAATACCGATCTCCGGGCGCCTGAAGAAACCAGCGTCATCGGGCTTGGCCCCATTGCCCAGGCGCTCGATGCCCGCCCTTTTGACGAGGCCGTTCTGGTTACCGACTATCCTGAATGGAAGGTGAGGCCATACCTTCGCTGGCTTCAGGGGCGGACAAAAACACCTCTGCAAGTACTCTACGAGAAACTCTCCGGTCCTACCCAGTTCGGTGAAATCTACGAGGCAGCAGTTCGGGCCTGTGTTGACGCCCTGGACCGCCACAGTAAGAAAGCCCACCTGACCTTTCACCTCAGCCCCGGCACGCCGGCCATGGCCGCCGTCTGGATCATCCTGTCCAAGACCCGTTTCCCCGCCGAATTGATCGAATCCTCAAAAGACCACGGCGTCAAGACTGCCTCTGTCCCCTTTGACATCTCCGCGGAGTTCGTCCCTGACCTGCTGCGCAGCCCTGACGAACGGCTCCGCCTTGCCAGCGAGGAAAAACCGGTAGAAACGGCAGGATTCGAGGACATCATCCATCGAAGCGGGGTCATGGCGCGCCTGGTGGACCGTGCGAGACGCGCGGCTGTGCGCAATATCCCGGTGCTTCTGGAGGGGGAATCCGGCACGGGAAAGGAGCTTTTCGCGCGGGCCATCCACAGGGCAAGCCCTCGCCATCAGGAGGCGTTTATCAGCGTCAACTGCGGGGCGATCCCGCACGGGCTGGTCGAGTCAGAGCTTTTTGGTCACGAGAAGGGCGCTTTCACGGGCGCTGACCGAATGCGCAGGGGACACTTTGAAATGGCCGAGGGCGGCACGCTCTTTCTCGACGAGATCGGGGAGCTGCCGAATGAGGTCCAGGTCCGGCTGCTCCGGGTGCTGCAGGAGGGGGAGGTCGTCCACGTCGGGTCCTCGAAGCCCATCAAAGTGGACGTGAGGATCATCGCCGCGACCAACCGGAATCTGATCGAGGCGGTCGCAGAAGGCCATTTCCGGGAGGACCTGTTTTACCGCCTGGCCGTCGCCTATTTGAAGCTTCCCCCGCTCCGGGAGCGGGCCGGCGACCTGAACACGCTGATCAACCACCTGCTGGAGCGGATCAACAGGGAGAGCGAGGAGGAGCCCGGGTTCAAACATAAAACAATTTCTTCTAACGCAAGAAATCTTCTCCTCAACCACCGGTGGCCCGGCAATGTGCGAGAACTGCAAAATACCCTCAGGCGTGCGGCGCTGTGGTCCGCCGGGGACGTCCTCAGGGCCGAGGACATCCGGGACGCGCTCCTGCCGCCCTTTGGCTCCCAGCAGGAGGGCGTCCTGAATCGTCCTCTCGGAGAGGGCTTTAGCTTGTCTGATGCGATCGGGGAGGTGGCCCGGCATTACCTGTACCGGGCACTTGAGGAGTCGAAGGGGACCAAGAAGGAGGCCGCCGGACTCCTGGGGTTCTCGAACTATCAGACCCTCTCGAACTGGCTGAAGAAATACGGCATAAAGGCTGGCACGTAATCTGCTATCTAAAAGCCTTGGGGATCACAACACAGAGAATGGGAACAGACCATGACGGCCCGAAACGAACGCGCAACCTGTAAGGAACTGATCGAACAAGCCCTCCGCCGTGTCGGGTGGGAGTGGGAGGAGCAGGTGCGCATCGGCCTGGGCCGCGTCAACCTCACCGGCGATTCTTCTGAGTCGATGTACGACGAAACGCAGGCGATTGTTGCCGACTATCTTCTGCGTTATCGCGGAATCCCGCTCGCCATCCTGGAGGCCAAGGCCGAGTCTGAAAGCGCCGCTGACGGCATGCAGCAGGCATCGAGGTACGCGCGTCGCCTGTTGATTCGGTTCTCCATCGCCTCCAACGGCCACGACTGGATTCTCACGGACAACGACACCGGCGATTTCGAGACCCTCTCCGGCCCGCCAACGCCCGAAGACCTTGTCAGACGCCTGGGTGTCACGATCGATTGGGACCGCTGGGAGTCATCCTTCGCGGCGAGCTTCCACGTCGACCAGGTTACTCGCAAGAAGGTCCGTCCCTACCAGGAAGTGGCCATCGCCAAGGCCTTATGGCAGTTTGCTCAAGGTGAGTCCCGCGCGCTGCTGTTGATGGCCACTGGCACCGGCAAGACCTTCACAGTATTCCAGCTCGTGTGGAAGATGATGAACGGAAACGCGCTCAGGCGCCAGCACGTGCTGTTCCTCACCGACCGCAACAGCCTCAAGGATCAGTCATATCGCGCCTTTGCCGCATTTGCGGCGGATGAGCGCATCGCGATTGACAAGGAGACCATCGCCAAAGGTCAGCATCTGGTCGGCAAGGTCTTTTTCGCCAACTACCAGACGCTCGATGAGGAGTTGGACGGTAAGAAACTTTATGAGCATTATGACCCGGACTTTTTTGATCTCGTGGTGATCGACGAGTGCCACCGCTCCGGCTTTGGCGATTGGTTTGGCGTATTGGAGTATTTCACTGGCGCCCTTCAACTCGGCCTTACGGCCACTCCCCGCGAACTTGAGGAGGCCATCCGGCCTCTGACCGATGAGGAGAAGCGGCGCGACACCTTTCACTACTTCGGCGAACCGATCTTCGTTTACAGCCTCAGGCAGGCCATCGAGGACGGTTACCTCGTGCCTTACCTGCTCGAGGAGCGCATCACCAACGTGGATGAGAACGGTTATACCGGCCCCGACGGCAAGCACTATACGACCTCGAACTTCGAGCGAGACATCCGCATGCCGGATCGCACGCGGGCGATCGCCAAGGACCTTTGGGAGATTCTGGGCAAGTATGGTCTGCGCAACGAAAAGACCATCGTCTTCTGCGTAGACGACACCCACGCCGCCTTCATGGCCCAGGAGTTGCGCCACCTTTCAGGCGATAACGACTACGCCTCCCGCATCACGCGGGGGGAGCGCAACAGCCACCAACTGGAGCGGAACTTCGCCATCGTCGGCCCCAGCAAGCCGCGCGTGGCGGTCACGGTTGACCTGCTAACCACCGGCTACGATGCGCCCGACGTCAGGAACATCGTCTTCGTCCGGCCGTTGCGCAGCGCGATCCTCTACAAACAGATGAAGGGCCGGGGGACGCGGCTCTGCGAGGACATCAACAAGCGGTATTTCACCATTTTCGATTACTCGGGCGCCAGCCAGCTTGAGGACGCCGAGTTTGACGGGCATCCGGCCAACAGACAGAGGGGAATCCAGTCCAGGTCCAGGCCCCAAAAGAAGGGCGAGGACGCTGCGCCCAAGCTCATTGGGGAGGGAGTCTCCGTCATTATTGCGGCGACCAACCGTTATGTCTGTCTCGCGGATGGCCGGAAGATCCCATTTGAGGAATACATACAGCAATCGCGAGAATTTATCCTGAACATCTCCATCAGGAGCCTGGATGAGCTACTGGCCCTCTGGATCGACAGGAAGAGCCGCCAGGAACTGCGTGAGGAACTCCGGGACCACGACATCTACCCGTCCGCGTTCCGTCACTACATGGACCTGCCGGATACGGACGATGTGGACCTCCTGGCAAAAGTTGGGTTTGAGCTGGTGCGCGTGCCCACGCGCCCCCAGCGTGTCGAGCGGTTCTGGCAGTCTGATGAACCGTGGCTGTTAACCCGGCTGGACGCGGCCGTCACGCCAAGCGCCCAGGCCATACCTTTTCCGACGCCCGCCATAACGTCCAGGGCCGCTGAAGGTTCTGGCCCTTCCCAGGCCGTCAGCGCAGACAGGCTCCTCTTCTGGCGGATCGCCCTGGACCACTATGCGCTTTTCGGGATTGACGATCTGGAGCAGGCCCGCACCTACGGCGCTCCCCAGTTCATCGAGCAGTTCGGAAGCTTCCAGGCGCTGACCCGGCGCTACGGCGGGGCGCAGCTCCTGAGGACGGACCTGGAGGCGGTGAAGCAGCATCTCTACGTCCCGATGACGGCATAGACAAGGAAGGTTTGAGGAATGAACACGAAGATCGACCACCGTCGGCAGGAAGTCCAGCAGATCGTCAAAAACGCCTGCGATCAACTCAACCAGGAGGGCGTGGACGCCCGCAATTACGTCGAGCAACTTGCGTGGCTATTTTTCCTGAAGGCGTTTGACGAGGCCGAAGCCCGGCGCGAGGAAGAAGGGAGCTTCGACGGAACACCCTACGAGCGCCGCCTGTCCGGTGAATACGCCTGGTCATCCTGGGCCAGGGACACGGACCACCCTGACCAGATGCTGGAGTTCGTCACCGGCAAGCTCTGGACCAAACTCACCAGCCCCGATCCCAGGAAGGGGCTGGGCGATGATCCGCTGGCCCAGCGTTTCCGGCGCATCTTCGAGAACGTCCGCAACTACTGCCGACGGGGCGCTTCTTTCGCCAGGGTCGTCCAGCAGGTGGACAGGCTTCACTTCTCCGACGACACGGATGTGCACATCCTCTCGGAGATTTATGAGGACCTCCTGAAGCGCGTCGCCGCCGACTCGGCCGGGTATGCGGGGGAGTTCTACACCCAGCGCCACATCATCCGCGCCATGGTGGAGGTCGTACAGCCCAGGTTCGGTGACCGGGTCTACGACCCATGCTTTGGCACCGCCGGCTTTCTGGGTGAAGCCGCAGATTTCATTCGGAAAAACGCATCGCTCAGCGGCAGGCAACTCGACGTTCTCCAGAAAAACACCTTTTACGGCATGGAGACCAAGCCGCTCACTTACCTGCTGGGCACCATGAACATGATCCTTCACGGGATCGAGGGGGCCAACCTGGAGTTGACCAACACGCTGGAGGTTCACAGCCAGAATGTCGGCGAAAAGGCGAAATACGACGTGATCCTCTCCAATCCGCCCTATGGCGGAAAGATGGACCAGACTCTGGAAACCAACTTCCGCGTCCATTCCAGCGCCACCGAGTGTCTGTTCGTGCAGCACATCATGGCCAACCTCGCCAGGGGGGGCCGAGCAGGCGTGGTCATCCCCGAAGGCGTGCTGTTCCGGGGCGGGCCTGACCAGAAGGTCAGGAAGGAGTTGCTGGAACACTTCAACGTCCACACCATTCTCTCGCTCCCGGCGGGCTGCTTCCTGCCCTACACGGGCGTCAAGACCAACGTCCTCTTCTTCGACCGTCCGCAAGGGGATTCCGGAACCAAAAGTATCTGGTTCTACGAACTGACCAACGACGGCTTTGAACTGAAGCAGACTCGCAAGCCCATAGACGGCAACCAGATCCCGGACTTTCTCGCAAAGTGGCGGAAGCGGACCAAGGGTGAGAACTCCTGGACCCTGTCTATCGAGGAGATCATTGAACGGGGCTATGACCTGTCGGCCAAGAACCCCAACCGCAAGGACGATTACGAGCACCGCCCGGCGCTGGAACTGGTGCAGTCCATCAAGGCCAGGGAAGAGCGGATCATGGACCTTCTTGGGGAGTTGGAAGCCATTTTGGAGAAGTAATCGTGTTTGATTTCACTCCGTTCGATCTGGTACCGCTTGAAGAGGTTGTGGCCAAGAAGGAAATCCACGATCCGCGGAAGACACCCAATTGGACGTTCCATTATATCGACATCTCATCCGTTTCAAACGAAACGTATGAGATTGTGAATGGCAAGCAGTACATGGGTGCTGACGCTCCTAGCCGTGCAAGGAAGGTAATTCGCGAAAATGATGTGATCTTTGCTACCACTCGGCCTTACCTGAAGTCCGTCGCTCGCGTTCCGTCAGAGCTTGATGGTCATATCTGCTCAACCGGCTTCTGCGTTCTAAGACCAACGGATAGGGTCTTACCTGATTGGGTATTCTATTGCGTTATTTCCGATGACTTTCTCCGCCAGATCACGCCGAAGATGCGTGGCGCGAACTATCCAGCGGTCACCGACAAGGACGTTCTTGCAGCTAAGGTACCACTCCCACCAATCGACAAGCAGCGCCGCATCGTCGCCCGCATCAAGGAATGCATGGAGCGGGTGGAGGAGGTCGAGAGATTGCGGACAGAGGCCATTGAGGAGTCGGAATATCTGCCCTCTGCGGTGTTCGCCGATTACGTTGAATCGCTTGATCATTCGAATCTTGGAGAAGTGGTATTGGGTGATGTAGTCACCGAATGTAAGTATGGAACCTCGAAAAAGGCGAATACTTCCGGGAAGGGTTGTCCAGTACTCAGAATGGGCAACATCCAAGGTGGTAGATTGGATATATCCGACCTGAAGCACGTCGAACTACCAAAGGCTGAAAGACGGAAGTATCAACTTCAAGAAGGTGACATTTTGATCAACAGAACCAATAGTCTTGAACTTGTTGGAAAGTCGGCGGTATTTACAGGACTTTCTGATGATTGGGTATACGCATCATATCTGATTCGGCTTCGAGTTGATCAATCGCGTGCTCTCCCAGAATATGTGAACGCGGTGATTAATAGCCGCATTGGCCGAGGCTACGTCTACCGAACGGCAAGGCGTGCGATTGGAATGGTCAACATCAACGCCAAGGAAATCCAGCGAATGCCTCTACCGCTGCTTCCGATTACGGAACAAGCTGCGCTCATCGAGAGAATGAAAGAGGCTGGCAATGTCATTGAGGAGTTGGTGAAGCAGTTTCAAGAGGAAGAGATTGGTCATCTTCGTGAATCCATCCTACGTAAAGCCTTCGCAGGGGAGTTGTAAGCGTCGTGGCTGAGGTATCAAAATCCACAATCTGGCAGGCGCTCGACCATCTTCGGGGGGAAGTGCCCTTTTTGCCCATTCATGACATGGTCATGGCGCTGGCCGCGCTCCTCTATCTGCGCTGGGCGGACTTCCAGGAGGCGGAGCAGGAGGCCATTGCTGCTTTTGATGGTACCGAATATGACCCGGCCCTGCCCGCCTCCCTGCACTGGCGGCTGTGGCACCTCTTCCCGCCGTTTGACCTGAAACCGTTGCTCGCGGAGCGGCTGCCGGATGCCCTGGAGCGGTTGAACAATGACCGGCATAACGCGCTGGCGACCCACCTGCACCGCATCGCCCCGGTGGTGAAGCGCCTGGGGCGGCTGTCGCCGCAGTCGCTGGACGTGCTGATTCACGGGTTGGCGGAACAGTCTTTCGAGACCCCCACCGACCGGCGGGCGCTGCTCAATGTCCTCGATTCCGTCCTGAACAAGGCGTCCCACAGGTATTCCGGCGAGCATCGAACTCCGGATTCCATCGCGCAACTTCTGGTCGAACTGGCGGCCCCCAACCCAGGGGATCGCATCTATGACCCCTGTTTTGGCTCGGCGGGCCTGCTCACGGCCGCGTATGACTACGTTCTGCGCGATAAAACGGGAGGTTTTAGCCGCACAGACACGCCGCCGTTGGCGGTGTTCGGCGTTGAACGCAACCTGGAGGCATACGCCATCGGCCTTACCAGGCTGGCCCTGGCTGGTATCGATGACCCCCAACTCGAACTGGGCAACAGCCTGGAGCGGCTGCCCTCCGACAACCTGGAGCGTGATGGATTTGACGTCGTGCTGGCCAATCCACCCTGGAACATGCGGATCAACGCCGAGGGAATAAGACACTTTCCTGTGAGAACCACGGATTCCACAGGGCTTTTCGTCCAGCACGCGCTGTCCCATCTCCGGCCCAAGGGCCGTGCTGTGATCGTGGTTCCGCAGGGTGTCCTGTTTCGGGGAGGTTCTGAACAGCATCTTCGGCGAATGCTGCTGGAGCAGCACACGGTTGAGGCTATAATTTCCCTGCCCGAAAAGGTATTTATGCCTTACACGGCGGTGCGGGCAAGCATTCTTGTGCTTCAACGTGGGGGTTCAACGACGGACATTCGCATGGTGGACGGGTCATCCCTGTTTTCAGAGTCGCGACGATCCGAAGGGCCCAGGCTGATCCGGCCGGCTGTGAAAGAGTTCCTCGATCGCGTCTGGAACCCCCGGGGGGACGAGTGCAGTTGGCGTATCTCCGTTGAATCCCTCGCCGGGTCGGACTGGGATTTTACCCCCCGCCGACGGGATCAAAGTGGATTGCTCGGCGTGTTAGACGCGCTGCGGTCTGAGGTGAGTGTGTTGCCGCTCAAAGAGTGCTGCCAGATCCTTTCCGGACGGGCTATCAGGTCATCGGACCTTGTAGATGGACCGATGGGTGAAGAGCCGATCCCGTATATTCGGATCAAGGATGTGCAGCGCGGCCAGGCGACAAAGGGATCATCCTGGTTGTCCCCGGATGCGGTCGCCTCTGTGGATGTCAGGTTGAAACTCCGGGCGGGCGATGTGCTGCTTTCCAAATCAGGCGCCATCGGCAAGGTGGGCGTGGTGCGCAACGGAGGTGTGGGGGCGATTGCAGCCAATGGTTTTCACACCCTCCGGCCAGATCGGGATCGCCTCGACCCTCACTTTCTCCTGGCCTATCTGGACAGCTCTGAGTGCCGTTCCTGGCTTGACGACCGGGCCGTCGGGTCCGCCATCCGGCGCCTGTCGAGGCGCGCGCTCGAAGAATTGCCTGTGCCGTTGCCGCCCCTGCAGTTGCAGCAGCGCGTGGCTGAAACCTATCGCGAACACGGCGTAGATGCGCTGGCCTTTTTGGCTCAACTCCTGACGGAAGGCGAAAGAGACCCCATCGCAGAGTGGGTTGAAAAGGCGATCGGCAGTCTCCCCCCCAACACGGATTCGATCCACGACCCGCTGGATTTGACTCATCTGGATCGTCTGGCCGCCGAGGTTCAGCCTTTTCGCAACGAGGCTGCGCACGGCCGCTCCGGGGAAAGTCCCCTTATGGCGTGGGTCTTATCTTTCAACGAGTCCGTTTCCCGTTTGCGCGGCGTGCGGAATGTACCCCGAGGTCCAGGCCTGTTGAGTGTGTTACAGGAATCCGCTCGGGGTCTGAGGGATACCCTTCTGACCATCAAGGGCCATCTGCCAAACGAGGCCAGGGCGCGAACTCTGACGAAGTTTGTGGCCGACTGGCTGGATATGGCGTGCTCGGCTCTGTTGAACGATGTGAAACTGATTTTCACAACGGGCGTAGAGTGGCTGCCAGCAGGAGAGTTGGGGGCGATCCCTTTGCAAGTCCACAACCGGGGACCTTTGCCCCTTCGTGACTTCAGGATCACGACAGATCCCGACTGGGGAGAAGATGCGTTCGACTATCTTGCGGAGAACGGAATGGTTCAATTTGACCTCACCGGCATAGGCCCCAAGGTGGCTGGAGATTTCACTATCTCTGTAAGTTGGACCGGTTCGACGCTCGATGGGCGTCGGGTGAGTGGAGTTCGGGAGATGGCGTTTGAGGTGCGAGACACCGACAGTCAAGGCGGTGATGATCAGGTCGATCTCGGCGGCAGCCCGTACGTCTGTGGCGACCCGGTTCGTCCTGAGCGCAACGATGTCTTTTTTGGGCGCGAAGAACTGCTGGACCAGATCCGTCGGCAGATCGTGGAGAGCGGAAACGTTGTTCTGCTCGAAGGCAACCGGCGCTCGGGCAAGTCTTCTATCCTGTGGCACCTTGAAGGTCCGAAGGCTATTCCTGGATGGATGGGCATCTACTGCAGTTTGCAGGGCACTGTAGGTAGTCCAAAAGGCGCGGGGGTACCCACCGTCGAGGTGTTCCGGGAAATTTCCGATAGCATTGCAAAACGCCTTCGTACGTTGGGAGGGGAGACGCCCCTGCCGGATGGGACTGTTCTCCCGCCCGACAAAGAATTTGGTATTGCCAGAGCTCGTCGTGAAGGAATCCACGAAGCGTCCGCGTTCTCTGATTTCAGGGACTATGCAGAGGTGGCTCTTAAGAAGCTCGCTGAACATGGTCTGGGGCTTCTCCTGATGCTGGATGAGTTCGATAAGCTTCAGGAGGGGATCGATAGCGGCGTTACGTCACCTCAAGTTCCTGAAAATATTCGCTTCATGGTTCAGACCTATCCCCGCTTTTCCGCAATCCTGACGGGTTCACGGCGACTGAAGCGGTTGCGGGAAGAGTACTGGTCCGCACTTTTTGGACTCGGGACACGCTTCGGAATCACCTCGCTGTCGGACGAAGCCGCACGACGCCTTGTGACAGAGCCAGTCAAGGGACGACTCACCTACTCGCGGGAAGCCGTCGAACGGGCGATTTCGCTGACCGCCGGACAACCTTTCCTGTTGCAGTGCCTCTGCAACAGGGTATTTGACATGGTCGCACAGTTAAAGATACGCTCCGTGACGCTTGACCATGTCGACAAGGCCGGAAATGTGTTGGTGGAGGAAAACGAACACTTCGCCAAATTGTGGGACTATGCCAGGTCCGACCGGCGGCGATTCATCCTTGCTCTTTTCCACAGGGAGGCCGGCAACTCTGATCCGCTCCGTCTTGGCGTGATTCAGGAGAGACTTGTGAGTCACGGCATTGAGGTGGATGACGAAACGCTCATCGCCGATCTGGAGTTCCTGCGCGATCTCGAATTGATCGATCTGGTGGGCGAACCCAGCGGCGGCCATTATGTCCTGAGCATTCCTTTGATGGGAATGTGGATCGAGAAGCACCAGGACTTCTCTGCGATCAGGAGCAGGGGGAGGGCGGAAACGGAGGATCAACATGGATGATCCGAGATTTCCCATTCTGGGCGCTGACATTCCGCCCATGCTGGGCCGGACGAAGGTCATGCAACGGCTTTGGAATGACCTCACCAAGGCCACGCCAAGCAATCTGTCGGTCGTCGGTCCACGATCCGTCGGAAAGACGGTCATTATGAATGCCCTGACCCAGCGAGCTATACGGGAAGGCTCGCCTTACGAGTTCGTGCTGTACTGGCATCTTGGCCATGTTGCGCAGACATCAGACGAGGAGTTTGTGACTCAGCTTTGCGACCTGCTGCGAGATAAACTGGCGGCCTCTGGAGGCGGCTACTCAGAGCATCGGGAGTACCTCGGCAACCACTCTTTCGAGTTCCTCAAGGAAGTTACCGATTCGCTGGATTCCGAGGGTAAAGCCATCCTCATGCTTTGGGACGGCTTTGATAAGCCGTTAGGGCAGGGGAAGCTCTCAGGCCACCTCTGGGACCAGATGCGGACGATCTTCTACGGTAAGAGGCACAAGATTGTCACGGCGACAAGAGGTCCTCTTAGCGAGTTGATCCGCAGTCAGGATGCCATTACCAGTCCGTTCTGGAACATCTTCGACATGAATCCCGTGCGCGTTGAGGCGTTCGATGAGGATGACTGTGAAGCCATATTGGGCGAGATGTCTGGAATCAGATTCCAGCAGGGCGCAAAGACGGAGTTGATGAACTGGTCTTCGGGCTTCCCTCCGCTTTTCCTGGAAGCATTAAATCAGGTTGTCGTTGAGGCTCCGAGTGGATCTGTCGACAACGAGGATATTAACCGTGTTGCGGGGAAAGCAACAGAACGACTCGTCGGAGTGATCTCAGCGCTTTGGGAGGATTGCCCGGCTGGGGCTCAGGACGTCTACATCCGCCTGGTTGAGCGCGGTGATCTTCTTCTTTCAGAGGTCGGCAAAGATGAGCAGCGCTGCTTGATTGAGAAAGGATTTGCCCGGCAGTCGGGAAATAAGCTTATCCGATCCTGCCGCATGCTCCAGGAACACATCCAAAGCAGGAAGCCAGACGCCGGGAGCATGGTACGGTTGTTCGGAATGTGGGAGGACTACAGGTCCAACATCCGAAGTTTGCTGGAGCGCCGACTCGCTCAGATTGCACGATTCGACGACCGTCTGCACCGCCTTGTGGCCCGTGCGATTGAGGACATCCCGGATTATCCTGACGACTGCCTGAACAATCTGACGAGCATCGAGGAGCGTGCCCTTGACCTGATCTGGCAGCGCGAGTTCGGTCCAGACAAGATAATCCCTCAAGAGATTCTCGACTATTGGGAT
>CAYRZX010000139.1:13439-15507 GCA_964428665.1 uncultured Gemmatimonas sp.
AAAAACCCGCGACACGACGCCATCATTCAGTTTTGCGGCGTGCCCTTCGAGTACTCCACAACCACCGGCCAGGTCTACAGGGTGGACGAGGCGGTCACTTTTCTGGAGGACCCTCAGAGACCCATCCCGCCGGAGATCACGGCCCTGACCGGCCTGAGGGACCAGGACGTGGCCGGAAGGCGGATCGAGGATGAGGTCGTCCGTGCGCTCCTCGGCGATGTCGCCCTCGTCATCGCGCACAACGCGGGCTTCGACCGGAAGTTCCTGGAACGAAGGCTCCCGGCGTTTAAAGACAGGCCCTGGGCGTGTTCGCTCGCCGAGGCGCCCTGGCAGGGCGAGGGGTTTTCTTCGTCCGCGCTGGAGTTCCTGCTCTACAAGAAGTGCGGGATGTTCATGGAGGCCCATCGCGCGGATGAGGACTGTTATGCCGTGATTCACCTGCTGGCCACGCCGTTCGCTTCAGGCCAGCTACCCCTCAAGGCGCTCCTGGATTCCGCCCGAAAGAAAGCGGTCCGTATCTGGGCCGTCGATGCTAAGTTCGACTTCAAGGAGGTTCTGAAGCAGCGCAGATACCGGTGGAATAACGGCGAGGACGGGCGGCCCAAAGCGTGGTATATCGAGGTCTCTGAAGGCGCAGCGGAGGAGGAGTGTGGCTGGCTGAAGGATACGGTCTACGGAGGGCGCGCGGGCGGGTGGAAGACGGACAGATTGGACGCTTACACAAGGTACTCAGACCGGGTCAATCAGCCGGCAGGGTGCTTATCTGTCGCCTGATCAGGGTGAAATCCACAGAGCAGACCGGCGATGACCTCACTGCGACGCGATCCACCGGCGGAACAGCAGGTCCGGGATGGCGTAGTCGCCGTTCGTCCGGTCGATCAGCTCCCGGTCTGCGAGCGCGGAGAGGGCCTTCTGGACGGAGGAGGCGGAGCCGAGGCCGTGCCGCTTGAGGTAGGCGGCGGAGAAGACCTGCCCGGCGGGCTCCCGGCTGAGGGCCATCAACACCTGTCGCTGCTTGCGGGAGAGGGCATCCCACAGGGTGACGAACACGCCCTCCTCGCGCCGGAGGGCATCGCTCAGGGCCTCCGAGACGTGGGGCGCTTCGACCGTGCGCGTCTCCAGACAGCGGTCCCACAGGAGGTGGCAGAGGAGCTGGGCATAGTAGGGGTGGCCCTGGCAGGCGCGGATCAGGTCTTCGACGGCCTCCGGCGCAATGGAAAAGCCGGTCTGCTCAAAGCGGCCCTGGATAAAGGCCCGAAGGGCCTCTGAGGGGAGAGGGCCGAGGGGGAGATGCCGGGCGCTCCGGTAGAGCGGCCGGTTGGGGTTGTCGAACAGGTCGCGCATGAGGTGCCGCCGGCTCCCCAGGAAGAAGTAGCTCACGTCAGGGTGATGCTGGAAGTGGCTCCGCATCTGCCGCTCGATCTCGTCGTCCTCGTAGGCGACGATCTCCTGGAACTCGTCGAAGACGACGACGGCGTTGACGCCGGCCCGGCCGGCCCGGACGTGCATCGCCTCCAGCAGGTCGTCCAGGTGAGGGGTGATCGGGGTCGAGCGGTCGTAGTCGAACTCGAAGGTGGGCGCGCCGTCGGCCTGGACCACGACCTTGGGGATGAGTTTGGGGAGGAGCCTGCGGAGGGTTCCGGCGATCGACTCCAGGCCCCCGGAGAGGCTCCGGGCCAGCGCCCCGGCGTAGAGGTCGAGGAATTTCTGCTTGCTGACCGCCGGGTAGAGGTCCACGTAGAGCGTCAGGAGGCCCTGTGACGCGGCCTGGTCGAGGGCGCGCCGGATGAGGGAGGTCTTGCCGAAGCGGCGGGGGGAGTGGAGGACGACGTTCTGGCCGTTCCGGGCGGCCCGGAGGAGTTCCGTCAGCTCCTCCTCCCGGTCGCAGAACGCCTCGCCGCTGACCACGCCGCCGAAGATGAAAGGGTTTTTCATAAAAGGGCTCCTGGAAATTATCCATGTGGCGTAACGCTATTCGGATAATACAAAACCTGTTGAAAAATGTCAAGTTCTCTCTACAGGTCGCCCAGGAGGTTTTCCACGCCTGATCAAAGAAAGGCCCGCGACG
>CAYRZX010000139.1:15607-16831 GCA_964428665.1 uncultured Gemmatimonas sp.
GGGAGAGGGGTCAGATCTGTCCCTGGTAGATGCGGTCCACCAGGTCCATCGTCTTGACCGCGTCGTCGAAGTTTGTCTCCGGCTGTCTGCCCTCCCGGATGCACTCCATGAAGTGCTGGTTGATGCCGTAGGGGCCGAAGGCGCGGTAAGGCTCCCTGCTGTCGGTCATGGCGAAGGGGTCGAGGGCCTGGAGGGGCTCCGTCTTTCCGTCGGCGAAGATTTTGCCGCCCTCCTCGGGGTCGCCGAAGCAGGAGATGCCGGGGGCGTGGATCTCCACGCTGAAGATGCGGCGTCCGGTCATCCAGTTCGTCAGGAGGACGCCGGTGGCGCCGGAGGAGAATTTGACGAGGGCCAGGTGGACGGTGCAGTGCTCCGCGCCCAGCCGGCGCACGTCGCTGGCCACGCTCACGACGTCGCCGCCGCACAGGTAGCGGAGGGTGTCCACGGCGTGGATGGCGTCGCAGGTGAGGATGTCCATCGCGCCCCTGTAGTAGGGCCCCTGGCCGACGGCGTTCTTGTAGAAGGTGGCGACCGCCGAGTGGACCGGCCCCTTCTTCTCGCAGATGGTCTTGCCCTCCCGGATGACGGGGGCGAAGCGGCGCTGGAAGGTGACGCCGGTGAGGACCTTGTGCTTCCGGGCGCAGATGGCCATCTGGCGGGTCTGCTCCGTGGTGACCGCCGGGGGCTTCTCGATGAAGAGGTGGCAGCCCCGCTCCATGATGGAGATGGCCGTGTCGAAGAGGTGGTAGGGGGGCATGACGGCGTAGACGGCGTCGGGCTTCTCCTTCTCGATCATCTCGATGTGGTTCCGGTAGCGGCCCTTGACGCCGAACTTGTCGGCGGCGGCGTTCAGGCGCTTCTCGTCCAGCTCGGCGACGGCCACGATCTCGGCGTCGGGGAGGTCCCTCAGGGACGGGTAGTGGGAGCTGGTGGCGCGGCCGCCGGCGCCGATGAACGCCACGCGGACCTTTTGTGAGGCTGAGGCAGTTGGCATGGAGACTCCGGGTTATAAGGATGAATACAAAATCCTCCTCCCTCCCCTTTACGAAGGGAGAAACGGAGAAGCGGAGAAAGGGGGAAAGAAACTCTCTCCGATTCTCCCCTCTCCGCTTCTCCGGTTCGGGAGGGGGCTGGGGGTTGGGTCACAGTTTTTCCATCAGGCTCCTGATGAAGCGGACGTCGATCCGGGCCAGGTCGATCACGGTCTCGACGGGCTCTCCGCTG
>CAYRZX010000140.1:0-16673 GCA_964428665.1 uncultured Gemmatimonas sp.
TCTTGCCCTGCCCCTGCCACAGCCGGCACAGGCTCACCGCCGCCCGCAGCTCCAGAGACTTGGCCTGCTGCCCCCGCGCCACCTCGATGGCCTTATGGAAACACGCCTCGGCCTCGTCTTGTAGGGGCGACCGGCCGGTCGCCCCTGCATCGGCATCAGACAACACCGATATTCCTGTAGGGGCGGTTCGCGAACCGCCCCTACCTGCGGCCTGCATCAGCAATAACTCCCCCTTGAGCCGATACAGCTCTGCCTCGTAGAAACGCTCCCCCGTACGTTCGGCTATGGCCAATGCCTCAACCACTACATTCAGCCCTTCTTCAGCCTGTCCTCCTTTCCCACACGCCTCGGCTAGCAGGGCCAGAAAATACGTCGATGCCAACTCTGCCCCTGTGGCCCGGTAGGCGACCAGGCCCTGGCGCATCTGTGCAATCCCATCCTCCACCTGTCCTTGCTCGACCAACACCCAGCCTCGCGGGACAACCCCCCATGGCAAGAGGAAGGAAAATCCCTGCTCTGTAGAGAGCGCAATCAGTTCCTCCGTCCGTTCCTGGACTTCTTGCGGCTCCCGACGGAGCTGATGGACCCAGGCAGCGCCGGCAAGGGCGCACGCCAGAATGTAGGGGTGAGATAGATCCCGGACCAGGGTCAGCGCCTCGTGGCTCCTCTTCAGGGCCTGGTCCGGATAGCCCAAATGCCACAAGGTATAGGATACATAGACCCAACAAGCTAAGCCGGGATCGCTGATGTAAAGCAAGACCTGGGAGCGGCTCTGTTGAGGGTCATAGAGGGCGATGCCCTGCTCCAGGTGCTCTCGTGCTAAGACGAACTCTCCGAGGTAGTAGAAGAGCAACCCTGCCTCAAATCGAGCCAACTGAAGGAGAGCGGGGTCTTGCAACCTCCGGGCCAGGCCCAGGAACTGCTCTAACAGCCTACGCGCTGTCTGGTAATCTGCCCGCACTACATAAAACTCCCCCAACCCAAATAACACCCGAGGAAAGACCTGCGACGTTTCTCCTACCTGCCGGCACAACTCAAGCGCCCGGGTGCAGGCGCTTTCTACTTCCGGAGCACCATAGCCTTTGGTGGCCGCCAAAGCCGGCCACAGGGCGATCTGCAAGTCCAGCTCCCGCTGGATCCGCTCGGGACTGTCCGGCAGGGTCTTGAGCAGTTCCAACCCTTTCTGCAAATGATCAATGGCCGCCTCATAGGCGGAGCTCCGGCTCGCCTTCTCCCCGGCCTTCAGCAGATACGCCACCGCCTTCTCCACATCCTCGCTCCTGGAGTAGTGGTACGCCAGCTCCTCATAATACTCCTCCAGCCGCTCCCGATACAGCCCCTCGATCCCCTGCGCCACCTGACGGTGAAACTCCCGCCGCCTCCGCTCTAAGATGCCCTGATACGTCGCCTCCTGCGTCAGCGCGTGCTTGAAGGCATACTCCACCTCCGGCACCGTGCGCTCCTCGTAGACCAGGTCCCGCTCCTCAAACTCGCTCAGGCACCGGTCCAGGTCCCTCTCCTGCTGCGTCAGGTGTTCCAAAAGACGATACTTGAACAGCCGCCCGATCACCGAGGCGCATTGCAAAACAGCCTTCGCCTCGGCCTCCAGCCGGTCCACCCGCGCCAGCACCACCCCCTGGATCGTGTCCGGCACGTCCACCTCCGACACCCCCTCCCGCGCCCTCCAGCGCTCCCCTTCCCGATACACCAGGTCCCGGTCGATCAGCGAGCGGATGACCTCCTCGATGAAAAACGGGTTCCCCTCCGACATCCGCAGGATCATCCCCTTGACGCCCTCCGGCAGATCCTCGATCGTCAGCAGCGTCTCCACCAGCTGCCGGCCCTCCCGGCTGGAGAGTTGCTTCAGCGAGATCTCCGTATACCGGTCCAGGCACTTGCGCTGCGCCAGACTGCTCAACTGCCCGCACCGGTGCCCCCGCTCAGGACGATACACGCACAGCAGCATCAGCGGCGTGGTGGCCAGGGCATCCATCAGCAGCGAGATCAGGTCCAGCGACAGGTCGTCCGCCCAGTGGAGGTCCTCCAGGATCAGCAGCAGCGGCTGCTTTCTCGCCAGGGCCTCGAACAGGTCCCGCAGGCGCATCAGCGTCCGATGCCGGACCTGCTCCGGGGTGAGAGAGTCCAGCTTCCGGTCCAGGTCACTGCCAAACCGGATGGACAGCAGACGCCCCAGGAACGGCAGGACCTCCTCCGCCCCCTGAGGAAACAGACCGAGGACGCCCTCGTGTACCTTGCGGGCCACATCCCGTTCGCTGTCCTGGCCGCTCAGGCCGAAGTAACCGCGCAGCATGTCCAGAAACGGCCAGTAGCTGATCGGCTGGCCGATGGAGATGCACCGGCCTTCCAGCCAAAGGACCTCACCCTCCCCCGTCGCAAAAGAAGGCGAAAGGCGAAAGGTGAAAGGCGAAAGGGAAGATGTTTCCGCCCTTCGCCCTTCGCCCTCCGCCTTTGGGAATGGAGGTGGGTGAGGTCTTTGACCGAGGTATGCCTTCAGCTCGGCCACCAGCCGCGATTTCCCGATGCCGGCCTCTCCGATGATCGAAACCATCTGTCCCTGGCCCCCCAGCCACCGGTCAGCCGCCTCCCTCAAATCCCCAAACTCCCGCTCCCGGCCGATCATCCGCGCCCGCAGACCCTCGATGCCGCGCAGCTTCTCCGGACGCTCGGCCACGCGCAGCGCCTCATAGACGGGAACCGGCCCCTCCATCCCTTTGAGCGTCAACGTCCCCGGACGGTCAAAGTCGAACGCCTTGCGCGTCAGACGATAGGTCCCCCCACCGACCAAAATCTGCCCAGGCCTGGCCGCCTCCTGCAGCCGCTTGGCCAGGTTGATGTCCGGGCCGTAGGCGCTGACCTCCAGATGCTGCTGCGTGCCGATGGGACCGAAATACATCATCCCCGTGTTGATCCCAACAGAGATATGAAGCTCAAACCTGGAGACCGCCTCTCGCATGTCCAGCGCGGCCAGGACCGCCCGCTCAGGGTCATTCTCGTGTGCCAGCGGCGCGCCGAAGAACGCCAGCACACAGTCCCCGATGAAGCGGTTGATGCCCCCCTCGTAGCGATACACCGCGTCCATGACCGCCTGGAAGCACTGGTTCACCTTCTCGATTACGGCCTCTGTGGGCAGGTGCTGAGACAGCGTGGTAAACCCGGAGATGTCCGCAAACAGCGCGGTGACCAGCCGGTTCTCCCCCGCCGTCTCCTGCCCGGCGGCCTCCATCCGCTGCCGCAGCGGCTCCGGGATGTAAAGCCGGTGCTGCATATCCTCGAGGCTGGGAGGCGCTGTAACCTGTGCCGGTGTGAGCGCCTCCACAAGCGGAGTGCCACACACATCGCAGAACCTGGATTGAGGTCTCACAGCATTACCACAGTGAGGACAGACAGAGGGCAGCTTTGTCCCGCACACCTCACAGAATTTTGCCTCCTTACGGTTCACATGCTGGCATTTTGGGCATTGCATGGATATTCTCCAGTGGAGATGAAAAATGACTGTTCTACCGCAGTAGCAGAACGACTATGTCAACTAGCTATCCTAGTTTTTCATCACCGGCAGCACCAGGTGTGACGCGCGCATCGCATCGTGGAACACCGTGTTGACCGCCACCTGCCCGCGCACCTCCTCCCCGAACGGGCCGCCCGTATTCAGGTTCCGGTCGTAGCGGGGGAAGTCGCTGCTCGTGACCTCGACGCGCAGGCGATGCCCGGCCTTGAAGACCTGCGCGGTGGCCCACATGTCCACCTCGAACCGATAGATCTGCCCCGGAACCATGAGCGCCGGCCGTTCCAGGGAGTCTCGATACCGGGCCCTGAGAATCCCGTCGCAGACCGACAGGGACCGCCCGTCCGGCCAGACATCGCACAGCCGGACCACCCAGTCTGTATCCGGAGCAGAGGACAGGCCATAGAGAACCGCTTTCACCGGGCCGATCACGACCAGGTCCTGCTCCAGCGGCGCCGACGTATACGTGAGCATCCTCCCTTCGAGAGATCGATAATCGTGCGGCTCGTAGTCGAAACCCTGGGTGCCAACCAGACTTGGCATCGGGTCTTCGGGGTCGCAGGTAAAGCTGTCCGGGCGCTCCGCGGCGTCGGGGGGCGCAAACGCCAGAGTCCCGTTGTTCAGGGACGCCTCCGTGCGCCCTGTCCCCTCCCGGAAATAGAGAGGCGTGTACGCGACCTCCTCCGGCGGCCAGGCCTTTAGGTCCACCCAGCGATTCTCCCCCATCAGGAAGACGCGAACGATGGGACCGTCCATGACGCCGTTGTCGATCCCTTTCAGCCAGTGGTCGTACCAGCGCAGGCGGAAGGCGTTCAGGTCGAACTCCGCCTCCACCCCGAAGTCCATCTCACCTACCACCCGCTTTCCGACGTTGCCGGGACCGTGAATCCAGGGGCCGATCAGCAGCCGTTGGGACTGCCGGCAGTGCGCCGTCCGCCCGTGAGCGGCGATGCCCTGGAACGACCGGAGCGCGTCGGCCAGGCCTAGATCGAACCACCCCCCCAGGTGAAAGATGGGGACGTCCACCTCCGCGTACTTCAGCGACAGACTCAGCGGCCACCAGAAGGGGCCGTCCTCCGGATGATTTAGAGCCTCGAAATAAAGGCGACCGTACGGGATGTCCTCCAGCGGCGGACAGGACTTCAACGGCAGGTGGCGCTTCCAGAACTTTTCCTCCTCTATCGCCTTCTCGAGCCGTGCGCGCGCCTTCTCCATCCCCGGCGGCGCTGTCTCGGAGCGCAACAAATCCTGGAAGATGTGTCGCATGATGGCCCCCAACCAGAACGACAATTTGAACGCCCCGCCGCGAAACCACATAGGATAGACATCCGCAGAACCTTCCCGGACGAACAGGGCCGTCAGATGAGGAGGCCGGGTCGGCGCGACCATGTACTGCGTGAAACCCGAATTGGAGCCGTCCAGCATGCCCACCTTGCCGTTCGACCACTCCTGAGTCCCGGCCCACTCGACCGTGTCATAACCGTCCCGGTTAGCGCCCCAGGCGTCGTCCCTTCCAAACTCGTATTCCCCTTCCGAGGCATAGACGCTACGCACATTCTGCCCGACGAACACATACCCGCGTTGGGCGAAGTAGTCGGCGTTTTTACCGCAGCGCTGCATCAGCTCGAATGCCACTCGCTCGACTATGACCGGGTATGCGCCCGGCGCCCTGGGTCGCCAGACGGTCGCGTCGAGCCGCGTGCCGTCGCGCACGGGGACCTTCACGTGCTGCTCGACCTCAATCTCGTGGACAGGCTCAGACATGCCGGCCTCCTCGGAAGTTCCTGGTCGTGGTGTCATAGTGCTTCCCCCTCCTGTCTTGTGTGCTGATTCGAGGCCGCGAGGATCGACGAGACCAGGGGGTCTGACAGAAAACCGCGTTTGAGGTCCGCATCCCCGATGGTCTCCGCCAGCTTCCGAATCGTTGCGGCGGCTGCCTGATACTCCTGTGCTGCGGCTTCGGTATGGCCGAGCATCGTCAGCGCCTGCGCTTTGGCCGCCCGCAAGCGCCATACCATTGGCTGATAGTTCATCTCCTCTGCCGTGCGAAGCGCCGCATCGGCCAGCGCAACGACCTCCCCCGGCCTGTCGAGCTGCAGCAGAACCCGCATCTGAAGTTCCATCGCGGAGACAAGGTTGAGCCGGCGGCCGCTTTCTTCCGCCTGAGCGCAGGCGGAGACGGCCTGCCGCAGCGCCTCGTCCAGCTTCCCCTCGGAAAGATCGATTTCTCCCACGGCCTCGGCCGGAAGCACTTGGGTCAGAGATGCTGTGCCTATGCTCGCAAGGGCTTGAGTTATGCTCTCTCGATTCACCCGATCGAGCTGCCCGGACCGGATGAGAGACTGTGCAAGCCGTATCTGGGCCTCATATCTTAGAAAGGGGCGTCTCAGGCGTCTTGCCTGGTCGATGACGCTCTCAAACATATCGAATGTCTTCTCATACGCCATCAGCTCCAGAAAGTAGTGGCCCATTCCAAACTCTTTGACGGCTCTTCCGAATGGATGCGCTTCATCCACCACCTCTTTCTGCAGGGATGCCCACGCGGCGTCGTAGCAGCCGAGATGCAAGAAGGCAAGGGCTTTTAACGTCGGATACATCACCGGAGGGGCGCCGACCCCTGCCGATAGATGGATACTCGCATCGCAGCATTCGACACACCGCTCAAAGTCGCCCCGGAGGGCATGGAACCACACGAGGAAAAAATAGTGCTCCTTGAGCCTGAGAAGATCGTGCCGCGCCTCGAGCCGGCGCAGAAGATCCTCCGCCTGCTCCTCTGCTTCGACAGGCTTCAGAAACCATAACCTGGCCATCAGACTGTCGATGATGAGGTCTTCGTCTCCGAGTTCCTGACTGAGGGCCAACGCCTCTTCGGCGTTGGCAGCCGCCTCGCCCCAATAGTCGAGCCAGAAGGAGCAAAGCTCTCCAGTCGGGGCAAGAGATCGGACCATGGATGCCTTGTCGTCCAGTTCGCGAGCAAGGGCGTAGGCCTGCCTGTACAGGGTAAGGGATGTGGAGGCATGCTCCGGATCGTCGAGGGCCATAATGAAAGAGGCCGACGCAAGGCCAAGCAGCGATGCAAGCTCTTGCTTTCGATCCCCGCTCCCCCGTGCGCTGACGAGCAACCGTTCGTAGTCCTTTGCCGCCTCTTCACCCCGGAACATGCCTAAGAGGAGTTTCGCGCGGTATCCCAACACACGGTCATACTCCTCACCGGCCTCGATTACGTCCAGCGCGCCCTGAAAGTAGTCCAGCGCCTCCCGATTGGCGTATCGTGTGGCCGCTTTCTGCCCGGCCTTGATCAGGTACTCGATCGCTTTCTCCCTGTTGTCGCTGTGGCTGTAGTGGTAGGCCAGCTGTTCGACATACTCCTCGACCTGCTCCTGATAGAGCGCTTCAATCCCCTGGCCCACCCGCTCGTGAAAGGCGCGCCGGCGCCGGCTCAACAGCCCCTGATACGTTGTCTCCTGCGTCAGCGCGTGCTTGAAGGCGTACTCCAGCTCCGGCACAATTTTCTCTTTGTAGACCAGCTCGCCCGCTTCTAACTCGGCGAGGTAGTCCTCCATGGCCTCCTCCCGGCCAGCAAGATAACTCAGCAGGCGATGTTGAAACACCCGGCCAATCACGGAGGCGCACTGCAGCACGTGTTTCACCTCTCCGTGAAGCCGGTCGATGCGGGACAGGATCACGCTCTGAATCGTGTCGGGCACTGTGAGCTCTTTGATCGCCTCTTTTGCTCTCCAGCGTCCCTCCTCCTGGAAGATCGCCCCTTGCTCGATCAGCAGACGGATCACCTCTTCCACAAAGAAGGGATTCCCCTCCGTCTTCTCCAGGATCGCCGCTTTGATCTCGACAGGCAGATTGTCGACAGCAAGCAGCGATTCCACCATCTCCTGGCTCTGCCGGGGCGTCAGGGGCTTCAGCGCAATCGGGGTATATCGCTCCAGATGCTTGCTGGATGCGACCCCGTCGATCTGCCAGCTGCGGTGCGCTCGCTCAGGCCGGTAGACGCACAGCAACAGCATCGGCGCGGCCACCAACTCATCCATCAGCACATAGAGCAGGTCCAGCGAGAGGTCGTCCGCCCAGTGCAGGTCCTCCAGGACCAGAATCAACGGCTGCCGGCGGGCCAGGGCCACAAACAGGTCCCGCATCCGCAGCAGCGTCTGCCGACGAACCTGCTCGGGCGCAGCATACCGGATGCGCTGCCGGTATCGCTCATTTAGCTTCATCGACAGCATCTGTCCGACATAGGGGATGATGCCCTCCGCCTCCTGACCAAAGAGCGCGGTCAGATGCTGGACCAGTTTGCCAGCGAGGTCCTGCTCACTGTCCTCGCTCGATATGCCCAGGTGGGTTTTCATCACGTCGATAAAGGGCCAGAAGCCGACGGACTGTCCGATCGACAGGCACCGCCCTTCCAGCCACCGGACATCTTGGTCTTTGAGGTGGGCCTTCAATTCAGCGACTAGCCTCGACTTGCCGATCCCCGCCTCCCCCACAATCGTCACGATCTGGCCTTTGCGCTCGGTCACCAGCGCACGGGCGCAGTCGGTCAGGGAGGCAAATTCCCTCTCGCGGCCGATCAGTTGAGCGCGCAGCCCTTCGATGCCGCGCAGCTTCTCAGGGTGCCCCAGCGGACGGAGCACCGCATAGGCCTGCACCGGCCGGCGGATGCCTTTCAAGGATAAGGGGGGCAGCCTCTCAAAGGCAAAGGCGCGCTGGGCGAATTTGTAGGTGGCTTCGCCAACGACAATCTGTCCGGCGCCCGCGCTCTCCTGCAGGCGCTTGGCCACGTTGATGTGATGGCCTTCGGCGGTGTATTCGTGATGCAGGTCGGTTCCGATGGGACCGATGTACATCATCCCGGTGTTGATGCCCACCGAGATGCGACGATTGAGCCGGGTGACGGCCGCTCGCACGTCCAGCGCGGCGAGGATAGCGCGTTCGGGATCGTCTTCGTGAGCGATGGGGGCGCCGAAGAACACGAGCGCGCAGTCGCCGATGAAGCGGTTGACGCTCCCTTCGTAGCGGCAGATGATGTCCACGATCTCCTTGAAGCACTGGTTGACCAGATCCGCGACCTCTTCCGGCGACAGCTCTTCAGACGCGGGAGTAAACCCGCTGATGTCGGCGAACATCACCGTGACCAGGCGAGTCTCCCCCTCTATCTCCTTTCCGGCCGCGTGCATCCGCTGCCGCAGCGGCTCCGGGATGTAGAGGCGATGCTGCACGTCCTCCAGCCTGGGCGGGACAACCGCCGGCGTGACAGGGGCCTGCTCGCTCACCTTCGCGCCGCACGCCACGCAGAACTTCGCCTCCGGCGGTAGCTTTGCCCCGCATTGGGCGCAGACGGGCTCCAACTTTGTGCCGCACGCCATGCAGAACCTGGCTTCCGCCGGATTGGGATGCCGGCACTTCGGACATTCCATGGGAGTCCCCCTTCCGTCACACGGCCTTTGCGACCATCAGGGTGATGTCGTCGCTCTGCGCCACGCCCTTGCAGTGGCCCGAAAGCGCGCTCAGAACCGAGTCCTTGATTTGAGCCGGAGACCTGTCCCTGTTCTCTATGAGGACCTTTTCCAGTCGCTCCTCCTCAAATGGCTCTCCATGGGCATCCTCTGCCTCCGGTATGCCGTCCGAGAACAGCAGCAGCAGGTCCCCCTTTTCCCACGCCCGCTCCATCTTTGTAAACCTGGAGGCTCCAAAGCCGGGCACTCCCAGGAGCAGGTCCGTGGAGACAAGCCGCCCCAGCCTGTCTGCGCCTCGGCTGTAATGATAGGGATAGGGGTGGCCGGCGTTGCAATAGGCCAGGGTATGACAGCGAAAGTCGATCAGGACGTAGCAGCACGTCATCAGCAGCCCGCTCTGGATCGAGGTCGAGACCGTGCGGTTCATGGCCTCCATGACCCTCTCCGGGGAGTAGTCGATCGTGGCCTGCGTATGCAGACAGCTCTTGGCCATCGCCACAAAAAGCCCGGCATAGAAACCGTGTCCGGTCGCATCCCCGATGATCAACCCTATCTTGTCGTCTTCGAGAGGCAGATAGTCGTAGTAGTCCCCGCCCACGTCGGCGGCAGGGCGACAATAGCCCGAGACTTCGATCCGTTCCGTGGACAGGTCGCCCTCGGGCAGCATCGCCATCTGAACCTCGTGGGCGCGCTTGAGGTCCTGTCGCCAGCGCTCCTGTTCCAGAGCGGCCCTCACTTGAAGGTCCACGTCCTGACGCAGCTTGCCGGTCAATATTTTGAAAATCCCGTAAGCCACTTCGAGGCTCTGCGAAAGGGCCTCCTGAAAATCCCTCCGCTCCCACTTCAAGAGCAGAACGTCCGTGTCTGCGACGATAGAGGCGCTGCGCGGGGCGCCGTCTACTAACGCGAACTCGCCGACGCATTCGCCCCGGCTGCGAGTCCCCAGGCGAATGCCGTTTTTTTCGATGCTCAGGGCGCCGTCCACGATAAGATAGACCGCATCTCCGGCATCTCCTTCGCGGAAAATGACGGTCCCTGCCTTCGCCTCCATCTCCCGCAACCTTTCGCTAATCTGTCTGAAGAGATGTTCGGGCACCTCTGCAAGGAGGTCTGTTGTCTTCAGAAAGGCAATCCGATCCGCTGTCCTCATGGGGCCTCCTGCACCTTGTCATGGCGTGATGCGCGCGATTTCGTATTTCAACCCTCCGTATAGACCGCCGGAACCCGCACCGTAAACGTCGATCCTTTCCCCACCTCACGCGGCGATGAATCGCCGCGCTACGACAACACAAACCCCTTCCCAGACACCCCTTGCGCGGGGATCAATCCCCGCGCCTGATCTCATCCCCTTGCCTCTCCCTGTACACAAATGGAATCCATACCGTGAATGTTGATCCCTTTCCAACCTCACTTTCTACTTCAATCGTCCCGCCCAGCAACTCCGTCAGCTTCTTCGTGATCGACAGCCCCAACCCCGTTCCCTTCTGTTGCTGGTGTCCCCCCTCCACCTGCCGGAACTCGTCAAAGATGTAACCAAGCGCATCCGGAGGGATGCCGATGCCGGTGTCGGAGACCGAAATCGTTAGAAACTCGTGACTCGTGACTCGTGATTCGTGATTCGTCCCTTCCCCACCCACCTGGCTCGTAGCTTGGTTTTCACGGACCACGGACCACGGACCACGGACCACAGATACTCGTACTTCTCCTTTTTCCGTAAACTTAAGCGCATTGCTGAGCAGATTGATGACGACCTGTCGCAGCCGCGCCTCGTCTGTGTGCGCCTCCCCAACCTCCTCTGAGACCTCGTAGCCCAGCGCCACGCCCGGCCTGACCAGCGGACTGACCGTCTCGCAGCAGGACGCGATCAACTGCCTCACGTCGAACCGCACCGCCCTGATGTCTACTCGACCCGCCTCGATCTTGGACAGGTCCAGGATGTCGTTGATCAGGTTCAACAGATGGTCCGCACTCAGCTTCACCTTTGTCAGGTTGTCCCGGTGTCGCTCTGACAGGCCCTCGGACCCCCGTCTCAGCACCAGGTTCGTAAACCCGATGATCGCGTTCATCGGCGTGCGCAGCTCGTGCGACATACTCGCCAGAAATTGCGACTTGAGCCGGTTGGCCTCCTGGATTTGTTCGTTGGCAGCGGAGAGCGCCCGATTGGACTCGTCCAGTTTCCGGTTCTGCGCCTCCAGCCGTCGGAAGTCCTGATACCGGGCGTAGGCCACGGAGAAGGCGTTCGCCAGGGACTTCACCAGGTCGATGTCCTCCTCCGGCAGAGGGACCGCGCCCCCCACGTAGAGCATCCCCTGCGCGAACGGCACGCACTGGATGACCAGGGACTCCGGCAACGCCTTCCCATCCAGATACTGCTCCCGTTCAATGGGCTGCCCCTGCCCCTCCAGAAACTGCATCCACCCCAGCATCGCCTGCGGGTCCCACTGCTCCACATAGACCTCCCCCTTCCGCCAGTGGTCCACGACCCCGCTGACAAACGGGTGACAGTCAAACGCCAGGCTCAGCGCAGCCAGGGACTCCCCTTGAGGGTTCGTCAGGTAGGAACGGATGCGCCCCTCCTCCTCGTCCGCGATGAACACCCCGCACCGGAAGAACGGCACGCCCAGGGCCGTCAGCTCCTTCCAGACCAGGGGCGTGACCCGCTCCAGGTCCGCGCTGGTGCGCATCGCCGCGACCTCCGCCCGCACCCGGTCCACGGCCGCCTGCCGGACCGCCTGCCTCGCCTGCGCCTCGGCCTGCTGAAGGTCCAGGAACCGCGTGTAAGCGAGGGAGAACACCCCCGCGAACCTTTGAACCACCCCCCTGTCCTCGTCGGACAGGGGTTCCCCTGTGACCGCCAGTAAACTCGCGTGGGAGGAAAAGGCATAATAACCATGCAAGCGCTTCGGAAGGGCGTCCGGCAGCTGAATGCTCTGTTCTGGATAGCTGAGGTGCTCCATGGCGAAATAGAGGTACTCCACGAGATAGCGGACATACTCTGTCAGCGCATCGCCCTCTAACTCCCAATGGTAGCAGGTCTCCTGCCTTCTCCATGCATCATAGGCATTTCGAAGAACAGGATGCCCCTTTAGAGCGTTTAAAGGAAAAGGGTGTCTTGCACAGATCTGTATCTCGTCCTTTACCGTGGTAACCCAGCTCTCTCCCGTGTCCCTCTCCTCATCCACGGTCACGATCACGGAGCGCCGGAGAGGGAGTCCCAGGGCTGTCAACTCCCGGAACACGGTGGCCGCAGTCTGGGAGATATCCTCGCTCTTCTGCATCCCCAGGGCCTTTGCCCGCACCCGCTCCAGGGCGGCCTCCACCTGCGCCTCCCGCGCGTGCGCCACCAGTTGTTTGTTCGCGTCCGACAGCGCCGTGTTCGACTCCCGGAGTCTCCGGTCTCGCACCACGATGCGGGACGCCTGAAAGGTGATGGTTCCGAGGAGGAGAGCCATCAGCGCTATAAACCAGGGCTGCCGCCAGACCGGGGGGACCACCGTGAACCGCATCACCGCTGGCGTCGGGTCGATGTTAAAGTCCCGGTCCCTGGCCTTCACCTCGAAGGTGTGATCTCCACTGAGCAGGGCCTGGAAGATGTGGCTCTTCTCGTGAGAGAAGGGGGACCACTCGCCTCCGTTCAGACGGTAGGAGTACTGGACCTCCTCATCCGGCGTGGCCTTCCAGGGGTCCGCGCCCCTCCAGGCCAGGGTGGTGTTGCCGGGCTGAGAGACTTTGTCCAGGGACAGGGTGATCTCCGTCGCCGGGGGGACGGTATCAGGCTGATAGCGAGTCGTACGGAACGTCTCCCGTGGCTGGTATGTCGTTCGCGATGGACTGTTGCCCCAAAGCGCCCCGTCCCGGGACTGCCGGAGCGGTCCCTGACGCAAATCCGGGGGGAGCGCCTGTGCAACCCAGGTCCGCCCGTCGAAGCGGCTGATCCCTTTGTCAGTGGCGACCCAGACGCTGCCATCGTCCGTCTGGAAGATGCTTGTGATACGGTTATCCGTCAGCCCGTCTCGCACATCGTATTGCCTCCAGGTCTTCCCATCAAAGCGGAAAACCCCGTAGCTCCGGGTGCCGACATAGAGGTCTCCCTTCGGGGTGACATACACCGCGTCGACGGCGGAGTTTATCATCTCCTCCGGCCCCGTGACAACCGTCCAGACCTTCCCGTCGAAGTGTCCCAAGCCACTGGGTCCTCCGAACCACAGGATGCCGTCGGCGGTCTGCCCGACGCCGTAGATGAGGCGCGGTACCTCCGGCGGCGTGTAGTGTACCCACGTTTTTCCATTGAACCGAAGTAAGCCCCCAAGGTAACCTCGCTCAAGAGAGGTCGGACCTCCTGCTGCCCCGAAATAGAGGCTTCCGTCCGAGGACTCGTAGACCATCCTCGGCAAGATATTCCAGGAGAATCGGGGATGTGTCTGAAGGGATCCCCATTTCCTCCCATCGAATCGGGCTGTGGCTGCTGTGCTGTCGAGGCTTCCGGCAGCCCAGAGGGCCCCCTGCCGGGTCACGATGAGCCGCCCAGGATTATCCATCAGCCCGTCCTCAACCCCGTAGCGCGTCCACCTCCGCCCATCATAGCAAACAACACCGTAGTCCTGGGAGAGAAACCATTGCGCCCCATCAGGGGTCTCACACTGAAACCACAGACCCGTGTAGGTCGTCCATCGGGCCGTCCCGTAGTCCAGCCGGACGGCTTCCTGACCTAGGCTGCCCATCCAGAGCGCCCCATCAGA
Organism: uncultured Gemmatimonas sp.; assembly: GCA_964428665.1. Classification (GTDB taxonomy): domain Bacteria; phylum Latescibacterota; class UBA2968; order SICM01; family SICM01; genus SICM01. The sequence goes on from CAYRZX010000140.1 coordinate 13,731, forward strand.
CGCCTCCAACAGACCGATGAGATAAGTTCCCGGAATCGGTATATCGGGTGGCCGGTAGATTGTCCATCGGCCATTCCGGTATGCGTGCAGATAGCCCCCATTCCCACCAACCCATAGCGTCCCGTCTCGCGTCTCTAAGATGGAGCGGTTGTGGTTGTCTCCGCCCAGGTCGCTCAGGCGGAAGTGCATCCAGCCTTTTCTATCGAGCCGGTTAACACCACCTCTGATGTCATAGGAGACGGTCCAGATCACCCCATCCCGGGTCTGGATGATACGCGGTCCGTAGTCGATGTCCAGACCGTCCTTCTCCGTATAGAGTTGCCATGCCGCTTCACCCGCCCGTGTGTTACGGATGCCTTGCCCTGAGCTTGTCGAAGGGTCGCAGCGGATAATCTCACCCTGAAACAGCCCAAACCAGATCGCCCCATCCCGGTCTTCAAAAACATCGTAGACCCCAAAGCTGCGATAGGTCCCCGTTATCTTCGCCCGCGTGACAGTCACTTCAAGCGGCTTTGAGTGGCCCTTTCGCTGTACGGTCAGCCTGACAACAACGCCGGGAGGTCCGACTGTCTGACCCAACCCGGACGAGTCCCCGTTTACGGCAAGAATGCGATCTCCCACCTTCAGGCCCGCAGCCTCTCCCGGCCCACCCGGTGTCAGCGTATAAATGACCGCAGGAATGCCACGTCGAAACATTGACGCTGGTATCGCTGTTACCCCTACTCCGATCCCTTCTCCATAGGGACGGGCAGGGGCCGCTGTATCCGGCACGATGGAGAGTTTTACGTAAGATGCAAGCGTCCGCAACGCTGCCCCCATCTCTTTCGTCGTATATATCGTCGCACCCTCCTGACCGAGCCGCAGCGCGCCCCACCCTGTCCCGGCCCATACACTCCCGTCCCTTGCCTCCATCAGATCGTCGATGGGCCACGGCAGAGCTTGCCCTGAGCTTGTCGAAGGGTCACCCTCCGGCGGAAAGACGCGGCTCCACTTCCCATCCGTGAACCGGCTGATCCCCCATCCCGTACCCGCATATACAGCCCCGTCCCGCGCCGTGCAGAGCGCGTACACCGGCGCACCCACCAGGCCGTCCTTCTCCGTGTAGGCCGTCCACTTCGCCCCGTCGTAGCGCCGCACGCCGTCGTCCACACCAAACCACATCGCCTTATCCTTGGCCTCGGCCATGCAGCGCATGCCCAGGCCCTTGAGCTCCGGAAAGGTCCGCCAGCGCCAGGACTCCAGAACGGGGTCGGGATGAACAGGCGTATAGGGCCTTATGGCCCAGGCCGGGGAAGCGCAAAGCGCAAAGTGCAAAGCGCAAAGTGCAAAGAGAAGCAGAATCCAGAATTTAGAATCCAGAATCCAGAATAAAAGCCCATCCGTTTTTCTTCTGGCTCCTGGCTCCTGGCTCCTGTATTCTTGCCCTTTATTCGTGTCGGATGTCTTCATCGTCGATCTCCAAAAACAAAAAGGGCACACCTCTTCTGTCCGAAGTGTGCCCCCCTCAACCCAGGTCCTCCAAGGACGCCCCCTGTCCCCATTTCGGACCCCTGAACGTATAGATTTGCTATGACGTTGACACTCCCACGCTTGAAAGCGTGGGATTCTCGGTAGTAGACCTAAGCCACCGAGCTACACAAGAGATGTGGGTAGAACCTCACGCCTCTTGTGGGGGGTGCCATGTCCCCAACTACAGGACCGCAGTCCTGATACTTTTTCCGAATGTTGATCGCACCTACGGCGTCCCGATGAGCATGAAACCCACAGCCACACCTGAAGCTCCGTCCGTTGGGCTTTTGCCTTTTCCCGCAGGTAGGACACGTCGAGGAGGTTCCCCGTTCTTCCTGAAGGACGACCTTCCCGCCGATGCGCTCCCACTTATAGGAGAGTTGCCAGCGTATCGTCCCAAACGTCCATTGGTGGAGCTTCTGGTTGGCCTTCTTGCCGTAGTCCAGGTCCGTTCGAATGTCTCGCACGTCTCCGATCACGAGCGTCTGCACCCCTGCCTTCTGGAGGGTGGAGACAATGGCTCGCGAGGTCTTATGCTGGATGTCTCGGACCTGGTTTTGGAGCCTTCTGAGTTGACAACCCTTCGACCGCTTCAACCTGCGCCATCTGCGAGAACCGTGTTTCAGGGTATCCAGACGGCTGGCGATTTCAGCCTTGACCTTATTCTGATACCTCTTCTTGGACCGGAGCAGGCGACCGTTGTAGATCACAGCCTCCCGTCCATCGAAGGTTGTAGCCGGATGGATCTCTCCAAGATCGACCCCGGCTGTTTCTATTCCGATAATCTGGTTGTCGATCTGTTGATCGTAGACGGCTCGCAGTTCATATTGCCCTCCGTCCCATCCGATCTCAACCTGCTTGGGCAGATCCCATTTCCAGGGGATGTTGAGGGAGACGTTGTCTTTGCCGTTAGACAGAATCAGCCATCCGCTCCTGACTCGAATGGCAGACGACTTCCAGATCAACTTGAAAAAACGCCTGCGCCTTCTTGGGGGCTTGGCCTCCGGGTCGGTCTTTCGGCGCTTCCTCCACGACTTCAGGGAGGCGCAAAAGGTCTGGACGGTCGCCTGTGCCGACTGAGAGTGGAGCGTCTCAGACCCGAAAAGCTTCATCAGGGAATTGGGAGACAGCCATACCCCCTTCTTCCGAACGACCCGCCAGAAGTAGACGAGGGTGCGGCTGTAGAGGTCCCCGGAGGCCAGAGCCAGTCTGTCGAGTTGATCGGTCTTGCCGATCTTCAGCTTTCGGACATTGTAGGACATCAGTCCTGCTTGGCCTGTTCTTCGATGTATCGGCGGATCATCTCAGAGGATACGTTGCCTGCCGTCGATACGAAGTATGACCGAGTCCACATCGAGGGGAGCTTCAAAAGAAAGGGTAATATCAGTAGATCACGAAACGGTTGAGAGTTCATTCAAACTACGTTACCTGCTC
>CAYRZX010000141.1:0-16640 GCA_964428665.1 uncultured Gemmatimonas sp.
CCACATATGTTCGGCTTCAATTCGACCGTGTGGACAGCGCCTCTCCTTTCTCAATACCTGACTTGTGAGCACGGACTTTCAGCATCGGTATCCAGTGTCAAGCGGTCAATCGTCCGTCTGAAGATCAGGTGGAAGCGCCCTCGTCATCATCTTTCTTTACGTCCAAAGACCTGGCGTCAAGCCAAAGGCGGCCTAAAAAGGGGCTGAAAGGACGCGAACGCACGGTCATTTTGATGCTTGATGAAGTGATTATCACGGAGACGCCGCCTCTTTATAGCTGTTACGGTCGAATCGGTCAGTCCGTATCTGTGCCGATTACGGGAAATCGTGACAAACGGATTCTCCACGGCGCTATCAATATTTCCACGGGCGATGTTGTGCTGTTCATCACGGAGGAATGGATCAAAGAGACTCACCAGGCATTTTTGCGTATAGTCCGTAGCAACTGGAGAGGCTGGCATATTGTCCTGTTTGAAGATCGTGGTTCCCCTCACACGGCCGATGACAGCTTGTCATTGGCTGCCAGCTTGGATATTGAAATTCGACGCTTACCACGGGCAACGCCAGAACTGAATGCGATGGACCATTTGTGGCGTTGGGTGAAAGGTCGTGGTATCTCGAATCAACCCACGATTTCGATAGATGAGTCTGCCGATCAAGCCTGTCAATATATCTTCAACCTCAGTCGCCGGGAACGCCTTGAGAAAGCAGGTATTCTGTCAGGACATTTCTGGCTGACTACATGACTTTTTGTCAACAGACTTTTGGTCGCCTACTTAACACGCAGTTGCGCTACGTGGGGCGGAATCTCTACTTGACTTCAGATAGATCGCATCATATCATATATCCAGGATTGCCCCCCCTGTGTCTTTGATTTTTTTGATTTTTGTAGAAAGAGGTGATTGGCCATGAGCGATGTGACGCAAGCAGCCGGTGTGCCGGAGGTGGGAGAAAAGACTTCGGCAGTTCAACAGGCGAAAAATGAGGCCGCTGTTCGTCTGTTGAAGGAGTGGCTGAGGGACGAGTCCGGGTATGACGAAGAGACCTGGCCTAAGCTGAAGGAGGCGATTGAGGCAAACCGTCTCTCTTACCGGAGCAGGTTCCATGGCTAATGTGGTCATGTTGGACACGGGGCCGCTGGGGGTATTGGCGCATCCACGTGCGGACCGCGAGATCGTGGAATGGACAGAAAACCTGGCGCTGTCCGGTGTCTCGGTGATCATCCCAGAGATAACTGACTACGAACTTCGCCGCAATCTGCTGCTGGAGGGGTTGACGCGATCCATCGCCCGGCTCGACCAACTGAAGGGGCTTCTTATGTATGCGCCCCTGACGACAGAGGTAATGTTGAAAGCAGCAGAGCTATGGGCTGAGGCCAGGCGACGCGGGCAACCGACCGCCGACCCGAAGGAGCTGGACGGAGACGTCATCCTGGCTGCTCAGGCGTTGCAGGCCGGGGCTGTGGTAGCGACGGACAACGTCGGACATCTGTCCCTCTTTGTCGAAGCCAAAAGCTGGAGAGAGATCGCAGTAGCCTAAAGGTGGGGCGGAGGGGTGGTTTCGCGCCTTTCATCCTCTTCGCGCCAACCCCTCAAATGAACACATCCTTCGCCCCGCCGCGGGAGATGGAGATCTGCCCGGCCTCCTCAAGCTGACGCACGGCCTGAACGATCCGCAGCTGCCGCTCCTCCACGTCGCTCATCCGCACCGGCCCCGCAAACTCCATCTCCTCCTTGAACATCTTGCGCTTCCCCTCCGACATGTTGGAGAAGAACCGGTTCTGCATCTCCGGCGACGCCCCCTTCAGGGCGATGGCCATGTCCTTCATCTCCACGTTGCGAAGGAGGGTCTGGATATCCAGGTCCGTCAGGCGCGCGATGTCCTCGAACGTGAACATCAGGTTGCGCACCTGCTCGGCGGTCTCCGGGTCCTGCGCGTCTAACTTCTCCAGCACCCCCTTCTCCGTCGAGCGTCCCGTCAGGTTCAGGATCTCCGCCACCCGCTTGGGACCTCCGATCTCCGTGATCTGGCCCGTCAGGAGCGCCCTGAGCTCCCCGGACAGGCTCTCCTCGATCTCCCGGAGCACCTGCGGGGAGACGTTCTCCATCGTGGCCACGCGGTAAGTCACGTCTCCCCGGAGCCCCTCCGGCAGGAGGTTGAGCACCCCGGCGGCCAGGCCGGGGTCGAGTTGCGACAGGATCAGCGCGATCGTCTGCGGGTGCTCCTTGCTGATGAACGGCGCGATCTGGCTGGGCGCGATGTTCCGCAGCACCGAGAACCCCCCGCTCCCTGTCGAGGTCACCCGGTCCAGCACCTGCTGCGCCCTGCGAGGCCCTATGGCCTTCTCCAGCGCCCCCCGCGCAAACTCCACGCCGCCCGTGGCGATATACTTCCCGGCCATCAGGAGGTGCTGGAACTCTTCTATGACGGCGTCCTCCTGCTCGGGGGTGACCGTCTTGACCTCGGCGATGGCCTGGGCGATGACCTCGATCTCGGCCTCGTTCAGATGCTTCATGATCTCGGCGGTGTTCTCCTGCCCCAGGGCGATCATCACGACGGCCACCTTCTGGCGCGAAGTCAATTCCCCTGAATCTGGTCTCATCTCCTCTCCCTCCGGACAAAATGAACCCCCACAAAAACAAAGAGCCGCACCCCTCCAGGCGCGGCCCTTCCCCTTTTTTGGCTGCTGTTATGTGCCCGGCTGATCATCGCGTCCCCCCTGGCCAAGAAGCACAAAAGCAATGTGAGATACAAGATAATTCATCAGACGATCGGATGTCAACGTAAATCTTGACTTCAACGAGGGGGCAAGGTAAATTGTACGCGCTCGAAAGTCAAGGCTCAACCCGTCAAGAAGGGACTCTTCAATGGCGCAGACGCCTTATAAGCTCCCCCCCAAAGCGGTGGTGGATATCCTCGACGCGCCCCCGACGCCGGCGGTCCTGATCAGCCCCCGCAACGATGCGATGCTCCTTGTGGAGTATCAGCCCTACCCCCCCATCGAGTCTCTCGCGCAGCCGTTCCTGAGGCTGGGAGGGGTGCGGATCAACCCCGCGCTCAACTGCCGCCAGCGCCTGACGCACTACACCCGTCTGTCCGTCCACTGGATACTCCAGGGCAAAACCGTTCAGGTTGAACTCCCCCCGGACGCCAGGGTTGAAATGCCCCACTGGTCGTATGACGGGAAAAAACTCGCCTTCACGCGAGACCTCTCCGATGGGGTTGAGGTCTGGGTTGCGGACGCGGCGACGGGAGAGGCAAAGGCCCTTCCGGGCCTCCGGGTCAGCGACGTGCTCACCTCTCCTTTGAGATGGATGAGGGATAGCGACCGTCTCCTCATTCACCTCGTTCCCCCGCGACGCGGCAAAGCGCCGGAGGCCCCCCGGGTCCCTTCGGGTCCGGTCGTGGAGGAGACCTCGGAGAGATTCTCCAAGGTTTGGACTTATCAAGACCTCCTGAAGAATCCGCACGACGAGGACCTCTTTGAGCACTTTGCCACGACCCGGCTTGCGGTGGTCAACGCGAACACAGGCGAAGTGAGGCCCATCGGCGCGCCGGCGATGATCCTGAGCGCAGGCTTCTCCCCCGATGAAGGCTCTGTCCTGGTGACAAGGCTCAGAAAGCCGTTCTCCTACCAGGTCCCCTATTACTATTTTACACGCTCCGTTGAGGTGTGGGACGCGGACGGCGCCCCCCTCACAACCCTTGCCGACCTGCCGATCTCCGATGAGATTCCGCCCCAGGGGGTCCCCACCGGCCCTCGCAGCGTCCAGTGGCAGCCGCTGCACCCGGCCAGACTCCTCTATGTGGAGGCCCTCGACGGCGGAGACCCGTTAAAAAAGGTCCCCCACCGCGACAGGCTGATGAGCCTTTCGCCCCCCTTCGCCGGAGCGCCGGCCGAGGTCGTGAAGATTCAACACCGTTTCTCGGGCTTCGATTGGACTGCCCGGCGCGATGAGATCTGGTTGACCGAATACGACCGCGACCGTCGATGGAGAACGACCTCATTCCTCCATCTGTCGAACCCGGAGAACACGCGGAGGGTCATCTTCGACCTCAGCGCCAGAGATGCCTACAACGACCCGGGGTGGCCCGTTTACGAAACCAGACCCGACGGGGAAAGGGTCCTCGTTCAGGACGGCGAATGGGTCTATCTGAGCGCCCGCGGGGCCTCTGAGGCCGGAGAGCGCCCGACGCTGGACCGCCTGAATCTGGGGACGCTCGACAAACAGAGGCTTTTCCGCTCCCGGGAGAACACCTATGAGCAATTCATCTCCTTCGTGGGCGATGACCGCCACACCTTCATCACACGGTATGAGTCGCAGACAGAGCCCCCGAACTACTTTATGGTGGACCTCCAGAAAGAGAGACGGATCGCCCTGACGGATTTCAGAGACCCCGCCCCCCAACCGACCGGCCTGAAAAAGGAGCTGATCAGATACCATCGGGCAGATGGGGTGGCGTTGTCGGGCACCCTGTATCTTCCCCCTGGCTATCAGGCGGGCGACAAACTCCCCCTGATCATCTGGGCCTATCCGCTTGAGTATTCGGACCCCGGCACGGCAGGGCAGGTCCGTGGCTCACCAAACACGTTCACCTTCTTTCGGGGCGCTTCCCCGCTCTTCTTTCTGACGCAGGGCTATGCAGTCCTGTTGGATGCCACGATGCCGGTGGTGGGCGATCCCGAGACCATGAACGACACCTACGTCGAACAGATCGTGGGCGCGGCAAAGGCCGCCGTCGACAGGCTGGACTCGATGGGGGTGATCGACCGGCGCCGGGTCTGCGTCTCAGGCCACAGCTATGGCGCATTCATGACAGCGAACCTCCTGGCCCACTCCGACCTTTTTGCGGCAGGGATTGCGCGGAGCGGGGCGTATAACCGGTCCCTGACGCCCTTCGGTTTCCAGAGCGAGCGACGCTCCTTCTGGGAGGCCCCTGACATCTACGTGAAAGTGTCCCCCTTCACGCACGCAGACAAGATCAGGCAGCCACTCCTGCTCATTCACGGGGAAGCGGACAACAATGCCGGCACGCACACCGCGCAATCCGAGCGGCTCTACCAGGCGATCAAGGGCAACGGCGGCACGGCGCGCCTGGTCCTGCTGCCCCACGAAAGCCACGGCTACGTGGCCCGGGAGTCGGTGCTTCACACCCTGGCGGAGATGTTCGAGTGGGCGGACAGGTATGTAAAGCACAGGAAGGTTGAGAAAGAAAAAGAATAGATGTCCCCAACGATGTCTATCAAGGAGGCCTTTTTGCAGATAAAGACCCTTACCCCTGAGGATATTCAGGCCGACCAGCCCCGGCTCTACGGTCAGCTCCAGGCCTACGGCGGGTGCCGGGATGTGGACCCCCTCATCCAGGCCCTCCAGAGCAGCGGCCTGGAGGGCGTCCTCTACCGGGACCTGAACGACCCGCGCGGCGTCGGCCTGCTCCTGTTCGCCGAAAACCCGGACACCCTGGTGGGCGAGGCCAGGGCCCTGCTCGTGCGCGAGCCCTTCGGGTCGCTCTCCCAGAAGCCGGACCTGACGATGGTCGGCAGGACCTATTCCACCGGCCACGAGCGCGACCTGAGGGACTGGCTCCTCTTCAAGCCCCGCCGCAACGCCCTGAACCCCGATTGGCCCTGGGCCGTCTGGTATCCGCTCCGCCGGAGGCCGGAGTTCGAGGTGTTGTCCAAAGAGGAGCAGAACAACATCCTGCTGGAGCACGCCATGATCGGCATGGCCTACGGCCGGGCCAACCTCGCGCACGACATCCGCCTGGCCTGCCACGGCCTCGACCGGAACGACAACGAATTCCTGGTCGGCCTGGTCGGGGCGGACCTCTACCCCCTGTCCCGCATCGTGCAGGACATGCGCAAGACCCAGCAGACCTCCCGCTACATGCAGTCCCTGGGGCCGTTCTTCGTCGGCAGGGCCTGCTATCAGAGTCCGCTGAAAAGTTAAATTACTTTTCATAAATCTTGTGCACGGAACAATGTCGCCTGGCGCACAGGCCCTCACCCCGCTTCGCTGACGCTCGGCTTCCCCTCTCCCGTACACGGGAGAGGGGTGGTGAACGCAGTGAACCGGGGTGAGGGCCAGAGCCACAGCGATTTTTTAATCAGGCTCTCGATAAGGAGGACTCCTATGCGACACCTGTTTTCCACTCTGATTTCCCTGAGCCTTGCCGTGATGACATGGTCAACCCTCTCCGGGGCCGCCGAGAAAAAGGCCCCCGGCAAGGGGAAGGCCGAGGCCCCGGTCGAGGTCAGGGGCTGGCAGAAGGGGAAGGGGTGGGGGTGGGTCTGGGGAAAGGACGACGAGGTGGGCGCGCTCAACGCCCTCACCCCGGCCCTCATCCTCCGGGCGACCTCCCTGATCAAAGAGGGAAAGGTCTACGACCTGGGGGTACTCTATGACCGGACCTCCTACAAGTGGCCCGGCCACTCCCCCGGCGAGATCATCTCCTTCCGCACCCCGGAGGGGGAGAAGCGGCAGCAGGACCTCCCGTTCATGAAGCCGGACGCCAACCCGGCGGGCCTGGCGTGGCACAGCAACGCCCTGTTCATGAACGACAACGTGGCCACGCAGATCGACGGCCTCGGCCACATCACCACCGGAGAGGACAACCACTGGTACAACGGGTTCAAGGAGGCCGACTGGGGCGGGGACTGGGGGCCCCGAAAGGCCGGGGCCGAGACCATTCCCCCCATCGTGGCCAGGGGCGTGCTGATTGACGTGGCTGGCTTTAAAAACGTGGAGGCCCTCCCCGGCCACTACGCGATCACCGTGGACGACCTGAAGGGGGCCCTCGCCTGGCAGAAATCCGATGTCGAGCCGGGGGACGTGGTCCTCGTCCGCACCGGCACGCTCCGCTACTGGGGCGAGACCGGGAGCGACCACGCGAAGGTCGGCGATCACGACTCCGCCGGCATCGACCTGGCGTCAGCCAGGTGGCTCGTCGAGGAGAAGGGGGCCGTCCTGATCGGGTCGGACACGTCCGGGCTGGAGGTCGCGCCCGCCCCCCCTGGAAGCCGGAGCTTCGTGCCCGTGCACGAGTATCTCCTGGTGGAGCAGGGCGTCCACATCGGCGAGTTCCACTTCCTCGAGGACCTGGCGCGGGACAAAGTCTACCAGTTCTGCTACATCTGCGCGACGAACAAGATCAAGGGGTCCACGGCGGGGTTTACGCTCCGGCCCATGGCCATACGCTGAGGGAGCCACCATGCCTGATGTCACCTTCCGCGCCGGCGCGGCCATGACGGACCTGACGCCCGACCGGCCCCTCCCCAACTACAACGGTCAGCCCGTGAATCCGGATGCGGGCGTCAGCCCCCTGCGCTGCCATGCTGTGGTGTTCGACGACGGGATGACGAAAGGGGCGCTGGTCTCCTGCGACGCCACGGCCATCGACCGGGCGCTCCTTCTGACCCTCCGGGATGCGTGCCGCCGGGCGACCGGAATCCCGGAAGCCCACATCGCGGTGGCGGCCACGCACACCCACGCGGCCCCGGCCCCCTGCCCGTCCTTCCTGAGCGGGGCGCTCCCGGACCCCGTCTACATAGACCTCTTCGTGAGCCGGACCGTCCAGGCCGTTGTCCGGGCGAACGAGGGCCTGAGACCCGCTGTGCTCGTCTCCGGCGTCTGCCCGACTCCCGGCACGGAGTTCAATCGCCGTCTCCTCCGCCCAAACGGTCTGGTGGTCATGTCGGGCGCCTCCAACGCCGACCCCTCCTGTCCCCCCGCAGGCCCGGTGGACCGGGAGATGCCCTTCCTGGCCTTTGAGGAGCCTTCGGGCCGGCCCATCGCCTTTGTGATCAACTACCCCTGCCACAACAACTGCGTGAGCGGCGTCTTTCACGCGGACCTGGGCGGGTGTGCGGGGGACGCCCTGCGGGCGGACCTGGGCGCAGAGGTCCCCATCCCCTTTCTGGAGGCCCCCTGCGGGGACGTGATCTGGCGGGGGCCGGAAGGGACCGACCTGAGAGGGGACGCCCTGGCCCGCCGGATTGGCGCCGCCATCGCCGAACGCCTGCTCCCGGCCTACCGGCAGGCCCCCCGGACCCCGGTGGACCGGGTGATCATCCGCTCCGAGGTCCTGGACATCCCCGACCGGCCCGCCGAGGAATCCACCTTCTGCCACGACCTCTGCCGGGGAGACGGCGAGAAGGCCGTCGCCTTCGCCCGCAGGCGCTACGACCCGGAGGAGGCCGCCGTGCGGGCGCGCGGGCCGACCTCCTGTCCCGTCGAAATCCAGGGCATCTCCTTCGGGGACACGGCCGTCGTCACGAACCCGGCGGAGCTTTTCGTGGCCTTCGGGATCGAGATCCGCCAGCGCTCCCCCTACCGTGTCACGCTCGTCTCCGAGCTGACCAACGGCTACTGCGGCTACGTGCCCACGCAGGAGGCGTTCGCGCAGCAGGGCTACGAGACGCACCGCACCCTCTACACATGCCGACTGGCCAAGGACGGCGGCCGCCGGATCGCCGAGGCGTCCGTGGCGATGCTCAGCAAACTCAGGTCTGAAGCAACAGACCCAGACCCCTCTGACGGTCCTGACCTTCGAGGAGATAGACGAGGTTCTGGCCCTCGTCACAGACCAGCGTAAACAGATTGAGCAGGTCCCGGCCAAGCAGCGGAAAATCGAGCACGTCGGGATCGAGAAACAGGCCGATCTCCGTCGCGACAATCATTTCATCGGTCTCTCCGACGAAACGCGCCTGAGTGAGAAAACGCAGCGTGCTCAGATTGCTGCTGCCCACGCCGGAGACATCGTTGCGGACGGGCGTTGTGGCGGGATTCACCTGGAGGGTCTGAATGTAGGAGGCTGGAAGAAAGGTGGCTCTGCGCCGAGGTCGATCAGAAAACGGACAGTTATCCATTGCCCTGTTGCGGACCGAACGTCCACATCGACGAAAGGCGTCCGGTTTCCGCCGGGATATGCCTCTCGGTAGTGACCGGCGACGATCACAGGAGGAGAACCCCCTTGGGAGGTGGCACGTAGGTGACAACAGGCTTCCTACCAGGGTATTTGTCAAGAGCCTTCTGCTCTGCCTCCTCCCACGTCTCCCCCGCAAAGGCTTCGCAGTTGACGACAGCGACGAACTTCCCCGCATACGGCCCGGCGGGCTGCTGGGCCCACCAGCGGGAGTCCGCCTGCTGACGGCGATGTTCCTCGGCTTCTTTTTTAGACAGCCGACGGGTGGTCACTTCAAAGACCGGCATGGCTGAACCTCCTTCATTAGTTGTAGTATTATACAGCAATTTCGATGACAACGCAAGGAGGCAAGTGGAGACATGAAGAAGACTCTATCTTCTCACCCCATTCGCGTGGGCGTGGTCGGCGTCGGGCGCGGGCAGGGCTTCGCGCGCGGCGCAGAGCACGTGGGGATGAAACTCGTCGCCCTGTGCGACACCTGGGAGGAGCGTCTCCTCGAGGTCGGCAGGCGCTACGACGTGGCCACCTACACCGACTATGAGAAGTTCCTCGAACACGACATGGACGCCGTGGTCCTGGCCAACTATTTCCACCAACACGCGCCCTTTGCCATCCAGGCCCTGGAGTCGGGCAGGCACGTGATGAGCGAAACCGCCTCCAACACGACCCTGGCCGAGGGGGTGGCGCTCTGCCGGGCGGTGGAAAAAACGGGCAAGATTTACATGCTGGCCGAAAATTACCCCTTCACGGCCTTCAACCAGGAGATGCGCCGGCTCTACAGGGCCGGGGAGATCGGCGAGGTGACCTATGCCGAAGGCGAGTACAACCACCCCATGGCCCCGACCGACCGCCTGCGCATCTCGCCCGGCCTGAACCACTGGCGCGCCCACATCCCGTCCACCTACTACTGCACCCACGCCCTGGCGCCGCTGGTCTACATCACGGAGACGATGCCGGTAAAGGTCAACGCCCTGTCCATCGCCTGCCGATCCGTGGACGACCTGACCGTCCGCGTCGCGGACCCCGGCTCCGTAATCCTCTGCCGGATGGACAATGGCGCGGTGTTCCGCATCTTTGGCCTCCTGCTGCCGGGGCACAGCAACTGGTATCGCCTGCACGGCTCCAGGGGGGCGATGGAGATCACGCGAGGGTCGGGGTATTTCGGGCCGGGACAGGTCCGCGTCTGGCGCGAGGAGTGGGACCTGAGGCCCGGCGAGGAGCCGGAGTGCGTCTACACGCCCGACTGGCCCGAACACGGCGACCTGGCCCGCCAGGCCGGACACGGGGGCGGGGACTTCTGGACCGGTTTTCACTTTGCCAACGCCGTCCGGACCGGCGTCCCCCCGTTCCTGGACGTGTACCGCGGGGTGGCGATGTCCTCGGTGGGCATCCTGGCCTGGAAGAGCGCGCTGGAGGACGGGCGTCCCTTTGACGTGCCCGACTTCAGGGATGAGGCCGCCCGCAAGCCCTACGAGACGGACGACTGGTCCCCCTGGCCCGAACACGCCCGGCCTGGGCAGCCTCCGCCCAGCCTCCTCGGCCACGTCGCGCCCAGCCCGGAGGGGGTCTCCCTCGCCCGCAAGGTCTGGGCGGAGATGGGGTACCGCGAATGAAAACGAGAATCCCCTCCTCCACCTCTCGCCTCCGCTTCGGCCACGCCCGCGCGGACATCACGCCCCCGGTCGGCATCTACCACCGCCTGTGGGGCGCGGCCCGGCACGACCGGTCCACCGGCGTCCACCGCCCCCTGTTCGGGGACGTGATGGTCCTTGGGCCTGTGGACGGCCCTCGCGCGCCCCTGATCCGCGCCCAGCTCGACCTGTGCGGCCTGGTCAGAGGTCAGCACGAAGACCTGGCCCTGGCGCTGAGCGAGGCCGGGGGCGTCTCCCCGGACCGCATCGTCCTCACCTATTCGCACACCCACTCCTCCGGGTGGTTCGTCCCGGATCGCTTCGAGTTTCCGGGAGGGGAATTGATCCTCCCTTACCTGAAGGACCTGGGGGCGAAACTCCAGGACACCTGCCGCCGCGCGGTGGCGAGCGTGCAGGAGGCCTACATCACCTACGCCTCGGGCCGGTGCGACATGGCCGCCAACCGGGACGGCTACGACGAAGAATTCGGCAGACACGTATGCGGCTTCAACCCCGATGCCCCCGCCGATGAGACCGTCCTGGTGGGCCGGATCACCGCCCCCTCCGGCGATCTCCTCGGCACGCTCGTCCACTACGCCTGCCACCCGACCACCCTGGCCTGGGAGAACACCCTGATCAGCCCGGACTACGTGGGCGCGATGCGGGAGGAAGTCGAGCGGGCCACCGGAGCGCCCTGCCTGTTTTTGCAGGGGGCCTGCGGGGACCTCGGCCCGAAGGAGGGGTTCGTGGGCGACGTGGCCGTTGCAGACCGGAACGGGAGGCAGCTCGCCCATGCCGCCCTGTCCGCCCTCGCCTCCCTGGGACCTCCGGGGACGGATTTTGCCTATCAGGGGCCGGTCATCTCCGGCGCCACCTTGGGGACCTGGGCGCGTGTCCCGTTCACGGACGAGCGCCTGAGGCAGACCTCCCGCTTTTCGGGCGGGGCCTTCTCCGTGGACCTCCCCCTCAAGCCGAGGCCCGACCGGGCGTCCCTCCGGGCCGACCTCGAACAGTGGGAGGCCCGCCAGCGGGAGGCCGACGCCGCCGGAGACGCCGTCGCCACGCGGGACTATGGCGCGCGCGCGGAGCGGGCCCGGCGCTGGCTCGCCCGTCTGACCGACCTGCCCGACGGCCCGACCTGCCCGGTGCAATTCTCCGTCCACCGGTTCGGCGACGCAGTCTGGGTCACCTCCGGCGGGGAGCCTTACAACGCCCTCCAGGTCGAACTCCGCCGCCGCTTCCCCGCCCTCACCCTCCTCTTCTCCCCCCTGGCCAGCGGCCTGCAGGTGGCCTATCTGTTACCTGCTGACCGCTACGGCAAAGGACTCTACCAGGAGGAGCCGTCCCCCCTTGCGCCGGGATGTCTGGAGGCCCTCACCGAGGCCATCGCGGAGAAGATCGAAGAAATTGCAAGATGAAAAAAATCCGCCTCGGCCTCGTCGGCTCCGGCGGCATGGCCGCTTTGGTGTCCCGATGCTGCTCCCCTACTCATCCAGCGCCTGTCGCACGGCCCGGCCCAGCCTCGCAGAATTGAACGGCTTTTGCACGAACCCCTTCAGCCCTCCGGCGCGCAGGTCATCCACATCCTGCCTCAGGCTGTAGCCGCTCATCAGCAGCGCCTTCACCCCCGGAATCGATCTGCCGAAGCGCTTCATAAAGCGCGTGTCCGCCCATTTTCGGCATCACCATGTCCGTCAACACCAGGTCGATTTCGGCCCGGTGGGCGCGGTAGACCTCGACGGCCTCCTCCCCGTTCGCGGCCGTCATGACCCTGTAACCCAGCCCCTCCAGCATCGCCTGCCCGGCATCCAGCACCTCCGCCTGGTCCTCGACCATCAGAATGGTCTCCCTCCCGCCCACGGGGGATTCCTGCTCTGGGGCGACCACAAGGGCCGCCCCTGCATTCATGGCAGGCAGATAGACCTTGAACTCACTCCCCTTTTCTACCTCGCTGGTGACGTGGATGTGTCCCTCGTGCGACGTGACGATCCCATACACCATCGCCAGGCCCAGCCCGGTCCCCTCCCCCACGCCCTTGGTGGTGAAAAACGGCTCGAAGATGCGCTTCTGCACCTCCGGGGCCATGCCCACCCCCGTGTCCCGCACCGAGAGACAGACGTAATCCCCCGGCCGCGCGCAGGCGTACTGCTGGCAGTAGGCCTCGTCGAGCGCCACGTTCTCCAGTCCCACGGTCAGCTCGCCCCCGTTCGGCATGGCGTGGCTGGCGTTGATGCACAGGTTCAGAATCACCTGCTGTATCTGGGTCGGATCGGCGTTCACCAGCGCCACATCGGAAGAAACCTTCATCCGGATGGAGATGTTCTCCGGCACGGTCCGCTCCAGCATCTTGAGCGTCTCCTTGATCAGGTGCAGCAGCTGCAGGGGCTGAGACTCGGTGGCCGCCTGCCGGCTGAACGTGAGCAGCTGGGAGATCAGTCTGGCCGCCCGCTGCGCGTTCTCAGGGAGCCTGGAGATATACTCTCGCCACCGGGGGCTGGTGTCGGGTTCGAGCAGGGCAAGTTCCGCAAACCCGATCACCTGGGTCAGCAGGTTGTTGAAGTCGTGGGCGATCCCCCCCGCCAGCGTGCCGACGGCCTCCATCTTCTGGGCCTGGAGCAACTGTTCGGCCTGGGCCCTCAGGACCTCCTCCGCCCGCTTGCGTTCGTTGATTTCGGCCTGAAGCTCCCGGTTGGTCCTCCGCATCTCTTCGGTGGCCCTGTTCACCTTCTCCTCCAGCACCAGGTTGAGGTGCTGCAGGTCGTCAAAGATCTGGACGCTGTTGAGCGCAATGGCCACCTGGTCGGTGATGATGGTCATCATGCGCTGGTCCACGGGGCTGAAGGCGTGAGGGCGGGGATGGCTCATGTTGACCACGCCGACCACCTCCTTGTCGATGACGAGGGGCAGGCAGAGGAGGGAGCCGATCGGAGGGGCGGAGTCGGGAGAGAAGACAAACTGGGGATTTCTGGCGAGATCGGCGATCGGGACCGGTTCGCCCCGTTCGTCCAGCTCAGGATAGAAGGGGACGACTGCCCCGGAGGAGACATCGGGGATGGAGAGCGGCTCTCCGTGCTGGGCCACCCAGCCGGCGATGCCCTCCCCCAGGCGGAACGTGCGGCCGGTCCTGTCGGCCGTGTGAAAATAGCTGCTGACGGCGTCCGACTGGCCCCGGGCCGCCTTGACCGTCAGCTCCCCCGTCTCCCGGTCGAGCAGCATGAGGGAGCAGTTTTCGGCGTTGGTGTCGTCTATGATGGTGTCGATGATCACCTCGAAGACCTTCCGGACATCGCGGGTGTATTTCAGGGATTCCCCGATCCGGCGGATCACCGACAGCTCCCGGACCTTCTCCTCAAAGTGCTGCAGCATCTTCGCCAGCTCTCTGGCGAAGACGTCGCGCTGGTCAATCGCCCGTTTGAGTTCCCCCTGGAGCTGCTGAACCTGCGCAGACGTTTTCATAGCGGGCCTCTGCTTCCTCTCAGCCACAGATCGTACCCCGGAAGAACTTGAGGTCAGTGGATCATGAGCCCCCCTTGCTCAGGTGTGGAACCGCATAAATCGGCCCCTATAATAAATAACGCCGATCCTGATGTCTGTGACCTGGATCACAGGCCCCACCGGCGGCGCTGCCAGCTCAACATCTTCGGTTCATCCGCCCTGGGATATACCACATATATCCCCTTCCGGGAAAGGAGGGGGAGATAGGGATGCCCTTTTCTGTTGACATCCCCCCTTCAGGCGCGTACAATCATAGACAAAACCACCCGGCTCCAGTAACGCCTTTTACAGGGGAAACAGCCATGAGAAGGGCCTTCGGCAGCCTGATGCTGGCCTTGTGGTGCGGCGCTTGCGGCAACAGCCCGACGTCTCCGGGGTCCCTGCTGGGGATTTATGACCTGCAGGAGATACAGATCTTTTCAGGGAACTCCTCCAGCGTCCTCAACGTCCTCAAGCCCCCCGACGCCACGGGGAGGATCGTCCTTCAAGAGGATAAAACCTACTTCTTCCTCCTGATCATTGTGCCGGGGAAGACCACCTTCGGGACGGGGTTCGAGGGAAAGGGCACCTACGTGGCGACAAGCACGGCCATGGCCTTCGCCACCGCCGAAGGCCCTGCGCTGACGACCCAGAGCTATGCGTTTCGAGAAAAGCGCGTAGAACTGTCCGCCAACCTCCACGGCACGGATGTCAGGATGACCTTCGTGCATATATGATGACTCCACAAATCGAGGCGCCCCAAATGGCAGACGCCATACAGCCCGACGCAGAATGCTCTATCCGACCCGGATATGACCGCTGGGCGCTGGTCTACGATCACGACGCCAACCCGCTCCCGGCCCTCGAAGGGCCTTTCGTGCGGGAGGCGATCGGGGATGTTCAGGGGCTTGTCGCGCTGGACCTGGGGTGCGGCACGGGCCGCCACGCCCTGTGGCTGGCCGCAGCCGGGGCTATTGTGACAGCCGTCGATTTCTCAGAGGGCATGCTGGCGGTGGCCCGCCAGAAGCCGGGGGCCGGGGCAATCCGGTTCCTGGTGCACGACCTTCACGAACCGCTCCCCTTTTCGGAGGGGACGTTCGATCTGGTGGTCAGCGGGCTGGTGCTGGAGCACCTGCGCAATCTGGCAGGGTTCTTCCGCGAGGCCCGCCGGGTGCTCCGGCCGGGCGGCCGGGCCGTGGTGTCCGCCATGCACCCGGCCATGTTTCTCAGGGGCAGCCAGGCGCGCTTCACCGACCCCGCATCGGGGGAGAGAGTGCAGCCGGGGAGCTTCCCGCACCAGCTGGGGGACTTTGTCACGGCGGCGGCAGGGGCGGGGTTCCGTCTGGAAGGGATCGGCGAATATGCGCCGGACGCCGGGTTCGCCGCCCAGTACCCCAGGGCGGAGAAGTATGTGGGATGGCCGATGCTGGTCGTACTGCAAATGCGGGCGTAGGGTGAGGCCAAAAAGGGGTTCAAATCTCGGCTTCCAGGGAAATCCCCCTCGAATCATCCCCGGACGACCACCCCCCGCTTCTGCGCCCACTGAGCGCCCAGCCGGGTCAGGACCCCCGCGCCCAGGACCTGCTCCGAGAGAGGGTAGAGGATCTGCTCCTCTTTGGCGAAGTGTTCGCGGGCCACGCCCACGGCATAGAGCAGAAGCCTTTGCGCCTCGGCCAGGTCTTTCAGCTCCGGCAACTGAGCGAGGCTGCGCTCGATGTCGTTGTGCTCCAGGCGCATCATGGCCACGGGCCCGACCTGGGCCCCCAGGTGAGGCTCCAGGTGGACGAACAGCAGCTTGTCCTCCATGCAGGCGTGGGTCTCCAGCGCGGCGGCCAGGAGCGCCCCCTGGTCCTGGACCTGTCTCAGCGTTTCGGTCTTCGGCACGGCCTGTTCGAGATGGTTGAACTGGGCGTAAAACACGCCGTGCTCTCCCAGGAATGCGTCGGTGATCTTCATCGTCTTTCCCTCCTGTATTCAGCCTTTTAAATATCTTCCCGTCCCTCTTTCGAACCTTGAACGTGCGGTCTTGCTGAAACCTCTCTCTGTCACCCCAAAACCGCGAGAAACGAAACCTCCCAAACGAAAAAAGAAAAAAAGACAATTTTATCTTTTTTAAAATAGAAATTTGAAACCTCATTGTCAAGAAAAAAAACATCAGGATAAAACAAAGGGTTACGAGACAAAACTCGTAACCCCTTGTCTTAATTGGTCGGGGCGAGAGGATTTGAACCTCCGACCCCTTGCTCCCGAAGCCGCCTGAGCGTTTTCGTCCTGTTTCTGGATAGTCCATTTTGCCTTGTCCTGCAAGGGATTTCTGAATCCCACCCTTTGCCCTGCTCCGGCCCATTTCTCCCTGTTTTGGCCTGCTCCGTTAGCAAGCTGTTAGCACGGCTACCCGGCGTTGCCAGCTTGCGCCTGCCCTCCTGAACCGAACAACGTGGCGTCCAGACGCCGGGCCGCTTCCCGGTTCGCCTCCGGGAAAAGATGCCCGTAGCGGTCGAAGGTGATCTCAACGGATGCGTGTCTCATCTGCCGCTGAATGTACTTGGGACTCTCCCCCTGGTGGATCAGCAGGGACGCGCAGGTGTGGCGCAGATCGTGAAAGCGGAT
>CAYRZX010000142.1:0-13971 GCA_964428665.1 uncultured Gemmatimonas sp.
CGCGACCGGGCGCTGTTCTCCCTGCTCTACCGGTCCGGGCTGCGCGTGGGCGAGGCCCTATCTCTGAAAATGGGTTCAATAATTATGAACGTTGTGCCCCTGTCCTGGAAACCAGATCATATCCACCACGAACACCACCGCCGTACTCAACGCCTGCCCGGCCAGCAGCCCCACGAAAAAAGACTTCCCTCGCTCATAGAGGCTTACCCCCCCGATGTGCACAATGACCGACTTGATCGCCCAGACCAGCAACACGGAGATGCTCGACTTGGTCACCCCGAAACTCCCCTGAATGGCCAGCCCGATCGGGTGCAGCGGCCACCACGGCGCCCGGTAGCGCACCAGCGTCAGCCCCGCCATCGCTACAAAGCCGACCCCGGCGAACATCGCCCGTCCCCCTCCCCCCGGCGCGGAGGGGTTGCGCAGGGCGGCGACCGCCTGACCGAACCCCCTCTGCGCCCCGTTCACCATCAGCCCGCCCATGTTGTAGGCCCCGTACTGGTAGCCTATAAACAGCGTGTCCGCCAGGGAGACGGCGAACCCCACCCCCAGCGCCAGCCAGACCACCGCCGCAATCCGCCTGGGCTTCACCACCCCGTCCACGGCCTTGACCGCCTGCGTGAACGCCGGCATCACGAACCCCTTCTCGATGCTGTTAAACACCCGCATGAATGAGAGCATGACGACGCTCGACGGCCCCATCATCCGGCTGCCCAGGGCCTGCAGCACCGCGTCGTAGGGCTGGACCTGATAGTAGGCGTAGACCAGCCCCAGCTCCGCCACCACCCGGGAGAGCCCCAGAAAGGTCAGCAGCGTCACCGGCAGAAACAGCGCCACCACAAAAAGCTCCATCCCCGCCGCGCAGAGCCACGCGCCGGCAAACAACAGCGACCCCAAAAGCCCGAAGGCCGCCGTCCGGTAGGAGAGGAGTTCCCGGCTGTCATCTGCCCCGCCGTCGGAAGAAAACGCCCTGCGCCACACCCCGCGCAGATGCCGCCTGGCCATCCACAGGCTCCAGCTCGCCAGAAACAGCAGCGCCCCCAGGCTCTGCCAGCCCAGCGCCTCGCTCTGCCACTGCACGGCGGCCGATCCCAGGTTGTGCCCGAACCGGTTGAACGCGAACACCTCGAAGGCGGTGGCCAGCACGAAAAACCAGACGCTGAACAGCACGTCCAGGGGGGCAAAATACCCAAACCCCACCGCATAGAAACTCACGCGCCGGATCCAGCGGGGGAAATCTGGGAAGAGCTGAAACTGCCCCCCCTCAAAGGGGATCGCAGGAAAAGAGGGGGCGAAATAGGAGGCCACGTTCCACATCTTGAGCCCCATCACCAGCCCGAATCCCAGATAGAAGAGCGGAG
The DNA here is from genome assembly GCA_964428665.1 of uncultured Gemmatimonas sp. Classification (GTDB taxonomy): domain Bacteria; phylum Latescibacterota; class UBA2968; order SICM01; family SICM01; genus SICM01. The sequence goes on from CAYRZX010000142.1 coordinate 1,362, forward strand.
AACGGAAAAACGCCGGCCACCTCCCCCCGTCCGGCGTCTCCGTGAGCATCCGCCCCACCTCCACCAGGGGATAGACCAGCCGCTCGTGCTCCATCCACTGCTTGCGCAGCATCACCACCAGACAGAACACCGCAAATCCCACCGACCCCAGGAGGCACATCCACCAGAACAGCGGCGTCCCCCACACCCTTAGCGCCGGGGCCTCCCCGTCCGGGGCGCCCTCAAAATACCACCCCATCGCCCCCCCGGCATTCGGGGGGACCAGCCAGGCCGGGATATAGCCGTGCAGGTAGAGCTCCCAGCCGTTCTCCGGGGAGGCAAAGTAGAACGGCGCGGCCAGAACCCCGACCAGGTGACCCATCACCCCGTCGTAGGGCACCGAGATCGCCGCCAGCCCGGCGCCCAGAATCACCAGAAGCTCTGACCGGGTCAACCCCTGGCCGGGCCAGGCGCGCTCCGCCAGCCGGTTGAGGACCGTCACCGTCAGAAACGGGAAAAAGAACGCCATCGGAAAGTGGCTGCGGCTCAACTGGGACCCCCTGACGTAGTAGGCCGTCCACTCGTCCCACAGCACGCTGACCGCAATCACGACAAGCGCCGTCGCCAGGGCCCGGGGCCTCACCGCCTGGACGGCGGGCGCCGGGGCGGCCTCAGCCGCGTCCGCCCGTCTCTGCGTCGAAATGAGAGTTTCCACGTTTACTTCCAGAATAGAAAAGCCGGTTGACATCAGCCGAAGACGACGCTATTTTGCGGCGGCATCTTCCTCAACCCGACCCCTTATTCGGGACTCTTCCGGGCGTGACCCTCTGGAACTGCTCGTGTCGCAAACGCCGATGTCCGGAGGCGACAGGTCACCTGGCCGGGAATCTCACGGAGCGGGAAGAAGAGATACCGGGCGCCCTTTTTATCCACCGTGACACCCGGATCGTCCTCCAGCGTTAGACGCGTCTCTCCACCCACCCGCCTCACCCCTTTCACCCGATATCCCAGCGTGGAGCCATCCCCGAATCGCGCCAACGCCGTCGTCCCCTTCAACATACCCCCCTCCGGCAGGTCCCCCGTCACCACCAGGGCGTTTTCCTCAGCCCCGGCCCCGGAGCGCAGAACGCCCAGGACCTCCCCCTCGTAAACCCCATTTCCCCGCAATACCCGATCTCTCCACGAAAGCTCCGTTCCCCCCCAAAGCCCCATCAGTTTCGGGACGCCATTTTGCTCCCGCACAAACCCGACTTCCCCCTGAAGCCGAAGGTCCCCCACCGAGGTCTCTCCCGGTCCGACCCGATGCACGATATGATCCGTGACCCCATGATGCCTTACAGAAAGCGCGACTCCGTCTTTCGCGCAGAGTTCCACGTCAACCCCCTCCATAAAAGGTCTCCCCTCATACGGATCGTGAACCGCCACGAAACAGCTCGACAGGGGCGATGCGCCTCTCCTGCGCGCCAGAAAGATCGGCATCCGGAAGCGGTCCAGCAGCGCGTCGTTCTCCTCTGCCCGGCGGATGGACGGCGCATCCCCCAGGAACACCTCCGATCCATCGACGCCCGCCAGATGCGTCCGCACGCCCATCGGCGACCCCGAAAGGGAAAATGTTATTTTCACGTTCCCGGTTGCCACCCCTCGATGGACGTTTTGAAAGAACGCATAGACGGGATTTCGCCCCTCCGCCTCACCCTGATCCCTCTCGTGCGCCGGATACCGCACCTGAACTCCAGGAAGCAGGTTCTCGCTGTAGCCCTCCACAGGGATGCTGACGGCTATCTGTCCGTCTCGATCTGCGCTGCCGTGGATCACCCAGTCGTGCTGAGAACCCCCTTTCACCCGGAACAGGTCCACCACGTAGACCTCGCCCTCTCCGGCCTCCACCAGCATCACCATTCGTCGGTAGACCTTCGCCAGCCCCGGATACGCCCGCTCCGCGCTCGCCTCCATCCACTGCACCGGCGCAAAGGCCGTCTCAAACGCCAGCAGCCGTCCGTCCGAAGGCTCGGCGTCGAAGGCGCGCGGAAGGTCCCACCGGGGGCGTCCGGCGCGGGTGTACTGCTGCTGTTCATCAATCAGTACCGTATTGTGACAGAGTGCGCTGGTACTCCAGCGCCGAAAGCGCGTGTGGGTGTAGCCCACGTCCGACAACAGCTCATGCCCTTTGGCGAAGAGGGCCAGGCTCAGGCTGTCCTCGTGTTCGTGGCCGTAGCCTCCGGAGAAGTGGAGATGGACCTGCGCCTGCGCCTCCCCTGCTCCGCGCCCCAGCCAGGCGTGCCCCGCGCCCGCCAGGAGCGTGGACGCAGACCGCTCCGGGACCCTCACATCGTCGAAACCCGCCCAGGCGTCGTGCGCCGGGATCAGCCGGCCGTCCGGGTAGCGGCACGTCTCCAGCAGGCGATAAGCGCGGGCCACCGCCGGAAGGTCCCGCGCCAGGTCCAGGTCGTCGAATCGCTCCCCGTCCTCCGGGTCCACGTGGCCCGGTGGGTCGGAATATCCCTTCAGCGCCTCGAAGACCCTTTGCATTCCCCGCTGCAGGGCCGCCCGGTGGTAGCCCAGGCTCCCCTCGCACCAGAGCCCGTCCACGAAGAAGCGGCACTCGAACAGGTGTCTGCTCCGGCGCACGGCCTCGTGCACCAGACCCGGTTTGCCGAGGACGCGCCCGATCAGCGCATAGCCGCGATAAATGCGTGAACTCACGTTGTCGTAGGTGGGAGGGCGCAGGCGCTCGTGCCGGATCGCGCCCAGGAAGAAGTCGTTCTCGACCCGCGCCTTCACGTCCGCGCCAGCCTCCTCGGACAGCCGTTCAAGCTCTTTGCTGTCGTAAATCGCGTCGTAGGCCATCACGCAGTCGGAGGGCATCTCATCGGACACCCACCGGCCCCACTTACCCCCGTGCGTGGGATAGGGCGGCTCCAGCGCGAACCCCTTTGGCTCGAACGCCCGGTCGCGGCTGACCAGGAAGCCCGGATAGTGGCGAGCGAAGGCGTCCAGGATCAGCGCCGCCCTCCGCGCGTAGCGCCGATCCCCTGTCGCCTGGTAGAGCATTCCCAGGTCCTGCGCCCGCTCCGCGAGGTAGACCCTGGCCTGCCGCCACGCCTTCGCGCTGAAGAAGTAACGATAGCCCGTCTCGTCCTCCCAGCAGGGGTAGATCACCTCCACGCCGACCGGGTTGATCACCCTCAGCGCCCTGTCCTCCGGATGCTTCTCATTCGGGTAGACCGTCCCGCAGTACCGGCACTTCACGCGGGGCGGGTCCTCAATGGACCAGACGAGCTGCCCCTCCTGCGTCCCCTCGTCGCAGGCCGGACAGCCCATAAACATGAACCCCGTCCTGTCCGGCACCAGCGCCACCAGGTCCGCCTCGGACATCCCCATCAGCGGGACCACCGCCCGTCTCAGCCGTTCGGCCTCTTCCGGAGAGGGACTGAACCGGTAGATCGGATGAGTTCCTCTGACAGCCGCATCCTGCATTCGGCGTCATCTCCCGTCTATTCACCGGGCCTGGCGAACGCTGCGCCCCGAATCCGGCAGGTCACCTGACCCAGGATCTCCCGGCCCGGGCAGAAGAGGAACCGCATGCCTCCGCCGTCCACCGAAATGCCCGGATCGCCCTCGATCATCAGGCGCGTCTCGCCATTCACCCGCCTCACCTCCGCAAGCCGGTACCCCAGCGTAGAGCCGTCACCGAAACGGACGATCGCCGTCGCCCCCTTCAGAACATCGCCCTCCGGGAGTTCCCCGGTCACCACCAGCGCGTCGCCCTCATCCCCGGCCTCTGATCGCAGAACACGACAAACCTCTCCCTCATAAACCCCACTCCCCCGCAGGACGTGATCCCTCCACCCAAGCCTGGTCCCGCCCCACAGGCCCATCATGACAGGCACGCCCTCCTGCTCCCGCACGAACGCGACCTCCCCGCAGAGCCTCAGATCCCCCACCACTGTCTCCCCCGGCGCAGTCCGGTGCACGATATGATCCGTGACCCCGTGATGCCGGATAGACAATGCAACGGCCTCCCCCCCATCGGCGCAGACCTCCAGCCGGACCTCCTCGATAAAGGACGCCCCCCTGTACGGCTCGTGGACCGCCACGAAACAGCTCGACAGCGGCGCCGCGCCTCTCCTCCGCGCCAGAAAGATCGGCATCCGATGGCGATCCAGAAACGTCTCGTTCTCCTGTGCCCGGCGGATGGACGGCGCATCTCCCAGGAATACCTCCGATCCATCGACACCCATGAGATGCGTCCGCACGCCCATCGGCGACCCCGAAAGCGAGAACGTCACCGCCACTCTATCAGGCGCCATCCCTCGATGGGCGTTCTGAAAAAACGCATAGCTCAGGTTTCTCCCCTCTGCATCGCCCGCGTCCCGCTCGTGCGCCGGGTATCGCACGCTCGCCCCCGGCAGCAAATTCTCCCCATAGGGGGCCAGCGGAAGATTCACCGCCGCAACGCTGTCCCGGTCCGCGCTGCCGTGGATCACCCAGTCGTGCTGAGAACCCCCCTTCACCCGGAACAGGTCCACGACATAGACCTCGTCCTCCTCAGCCTCCACCAGCATCACCATCCTCCGGTAGACCTCGGCCAGCCCCGGATACGCCCGCTCCGCGCTCGCCTCCATCCACTGCACTGGTGCAAAGGCCGTCTCAAACGCCAGCAGCCGTCCGTCCGAAGACCCCTGGTCCCCCTTCGTATACTGCTGGCGTTCGTCGATCAGAACGGTGTTGTGGCAGAGCGTGCTCATGGCCCAGGGCTTGTAGCGCGTGTGGGTGTAGCCCACGTCCGAGAACAACTCCTCTCCCCCGGCAAACAGCATCAGGTTGAGATGGTCCGCGTGGTCGTGGCCGAACCCTCCCTCCGAGAAGTGGAGGTGGACCTGCGTCTGCTCTCCTCCCATCCCTCGCCCCAGCCAGGCGTGCCCCATCCCCGCGAACAACCTCGAGACCGACTGCTCCGGGACCGCCAGGTCGTCGAACCGCGCCCAGGCGTCGTGCGTCGGGACCCTCCGCCCGTCGGGGTAGCGGAAGATGTCCAGGATGCGCAGGGCCTGCCTGAAGACCGGGAAGTCTCGCTCTATATCCAGACCGTCGAAGCGCGTCCCGTCCGCCGGGTCCACGTAGCCGGGGGGGTCCGAGTGGCCCTTCAACGCCTCGAAGACCTTCTGCATCCCACAGGTCGCGTACCGGTGATAACCCGGCGTCCCCTGGCACCAGAACCCGTCCAGAAAGTACCATCGCTCGAACAGCGTCCGGCTGCGGCGCACCGCCTCGTGCACCAGGGCAGGCTCCCCCAGCACCCGCCCCACCACCGCATACCCCTCGTAAGTGTGATGGCTGGCGTTGGTGTAGAGCGGGCCGTGATAGTCGTCCTGCCGGACAGCGGCCCGGAAGAAATCGTCCTCGATCCGAGCCCGCACATCCACGCCGGTCTCGTCGGACAACCGCTCCAGCTCCTCGCTGTCGGAGATCGCGTCGTAGGCCAGCGCCAGGTCCGTGGGGATCTCGGTGTAACGCCACTCCCCCCACTTCCCACCCCTTCTCGGATAAGGGGGGTTCAGAACCGCCACCTTGGGATAGCAGGCCACGTCCTCCCACACGATGAACCCCGGATAATGGCGGGCGAAGGCATCCAGGATCAGCGCCGCGCGCCTGGCATACTGCCTGTCTCCCGTCGCCCGGTAGAGCGCCCCCAGGTCACGTGCCCGGCCTGCCAGGTAGAACCGCGCCTCAAACCACGCCTTGCCGCTGAAGAAGCAACGGTATCCCTGCGCATTCTCATAGAAGGGATAGACCACCTCCACGCCGGCGGGGTTCACGACCCTGAGCGCCCGGTCCTGCGGATATCGGTCATTGGGATAGATCATTCCGCAATACCTGCACCGGACGCAGTGCGGGTCCTCAATGGACCAGTCCAGCTGCGTCTCGCGAGCGCCCTCCTTGCAGTGGGGGCACCCCACATAGCGAAACCCCGTCCTGTCCGGCGCCAGCGCGACCAGGTCCGCCTCGGACATCCCCATTAACGGGGCCACGGCTCGCCTGAGCTGTTCGATCTTCTCCTGGGAAGGGATGACCCGGTAGACCGGGGCCTTCCTCTGTCTCTGCGGACTCATCCTATGCCCTTTCATCCTTCAACGCGCCGATGTTCTCCACCACCTTGTAGACTGCCCGCGCAACGTCCTCCACCACGCCCCGGTCCCCCAGCAGCCAGTTCTGCCGCAGCCAGATCGTGGTATGAGACCGCGCGCGTTCGGCGTTCGGAAAGGAACCCTTTCGGGCGGCCTCGATATTCCTGCCGGTGAACCGGCGCAGGTCCTCCTGGCGCAGATTCTCTCCATTACACAGCGGCATCTCGTGCACCAGCGTGGTGTAGCCCGTCCGCGCGGAGACCCCCTCTGCCGCCAGCGCCTTTAAAAACACGTCCCGGTGTACCCTCTCCAGCTCCCCGGCCTCGTATCGGATGCTGTAGGTCAAAAAACTGCACCGCGTGACCCGTTCATCCAACGTGAAGGGGCGCAACCCCGGCACGTCCCGGAGCCTGCTGTTCAAGAGCGTTGCATTCTCCGTCCTGCGGTCGATCAACTCATGGACGCGGGAGAGCTGGACCCGGAGCGCCGCCGCCACGAACTCGCTCATCCGATAATTCCCACCCGTCACCGTGCAGGAATGGGCGGCCCCAGATTGCGGACTCCCGAACTGCCGATAGGACCGGCACAGGTCCGCCAGGGCCGCATCGTCGGTCGTGATCATCCCGCCGTCCCCGGACACCATCGTCTTGGCCGTCTGAAAACTGAACGACCCGAAATGACCGATAGTCCCCACCTTCCTCCCCCTCCACTCTGACCCCTGCGCCTGCGCCGCGTCTTCCAGGACGACCAGGTTGCGCCGCCTGGCCATGTCCACGATCGCATCCATATCCGCGGGGATGCCGGCCAGGTGCACCGGCATCACCGCCCGCGTTCGCGCCGTGACGGCCGCCTCCGCCGCCTTCGGGTGGATGGCCAGGCTGGACGGGTCGATGTCCACCGGCACGGGCACGGCCCCGGCCAGGAGCGCCGCCAGCGGGCAGGCCACGAACGTGGTGGTGGGCATGATCACCTCGTCTCCCGGCCCGACCCCCGCCGCCTTGAGGGCAATGGCCATGGTCTCCGTGCCGTTGATGGTGGAGATGGCGTGCCTTGCCCCCATCCATTCGGCAAACTCCCTCTCCAGCGCCACGCCCTCCGGCCCGGCCCCGTACTGCCACTTCCCGCTTCTGACCACCCGGCTGACGGCCTCCACCTCCCGCTCATCGTAAATCGGCCACGACGGGGCCGGCTCCGACCGCACCGGTTTACCTCCGTACAGGGCAAGCTGACTCATCCGAGGGCTCCTTTTTCACTCTATTTTCGGCGCTTCAGGATGTCCTCCATGTTCTTCCCGAAGACCCGCTCCCGCTGGCGCTCCGTGATCCTGGCCCCGAGTATCTTGCCCACCCCTTCCTCCATGTAGGTGTCGGTGCCGAACAGCACCCGGCGCTCCCCCAGCTCCCGGACCGCCGTCTCCACAAACCCATCGTCCACCAGGCTGCCGCTGGTGTCGATGTAGACGTTGGGGACATCTCTCAGGACCTTGAGCGACCAGGCCCAGTCCCCCACGATGGGGTGGCCCTCGATGATCGTGGCTTCGGGGTAGATTCTGGCCAGCCGGGCGAAGTCTGCGCTGTCGGACCGATTCGGCTGCGGTGTGCGTTCGGCGACGGGCGTCTGGTGTCCCCCGTGATGCAAAATGGGAACCCCCAGCTCGACGGTCCGCTCGACGATGGGGAGGACCACCGGGTCCCAGCACTTATACTGGTTGTAGAGCTTGACCCCGATCATGCCGTGCTTCAGGATGCACCGGTCCATCTCGGCCAGGGCCTCCTTCTGAAAACCGGGGGTGAGATAGGCGTATCCCAGGATACGGCCTGGAAAGCGCGACATGGCGTACAGCAGACTGTCGTTGACCGCCCGGACATCGTCGGGCGTGTGCCTGGCCACGGGCGTCTGGATGGGGATGGAGCAGCAGAGCCGGTCGATGCCGAGCCGGTCTGCCGCCTCAATGACCGCCCGGTCATCCGTCCACTTTCCGCGCCATCCCACCGAGACCTGACGCCCGGCCACGTGCATGTGCGCGTCGATCCGCATCCCGGCGTCTCCCTTCACGAATCTCCTCCTTCGACACCCCTCAGGCGCCGGATCACGGAGGCCGTGAGCTGCTCCCCCGCCCCGGCGGCCACGTAGCGCCACCCCCCCTGCGACTCGAACCCCCCGTCCCGCATCGCCTTCCACGTCGGAATATACCAGAGCGTGCAGTCGTAGTAGGCCCCCACCAGCGTGAACGGGACCGGCGAGCTGGCCCGGATGGCCAGCCCGAACTCCGCAAAGCTCTCCGCCGGCAGGCCGGCCAGGCGCCAGTCCCCGCAGCGCAACAGGAACAGCTCGCAGCGCCGGGCCTCCTCCGGGGCGGCCGTCACCTGAAGCATCGCGCACGGCATCCAGGCCCGCCTCGGCTTCGTTTCAAGAAGGTTGACCAGCTCCGCCCGCGACTCCTCCACCGGGGGGAGGTCCGGGTCCAGCGCCACCGTCTCGGTCCACGACTCCAGCCGCAGCGGGCCGGGCGCACACGCGACCCGATGGTCCATCGCCGACAACACCCCAACCGCCAGTCGCTCCCCCAGGACCTTCGACCCCTCCAGCGTCCCGTCCGCGTACTTGCCGGTCCCCACGTTGCCCGCCGCGCCCTGCAGAAAGAAGCCGGGGCCGCCCGTCTCCCGCTCGATGACCTCCAGCGCGAAGTGCGGAAAGTCCGGATGGATCATCTCCCCGCGCCCGCGCAGGGCCGTCACGTGGCAGGCGTAGTTGAAGACCGTGACCACCGGACGCCCGTCCTCCCCGCGCAGACAGAGCGCCACGACGTCGGGGTCGATCAGCCCCTCCGGGCCGGCCTGCAACTCCGGAGGGGCGACGCCGTAGCGAGTCGCGATGCTCCCGTCCGGCTGCCGCACGCCCCGGATGGCGCCCACCCTCTCCACCGGGGCCATCCCCACCTCTGCCGTCACCCGGCGCCGCGCCCCCCGCGCCCGTCTCACTGCGTCTACAAATGCCGCCTCCATGCGGTCCAGCCAGGCATAGCTGAGGAACTCCCGCCCGAACGGGTCCAGGACCTCCTGCGTCTCCTGGTCCGCCGCCGGGGCCGCGTGGTTGTGGGAGGCGTTGAGCAGCACGCGGGACGGCGGAACGCCCACCGCGCGGGCCATCGCGCCGCGCATCCGCCGGTCCGCCTTCCGGGTGAACCCGATGTGATCGGCCATCGCCAGGACCACCGGCCCCTCGCCATCCGCCTCCTCCAGGTAGACCACGCGGGCGGTCAGCGGCGCGACGACCTCCCGGACCCGGCTGTCCAGAAAAGGCCCGTAGGCCTCTCCGACCGCCGGGGAGACGTCCGCGCTGGCGTAGCCGGCCAGCAGACCGTGACTCATTTGTCCCCTCATATCCTGTTCAAGTCTTTGAGAACCTCATCCTCCACAAAGTCCCGGCGGTGAACCAGACGGTCCGGCCTCCGCTCATAGCCGCGTTTCCACATCTCCTCGAAGAGCCTTCCGCTTTCCGCCAGTTCTTTCCGGCGCGCCCGCTGGTCCGCCCTGACCCGCGTGTCCACCGCCTCGGGGCAGCAGACGCCGTAGAGCAATCGCCGCATCCGCCGAATCGCCTCCTGCACGTAAGCATCCCCAGGCCGCTCCGCGACCAGGTCGCGCATCTCGTGGGGATCGCTCGCCAGATCGAACAGCATGGGGCGCTCCCCCACGCACTCCACGTACTTGTAAGGCCCTGACCGCACGGCGAACAGGCTTCCGGGATAGCCCGCTCCGTGATACTCGCACAGGGCAAAGCCGGGCCTCGGCGCGTCCGGCTCCCCCCGGAGCAGGCCGAGCAGGGAGACGCCTCGCAGGTGGTCGGGCACGTCCAGCCCCACGGCCTCGCAGATCGTGGGGAAGATGTCCAGCGCAGAGACGACCGTGCGATCCACCTCTCCGGCCCGGAGGCCGGGGCCGGAGAAGATCAGGGGGATGCGGATGGACCCCTCGTACATCGCCCCGTGGTCGAAGTTCCGGTGTTCCCCGCACGTCCCCCCGTGGTCCGCCGCGTAGATCAGGAGGACCTCCTCCCGCAGCCCCGTCTCCTCCAGCGCCTTGAGCACCCGGCCCACGCGCCCATCCAGGATTTCGCAGGAGGCGTGGTAGCCCACCAGCGCCCGCCGCGTCTCCTCCGGCCCCATCAGCTCCCCCACGTGATGCCGGCCATAAATCCGGTGAAAGGGGTGCAGCCGCGACCGGTCCTCGAAGAAGCGCTCGTCCAGGTCCTCCCACCTCACCAGCGAATCATAGTGGTCCCAGAGGTCGCGGGGCGGGTTCCAGGGGCGGTGGAGGTCGTTGAGGTTGACGGTCAGCACCCAGGGGCGGTCGGCGGGCCGCTCCTCGCGGAGCCACTGGACGGCCTCCTCCACCACCCGCGCGTCCCTGGCGTAGGCGTCCAGACCGTCCGCCGGGCCTGTGTCCAGGTGCTTGCGAAAGAGGTCGTAGCGCGGCAGGATCTCCCCCTCGCGGAACAGCGAGTGGATGTCCAGATTGTCCCGGTGCAGGGCCAGACGCTCCACCTCGACCCCGTGATCGCCCCCCGGCTCGAAGTCGAGCTTGCCGACGGTGGTCAGGCAGACTCCCTGCTCCGCGAAGAAGTGCCCCCACCCACGGGGGACCCCCGTGTAGTAAAACACGTTGTCCCAGACGCCGATCTCGTGGATGTAGCGCCCGGTCATCATCGCCGCCCGCGTGGGCGCGCAGATGGGGCTGTGGCACGTGGCGCCCTCAAACCGCACGCCCCGCGTCGCGATGCCGTCGATGAAGGGCGTGCGGGTGATCGGGCTGCCATAGCAACCCGCGAACTCCGCGTTGTGCCGGTCGCTGAGAATGAAGACACAATTCATGTCACCACCGCGTCTGCAGTGTCCGTCGTCAGGCGCTTTTCGACACGCGGCCCGGCAGGGCCCGCAGCACCTTGTGCAGCCCGCGCGCCACGTGCCACGGCCCTGGCGTGGAGGGTCTGGTCGTCCGTCGTCACCATCCCCCGCCAGTGGACGACCAGGATCGCCTTTGTGCGCGGCGTGATGACCCGTTCTATGGCCTGGGGGTCTATGTTCACGTCCTCGTCGATGTCGGCGAACACCGGCACGGCGTAGCAGGACGCAATCGCCCCCGCGCACCCCACGAACGTGGCGGCAGGGAGGATCACCTCGTCGCCCGGCCCCACCCCCAACGCCCGCATCGCCACGATCAGGGCGGCTGTCCCTGAGCTCACGGCGAGGGCGTGCCGGACGCCCATCGTCTCGGCGAACGCCTTCTCCAGCTCGGTCGCCTTGAACGCCGGGTCGTTCCCGTAATACCGGAACGGAGAACGCCGGTCGAGCACCTCCAGCACCGCCCGCTTCTCCTCCTCCCCGATCATGGAAGCGCCGGGATAGGGGCGCGGCAGGGGCTTCGTCCGAACAGGGGGTCCCCCGTCCAGGGCCAGTACATCTGACATGTTATCTCCTTCGCATAAGGAGAGGGCCGTGCGTGGCGATGCAGAGCGCCACACACGGCCCTCTCGACCGCTGAGATGCGAACCAGAACGGCTGACCACGGCCCACCCCATTTTTTAGAAGGTCCCGCCGAGGGTCATCCGCAGGGGGGCGCTGAAGTACTTGCCCATGTCCGAGTAGGCGACGTCCACGGTCATCGTTCGACCCCCACCGACCCCCATCTTCAGGCCGAGGCCCACGCTGTAGGTGTCCGTGTCGTAGTTGAACTTGTAGCCTCCCCGCAGGGCCAGCGTGTCCCTGAGCCACAGCTCCGCCCCCACGTGCGCGCGCAACTCGTAGTCCGCCGCGAACGCAGACTCCCCGGACAGCGTCAGGCAGGCAGGCCCCCCCCTCTCCCCGAAGGCCTCCCCGGCCAGGGCCAGGTTGTAATAGAGCGGCATGAGAAACTTGCTCTCGATGACCTTTTTGTCCGGGCCGAGGTTCCGCATGGCCATCGCCAGGCGCAGGCTCTTGAAGCCCGTGAAGAACAGCGTCCCGACGTCAAAGCTGATCGCATCGACCTTCTTCGTGAACAGGGTCTGGTGGACCCACGACGTCCGGCTGCTGAACGAAAACTTGTCCGTCAGCTTCAACGCATAGGTCAGGCCGAGGGCCAGGTCCCCGGCGGCCAGGGTCTTGCCCGTGCCGTTCGGCTGGAAGATCGTCGTCTCCTCCATCGTCGGAGGCCGGTAGGAGATCAGGCTGAGGCCGATCACCCCTCCCCGGACGGCGCCCGTGTTGAAGGCCACGGCCCCGGAGAAGAAGTGGGAATCCACCAGCCACTTCGTGTAGGTGGCCGTCCAGGCCACCCTCTGGATGGACGTCAGCCCCGCCGGGTTCCAGAAAATGGCGTTGATGTCGTTCGCCACGGCCGTGTAGGCGTCGCCCATGGCCACAGCCCGCGCCCCCTGCCCGACCTTGAGGAACTGAAACCCCCCCAGACCCACAAACTTGTGCGTGTCGTAGCGCCGTTCCGCAATCGGCGCCTGCGCCCCGC
>CAYRZX010000142.1:14071-16527 GCA_964428665.1 uncultured Gemmatimonas sp.
ACTTGATGACCATGAAGGCGCCCCGCTGAATCTTCCCGAAATTGGGACCCTGAATGAGATTCTCCACCACGTAGAGGTAGACCCCGGAGGCGATCTCGCCGTTGAAGACCCACGTCTGCTGGTCGTAATCGTGCTCCCCCTTGGTCGGCTCGTTGTGGACGAAGTCGGAGACCAGGTCCCCGGATATGCCGAAGACGCGAATCCGGCACCTGGACGGGATGCCCACAAACCGGATCTTGGTGGAGCCGGGATAGGCGTGCTCGTTGTCCACGATGAAGGGGTTGGGCACCACCCGCACGCGCTGCTCCAGCGCCTCCGTCTCCGGGGCCGGCACGGAGAAGGGCGACTCGTCCGCATAGATGCGCTGCGTCGAGGCGGACCAGCCCCCCTCCTGCCCTGCCTGCACGCGCTGGGAGATGTGCGACGGGAGCCCGGCCATCCCCAGCGGGCTGTTCGGGTTGCCCGCCGACCAGTTCGAGTGCCCTTTGGCGTAGGCGCGCACGCTGTAATGATAGAAGAACCCGGCCGCCGACTTCAGGTCGGTGAACCTGTAGAGGTCCCCCTCACGGGCCACGCGGTATTCCGCCGTCTCCCTGTTCGCCGTCCCCGCCGGGATGTCCGCGATCAACTCCCACGGCCCCACGTCGAACCAGGCGCCGCGGTAGACCCGGTATCCCGCGATGTCCCTGGCCTCCGTCCCCGCGTAGTCCGGGTGCGACGCCTGCTCGATCTCGACCGGCCAGTCGACGGTCATCCGCGCAAACGAGTCGCTGCCCGTCCGGAAGTTGACGTCCGGCGGCGCGTCCGGGATGTCAAAGGCGTTGTCGTAGGCGAACTGCGCGGCGCTCAGGTTCTGCTTGAGCGCATCCAACCCTCTGGGAAGCTCGGCCTGAACCCCCTTTCGCGCCCACGTGATCGGGTCCGTGTTCCCCAGGACCTGGCCGGGGTGCCCCGCCACGTAGGCCAGCACGATCTTCGCCTTTCCGTCCGGGGGGAGGTCGTAAGGCCCGAACACCATCAGGCTCATCTGTCCGCTGGGGTGATCCGGGTCCGGCGAGATGCGGCGCCCGGCCCCCACGATCTGGGAGTAGATCTTGGCCTCCGTCTGCTGCCTCAATGAGGGGTCAGACTGCACGTTCGTGTCGAACACCTCCCAGTGGTGCAGGGCATAGGGCTGGTCCCCGTTCGGCGTCACGTATCCCTTATTCATGTCCCTGACATTGAAGGCATAGGGACTCGCAGGGTCGCTCGTGTACGCAACCGGCGCCACGCCCAGGTGCGCGAACGACAGCAGCATGTTTTCGGTCTGCCCGATCTTCCCCCCCTGGCTGATCGTGCCCGCCGCAAACGCATCTTTTTGACTTCTCCCACGCATGAATGCGTGGGATTCTCAGAACTCACGCACTGAGCTTCCTGCTTCGACGAGGCGTGCCCCGGAAGGTATATGCCTTCTGGGGTCTTACCGCCTCTCCACAGGCTGACACCGCAAGCCCTGCGGCCAGAATATTTCTTGCAGCATTGATGTCCCGGTCGTGAGATGCCCCACATTCCGGACAGATCCAGAACCGGACTTCGAGCGGCAAAGACTCTCCGACGTGTCCACATCCGAAACAGCGTTTGCTGCTGGGGTAAAATCTGTCGATGCGGAGAAAGGCCCTGCCATACCACCTGGCCTTGTAGTCCAGGTAGAGCATTAGAGTTCCCCACCCAACGTCGGAGATGGCTTTGGCCAGATGGGGATTCTGGATCATGTTCTTCACTGCCAGACTCTCTGCGCAGATCGTTTGGTTCTCGCGAATCAGGCGCGTGGAGAGCTTGTGCAGGAAGTCGTTGCGGCGATCTGCAATGCGGGCGTGAATGAGGGCTACTTTGAAACGGGCTTTCTGCTGATTCCTGGACCCCTTCTTCTTCCTGGCAAGACGATGCTGGGCCTTAGCCAGGCGCTTCTCGTCCTTCTGAAAGAAACGAGGGTTGCCAAACTTCGATCCATCGCTGGTCGCCACCGTGTCCAGGAGGCCCAGATCGACACCAATTACCTTCCTGGATATGGGGAGGCGCTTGATCCTCTCCTCTACCAGGAAAGACACGAAGTATCTCCCCGTCGAGTCTTTGGAGACGGTGACGGTGGACGGCGTACCCTTGAACTTCCTGGACCACCGAATGTTCAAAGGTTCTGACGTTTTCGCCAGGGTCAACTGCCCGTCTTTCCAGGAGAAGGCAGTTGAGACATACGTGGCGGACTGACGATTGTGCTTGGACTTGAACTTGGGGTATTCCGCCCTGCCCTCAAAGAAGTTCTGATAGGCCCGGTCCAGATTGCGCAAGGTCTGCTGGAGGGGGACGCTGGAAACCTCGTTGAGAAAGGAGGTCTCAAGTTGCGCCTTCAACTTCGTCAACTCAGCACACTAGTTACGCAGCCTTCCGGTTTTGAAGTTTGGGAATTCGGAGATGACAGA
>CAYRZX010000143.1:0-16380 GCA_964428665.1 uncultured Gemmatimonas sp.
CTGTCGCTGAGGGGGGCGATGTCCGGGACGAGAGGCAGCCAGTTGTAGCCCTCGACCCCCCCCACCTCAAAACCACAGGCGAGGACCGTGCGCAGGACCTCCTCCAGGCTCAGGTCGACCGAGGGGTGGTCCCCCCAGGGGCGGCCCAGCAGCCGCTTGAGCCTCCGCTTGTAATTGTCCCGGTTGATCACCTGAAAGATCAGCCATCCCCCCTCCCTCAGGACGCGGCAGCACTCCCGCAGGAGCCGATCCAGGTCGAAATAGAGCGCGCACTGGATCGCGACCACGCAGCCGAAACTCCCGTCCGAAAAGGGGAGGCGCAGCCCGTCGGCCCTCACGGCGGGGCGCCCCCCCGAGCGCCCCCGGAAGACCCTCAGCGCGTTCAGGTCTATGTCCAGCCCCACGACCTTCGAGGCCAGGCCGCTCAGCGGCAGCGACGAGCGTCCGGCGCAGCAGCAGACATCGAGCAACCTGACGGGCCGGGGGACAGCGGCGAGAAACCGCCTGATAAAGGCCTGCTCTCGGTCCAGCAGGTACCGCCCCACGGCGGTCTCGCGAAAGAGGTCCCAGTGGGGGAGTTCGGCAGGACCCGGTTGCGCCGCCTCTATCTGACATCTCTTCATGTCCTTGAGAATGCCCATTACCCTGCGACTCGTATCTCGCGCTCTTTTTCGACTGTATGCAAGGGCCTCGCGGCGCTCTTCAACACGGACCGGCGTCTCCACGCGATATAGGACAGCAAAGGCGCTTCGAAGAGGGCGGGGAGGGGGTCGTCCAGGGCGAAAATCGCGCACTCCAGAGGACCCCGCAGCGATCTGAGGTAAGCGCGTAGCGACATGCGGCCGCGCCAGATTTCGTGCGCCACGGCGGGCAGGTCCGTCACCGCGCGCACCCACCTCACGCCGGGGCGCGCACGCGCCTCCGGCGTCGGCTCGTCCCGGAGCACGCGCCAGAGCAGGTAGGGGAAATCCACGCCCGCGCGCCGGCCGAGGGAGTGCCAGCCCCACACCCGGGGGTTGATGTCCAGCAGCTTGTAGCGGCCGTCGCGCGAGTCATACTTGAACTCGACCTCCACGAGGCCGGTGTAGCGCATCGCCGCGAGCAGGCGGCGGGCAGGCTCCTCGATCTCGGGCAGGTCCACCGTTTCGACGTACGAACTGGACCGCCCGAAATCCACGGGGTGCTGCCGCGTCCGCCGCGCGGCCAGAGACGCGCGCGGGCGGCCGTCCACGCAGAGCGCCGCGTACGAGAACTGCGCCTCGCCGCCGCCGGGGATCAACTCTTGCACCATGATCACATCCTGGGCCACCAGCCCGCAGGCCTCGTCGTAGCGCGCCAGGAGCGCCTCGCGGCCTTCGACCAGCCAGGCCTTGTCTCGCGTGAAGGAATTGACATTCTCCTTGAACGCGGGCTTGAGGATGACCGGATACGCGCAGTCGAGCGCGGCGGCCTCCTCGCGACACCGGGGGTGGCGCGTCCAGGGGTGAGCGACGCCTAACTCTTCCGCAAGGCGATACGTGAGCCGCTTGTCGTAGGCCCAGCGCAACATCTTCCAGGGCGGTGTCGTGAGGAGAAACCGCTCCGTTAACGCCGCGTGGTTTCGAGCGAGCAGCGCCGCATCCTCATCGCCGGTCGGGAAGATCGCCCACGCGTCGAGCCGATGCCGCGCCCCCAGGTCGAGGAGATAGCCGACCTGCTCGGCCTCGCCCAGCGCCGGCCACGGCACGCTCCGCCGGGCGTAGCGGGATGCCGCGGCGATCAGGTGCTCATCCGTCAGGACCCAGACCGGGATGCCGCGCCGGCCGAGGCTCCGCACGACCCCCAGCCCCCGGTAGTTGCCCCCGATGACCAGGGCGCCGACGCGGTCGGACAGACGCCGGGCAGGCGACCTCAGCCACGCCCGCCAGAACGGGGCAGGATCAGACATGGACGCCTCCCCTCGCGCAGGCGTCCCGGTCGCTGGCAAGGACACAGCGGGTGAGCGCCCGCGCGGCGTACCCGGTGCCTGAGACGAAGCGCATGAGCGGGCCGAAGCTCTCGGCGGCGGCCGCGCCCAGGAAGTGCAGGCCGGGGGCCGACGACTCAAACCCGTCTGCGAGCTGCGGGTAGCCGTCGGCCCGGCGCACCGAACGCGCCAGCTCCGGGGCGAGGAAGGCGTAGCGTGAGACGTCCACGCGGTAGCCGGTCGCCAGCAGGGCGTGGTCCACGCAGCGCCCGGTCCCGTCGTCGAGGGTGATGCGCAGCCGCTCGCCCGCGGGGGTCGCGGACACGACCAGGCGCCCGGTCGTGATTCGCACCCCGCCCGCGCGCGGGAACAGCCAGCCCGCGGCAGCCGGCCGGATCGAACGGTGGGCGATCCGGCGCTGAAGCCCGCGCGGGAGCCGCCTGAACCATCTGGGCCGCGCCACGATCTGATTCAGCCCCGGCGGCCCCACGTCCGTGGGCGGGTACAGAAGCCGTCGGACGAAACCCCGCTGACGGTGCAAAAAGGCGCTGCGCCGGAGCCAGCGGACCCGGGGCGCTCGCACGATGACCTCCACGTCCGCCCCCCCCTCGTGCAGCAGCACGGCCGACTCGATCGCGCTCTGCCCCCCCCCGATCACGACCACCTGCCGGCCGGCAAAGCGCCTGAGGTCGCCGTGATCGGACGAGTGCGAGGCGAGCGCCGGCGGCAGGGCATCGAACGGGGCCGGCCGGTGGGCGAACGGGGCGATCCCGGTCGCGACCACGACCCTCTGCGCCCGCAACGGCTCGCCGTCCTCCAACAGGAGGAGAAAGCCTGCCGACGCAGGCTCGATCCTCGCCACCCGGCGCCGGTCCAGGTCGGGCGCCGCCTGGCGCTGGAACCACTCCCCGTACGCCACGAAGGCGTCGAGCGGCACCGGTCTCGACAGCTCGACGCCGTGGGCGGCCTGGTAGGCGTCGAGCGTCAGGGCGTGGTGCGGGTCTGAAATGTGCGACGCCTCCCAGGAGGAGCGCAGGAACATCCCGACCGGCATCTGGCGCCGCCAGAACTCCATGGACTCGCCGAACACGCGCGTCTCGACGTGAGCTGACCGCAGATAAGCGGCGGCGGCCAGCCCGTAGGGGCCTGAGCCGACAATCGCCACTTGACACGATGTCGTCATCAAAAACCTCGAATAACCAGCAACAGGTAATGTGTTCAAGCCCTCTTCTTCATCTCGCCAACACCAGCAGGCTGAATCCCCCCAAAACGCGCGCGGCCAGGTCTGGATGAATCGCAAAGAGGAGCCTTCTCGGCAGTCTCAGGGCCCTTTGACCCGGCGTCGAACTTAGTTGGATGGATCGGGGCGTATAGAAATAGTCGAGCACCTCATAACCCGTGTCTTTCAACGTCTGGATCGCCGTCTCCCTGGTAAAGTAGTGGACATGCGCGTGCAAACGGTGGCGCTTCAAGAGCGCGCCCCTGCGCAGGATCGTCTGTACGGACAGGTCGAGCGGAATATGGAATATCTTATACCGACCCTTCGACCTGATCTCCCTTAAAAAACTGAAATAGTCCTCCAGGTGCTCGATCACATCCAGGACCAGGACCAGATCAAAAAAAAAGCACCCCTCTCCTGCCGGATATCGGCCAGTTTGAAATGAAGCCTCTCATTGGCCCTGCCCTTGCACATCTCAAAGGCCTGCGGAGAAATCTCGTATCCCCAGAGCGCACATTCGTCGTTCAAATGCCCCTGTAACTGCCTGAGCACCTCCCCGGCGCCGCACCCCACCTCGCAGACCGTCCTGGGCGCGATGCGATGGCGCGCCAGCATTCGAGCGACCTGCCTCGCCTTCCAGGGAGACTCTTCGACGTGCCAGAGCGGGTTCGTCTTCAGATACTCGCCGCTCTTATAGATTTCCTCCACGGTTTCCATCAGGAGCGACCTTCCGAGACCCACGGGACCTCTCTCCCTACCGATTTTGCGCCCTGATCCGCGGAGGTCTTTGTGACCTCGCTTTTCAGGAGCTTTAAGGGGCGCGCGGGCGCGCCCGCCCTCTTCCTGAGCGCCTCGTAGGCGGCCAGGAGGTGCCTCTCCTGGTGCGGCCAGGCCAGCTCGGCCTCGACCCGCCTGCGCCCGACCTGCCCCATCTCCCGGCGCTTCTCCGGGTCGTCCATCAGCCGGGCGATCTGCCGCGCGAAGTCCAGCTCGTCGTTGGGGCGCGCATAGACGGCCGCCTCCCGCGCCGTGACGCGGTGCTCGGTCAGGTCGAAGGCCACGATGGGCTTTCCGAAGGCCATGTACTCCGTCATCTTGATCATGGTGGAGCGGTCTGTGAACGGATTGGACGGGTCGGGGTCCACGCAGATGTCGGCCGTGGACAGGTAGCGCCTCAGGTCGGCGCTGGACACCCAGCCGGTGAACCAGACATAGGGGTCGAGTTCGAGCCGCGCCGCCAGCGCCTTCAGGCCGGCCCAGGCGGCGCCCCTGCCGATGATCACGCAGAAGAAGTCCGTTCGGCCCAGGTCGCAGACCAGGTGTTTCAAAGCCCTCAGCAGGTAGTCCACGCCGTCGTGGTAGCCCATGTCACCGACAAAGCCGATGATGGTCTCTCCCCTGGCGCGCAGGGCCGGGTCGGGAGGCACCGTCCGCACGCGGTCCAGCTCGGGACCGTTGCGCACGACGGTGATGCGCCCCTCCGGGACGCCCCCGCGCCCCATCTCCACGGCCCTGTAGGACCGGTTGGTGGCGATCACGTGGTCGGCCAGTCTGCAGGTGAACTGCTCGAACAGGACCAGCGCCCGGTAGACGAGCCGGTTGCCCTTTCCCAAAAAACGGGCGTAGTACATCTCCGGAGACAGGTCGTGATGGTCGAACACGAAGCGCACCCCGAACGGCTTGAAGAGGGCCGCGACGAGTGCGAAGGTGTCGGGCGGGTTGTGGGCGTGGATGACGTCGAACCCCCGCCGGAGGAAGATGAACAGAGACAGGAGGAGCGCCGCGGTCATCGAACAGACGTACTCCCAGAGATAACCCAGGAAACCGTTCGCCCCCGGCGGCGCTGGAAAGCGGTAGACCTCCACTTCGCCCACCCGCTCCCGCCAGGGCTGTCCTGGGCCCCTGGGGGCCACGACCGAGACACGGTAGCCCGCCGCAGCCAGGGTGTTCGCCTCCCGGCGCACCCGCCCGTCCTGCGGGAAGGGGTTGTTCTCCAGCAGCATCAGGATGCGGTCACCAGCAGATGCCATCATATTTCCCCCTGATTCCCCCGTTTTCTCTGGACACGCCGGCCAGGTCGATGAGGACCTGGTCCGGGCGGATGAGGTGCGGCACCCGGCGGAAGGCCGGGCTCGCGTTGGCGACCACGATCACCTCCGACTGCGCCACCACCTCGTCGATGGAGGGGCGCATCAGCGAGGCGATGTGGGGGATCCCCTGCTCCAGGAACGTCCTGTTCGCGCCCACGATCCTGCCGAGGTCCACCTGTTCGTCGTAGACGCTCACCTGATACCCCCGGCCGTGGAGCGCCTCGACCAGGGGCACAACCGGGCTTTCGCGGACATCGTCGGTGCCCGGCTTGAAGCTGAGGCCGAGGACCCCCACCCTCCTCCGCCCCGTGCGCTCCACCATCTCGATCCCGCGCTCGATCTGCTGCCGGTTGCTGGACAGCGCGGCGCTCAGCAGCGGGGCCTCCACGTCCCGCTCCTTGGCCCTGTAGAGCAGGGCCCGCGTGTCCTTGGGCAGGCACGACCCGCCGAAGGCGAAGCCGGGCCTCAGGTAGGCCGGGGAGATGTTGAGCCGGCGGTCCTGGCAGAAGATCTCCATCACCTCCCGCCCGTCGATGCCGTGGACCTTGCAGAGATTCCCGATCTCGTTCGCAAAGGCGATCTTGAGGGCGTGGAACGCGTTGTTGACGTACTTGACCATCTCGGCGGTTTCGAGGCCGGTGTGCACCACCGGCGCGCGGATGGCCCCGTAGAGCTGCTCGACCGCGCGCCCGCTGCGCGGGTCCAGCTCGCCGATCACGACGTGGCTGGGATGGTCGTAGTCCTCGACGGCGCTGCTCTCCCGGAGAAACTCCGGGTTCATGCAGAGGCCGAACCCGGCCCCCGCCCGCCTGCCGGACGTCTGCTCCAGGATCGGAAGGAGCCTCTCCCGGACGGTGCCGGGCAGCACCGTGCTGCGCACGACCACCACGTGATAGGCCCCCCGGCCGGACAGGGCCTCGCCGATCTGCCGGACGACATTTTCGACATAGGTGAGGTCCAGGCTGCCGTTGGGATGGCTGGGGGTGCCCACGCAGATCAGGCTGAGGTCCGTCTGATGCACCGCCTGGCGCTCTTCGCGCGTGGCCCGCAGGACGCCGGATCTCACGCCCGCGCCGATGAGCCCCTCCAGGCCCGGCTCCAGGACCGGGGACCGGCCCGCATTCACGACCTCCACCTTCTGCGGGTTGATGTCCACGCCGATGACTTCGTGCCCGTCCCGCGCCAGACACGCGGCGGACACGGAACCCACGTAACCCAGGCCAAAGACACTGACTTTCATGGAAGGCAACCTCTTGTGAAGAGCGACCCCCCTCTTATCCCCCCTAAAGGGGGGAAGAAGGTCTCCTCCCCCTTTCCTTCAGGAAAGGGAGGGTGGCGGGTCGCGACCTCATGGGAGCGACAGGTTGGGTGGAGGGGGATAGGTCCGACCTTCTCTCTACGCCGCCGCCAGGGGAGAGGAGACGCCTTCGCGGCGCGGGTCGATGAAGGCCCGGTGCCACAGCTCCACGCCCACCAGCCCCCACAGGAGGAGGCCGCGGTCTGCCGCGCCGGATTCGTGTTCATCCAGGAGCCTTTCGACGCAGGCGGGATTGAACAGCCCGCGCCTCCGGACCGCATCAGGAGACAGGTGATCGCGCACGAAGTCGCGCGCCTCCCTGCGTAGCCACCCGAAGACCGGGATGGGGAAACCCTCTTTTTTGCGATGGACGATCTGCTTCGGGAGCCATTTCAGGCCCACCTTTTTGAGCAGGTACTTTCGCATCATCCCCTTCAGCTTGAGGCCGGGGGGGAGGGAGGCGGCGAACTCCACGAGCTTGTGGTCCAGGAGCGGCACGCGCGCCTCCAGCGAGGCGGCCATGCTCAGCTTGTCCCCCCGGAGCAGCAGGTAGTCGGGCAGCCACAGCTTGGTGTCCACGTAGAGCATCCGGTTCAGGGACGCCGTGGCGTTGGTCCGGCCCAGGTGTTCTGCGAACAGGCGCGCCGCCGAGACGCATCGGAGGGCCGATCCGTTGCCGTTGAGCGTCTGCCTCAGGTCAGACGACAGCAGGGCCGCCTTCGCGTCGGGGTTGAAGAGGGGGAACCAGTTGGCCAGGCGGCGGCCCTCGTCCCCCTGATTCAGGGCGTACAGGGCGAGCATGGCCCGCCGGTCCAGAATCCTGTCGCCCACGGCCAGCGCCAGAGACCGGACCGGCGCGGGGATGCGCCGGAACAGGGGCGACATCCGCTCGCCCGCGTAACGGGCGTATCCGGCGAACAGTTCGTCGCCCCCCTCGCCGGTGAGGACCATCTTCACGTGCGAGGCCGCGAGCCTGGACACCTGATAGACGGCCAGGGTGGCCTGGTCGGCGATCGGCTGATCCAGGTGCCAGGTCACCTCCTCGGCCAGGTCGATCAGGTCCCTGGGCCGCACGCAGACCTCGTGGTGATCGGTCCCGTAGCGTCTGGCGATGAGGCGGGCATAGGGCCGTTCGTCCGTGACCTGCCCATCCCCCTCAAACCCCACGGAGAAGGTCTTCACCGGCTCGCCCAGGAAATGGCTCATCAGCGCCACGACGAGGCTGGAGTCGACCCCCCCGCTGAGGAACGCCCCGAACGGCACGTCGCTCGCCAGGTGCAGGCGGACCGATTCCAGCAGAATCTCCTCGAGCTGCTCGGCGTAGGCCTCTTCGGGCCTTGCCCGGTCGGGGTGGTTGTCGAACGCCAGGTCCCAGTAAGGGCGGACCGCCACGCCGTTTTCGCCGCATGTGAGGATGTGGCCCGGCGGCAGGGAGTGAATGCCCGCGAACATCGTCTTCGGGGCAGGCGTGTACCTCAGGGAGAGGTAGAGACTCAGCCCCTCCGGGTCCAGACGGGCCTCCACCCCGGGGACGCGCAGGAGGGCCTTGACCTCCGAGGCAAAGCCCAGGCGCCCCCCCGCCTGCGTGTAATAGAGGGGCTTGATGCCCAGCCGGTCCCTGGCCAGGAAGAGCTGCCGCCGGCGCCCGTCCCATACGGCGAAGGCGAACATCCCCCGCAGCTCATCCACGCAGCCCGCGCCCCGCTCCTCGTAGAGATGCACGATCACCTCGGTGTCGGAGGAGGTGGCGAAGACGTGCCCCCGTCTCCGGAGCTGCTCCGCCAGCTCCCGGTAGTTGTAGATCTCGCCGTTGAAGACCACGGCCACGCGCCCGTCCTCGCTGAACATGGGCTGCCTCCCCCCGTCCAGGTCGATGATGCTCAGCCTGCGCATGCCCATCGCCAGGTCCCCCTCGCCCCAGGTCCCCTCGTCGTCCGGCCCCCGGTGGCGGATGGTCCCGAGCATGTCCCGCAGCGTGTCGGCCTCCTCAGGCCCGGCGCCCCCGCGCCGATAGATGCCGCATATCCCGCACATGGGTTAACTCATATCAAGGTGTGAAGATAAGGGTTTCGCGCGATCGACCGACCCCTCCCCCGGCCCTGAAGAGACCCCCCTCTTATCCCCCCCTAAAGGGGGGGAAGCATATCTACTCCCCCTCTCCCATCGGGGGAGGGGGATGGGGGGAGGGGTCTCCCTTCCCCCGGCCAGCCCGCGCATCAGATCCGCGGTGCGGGCGGCGTTGCGGGTGGAGAACAGGCGCTCCGCGATCTCCCGGTTCTTCTCGCCCAGCCTGCGGCGGAGCGCCTCCGAGCCGTAGACCCGCCGGAGGGCCAGGGCCAGGCCCTCCGCGTCGTTCTCGTCCACCACGATCTCGTCGAGGATGCGGGGGATCTCCACGTGCCGCGTGGTGATCACCGGCTTGCCGAAGGCCATGGCCTCGGCCAGCACCGTGGGGAACCCCTCGGCGACCCCGTTGCGGTCGGTCCGGCAGGGCAGGCAGAAGACGTCGCAGGCGTGGAAGGCCGCCTTGAGCGCCGCGCCGCTCAACTTCCCGAAGAACGCCACCCGGTCGTCGAGCCCCATCCGGGAGGCCATGCCCCTCACGTCCACGCCCCCCTCGGGCCCCTCGTCCCCCACCACCCAGACCTCGATGTCGTCCTGGTTCAGCCGCTGGACGGCCTCGAACAGGACCTCGTGCCCCTTGCGCTCGGCGAAGAAACCCACGATGAGCACGATGAACTTCTCCTCCGGGCGGTAGGCCTCGGTGTCCACGTTGATCCGGACCACCTCCACGCCGGCCGGGTCAAGCCCGTAACGCGCCGCCAGGAGTTCCCGGTTGTAGTCCGTCACGGTGATGACCCGGTCGCAGGCGGCCAGGGCCCGCGTGAAGAGGCGCGGGTTGGGGTTCCGGTAGAGTTCATAGGCGTGGATGGTCACCACGAGAGGCTTGTCCAGGATCTTCTTGCAGAAATACCCGATAAAGAGCTTGTGGTCGCCAAAGGTGGCGTAGATCACGTCGGCACGGGCCATGCGTCGCGCGAAGTGCCAGGCCAGAAAGAAGTCCACCAGCGCCCCGACGGTCAGGGCCTCCCGCAGCAGGCGCAGGTAGCGGAGGGGGGACCTGAGGAGGCAGAGGAACTGCCCCAGGAGCACGCGCCCCGGACGCCAGGGGTGGAACGCCCAGTCCTCCGGCGGGTTGTAGAGGCCCGGCTGATACTTGGTCGGGAACAGGCTGATGGAGAGGCCCAGCCGCGCAAAGGCCGAGAGTTCGCGGTAGACGAAAAGCTCCAGGCCCTTCTTCATGGATGCGATGACGCCGATGCGCATGGGACCTAACGCACGCTCTGGTGCGCCTCCTGTTCCACGGGATGAGGTTCCTCCGCCGACGCCCTCACCAGCAGATGGTAGAGGATCATCGCCAGGTAGCGAGGGTAAGACCGCCGGTCGCTCAGGACGCGGTAGTCGCGCCGCGAATAGGGGAACCCGCCGTCGGGGCGCTGCAGCCTGAGCAGGTGGGCATAGGCGCGCTCGGCCAGGCCGCCGTAGCCCCGGATGCCCAGCGCCTCCGCCCTGGCGAAGGCGGCGCCGAGGGCCGCGGTGTGGTAGGCCACGGCGCGATGCGGGTTTCCGCACTCGTAATGCGCGTGCCCATCCCCCCCCAGCCCCGTGCCGAGGAACCTCAGCGCCCCCTCGACGAGGGAGAGGGCCGAGGGGTCCTGCGCGACCTCGCAGTAGTGGATGAGGTCCAGGCACTGAAAAGCGTTGTACTGGTAGCACTGAAAGTGCGCCCGCCCCCGGCTGCCGCCCGCGCCCGCGACGGTGTAGGGGAACTCCCCCGTCGGCCTCTGGGCGCGCCGCAGAAAGGTGATCAGGCCGGCGCAGGGCCACGTGTAGCCGAGGTCCCCGGTCGCGTCCGCCAGCTCGGCCAGAAACCGGAGCGCGAAGGCCGAGTTGTTGAGCACGCGCTCCCCCTGCCCCCGGTGGGCGAAGTAGTTGACGGCCAGCTCGTCCCCCCTGCGCTGAAACCCGATCACCTTGACCAGGTAGTCGTGCCAGCGCAGGACGCCGTCCAGAAACCTCCGGTCGCCGGTTCGGCGGTAGCCCTCCAGCAGGCCCAGGCACCCCCAGGTGCCCTCGGCGGTGGCGACCCTCCCCTTCCACTCCCGGTTCGGGTACTCCCACGCCCCATCCCCCCTCTGCCGCGCCAGCACGGTCTCCGAGCAGTGCAGCGCGATGTCCCGGTAGACCTCCTCGCCCGTGCGGGCGAAGAGCCACCAGTTGGCCAGCGCCCAGTAGCCCTGGGCCTGAAGGTAGTAGTAATCGTCGTCCCAGCGCACGCCGGGGAGGGCGCTCTTGATGAAGCGCCCGATGCGGTAGTTGAAACGGATGCCCGGATCGGGGCCGACCAGGGCGCCGACCCGCCAGTGCCGGGCGACCAGGTAGCGGTGGAGCCGCTCCGCGGCCCGAAAATGCCTGTCCATATCGTGTGATTCCGTGGCTATGCCTTCCGTAACATTCCGTGCGGTTCCGTGGCGATTCAACGCGCGCCGGTAGACCGCGAGGGTCTGGCGGGCGACGGTCTCCACGCCGCACTCCGCGTCCAGCTTCCGCCTGGCATTGGCGCCCATCTGCCGGCGCAGCGCAGGGTCCTGCAGGAGCCGGACAATGGCGTCCGCCAGCGCCCGCTCGTCACGGGGGGGGACCAGATACCCGGTGCGCCCGTGCTCCACCATGGAGGGCAGGCCCCCCACCGTCGTGGCGACGACGGGCTTGGCGAACGTGTAGGCCACGGGGATGACCCCGCTCTGCGTAGCCTCGACGTAGGGGAGCGCCACGACGCTCGCCCGCTGGAACAGGTCGGCGCGCATCTCGTCGGAGATGTACTCGTTGTAGACGACAAATCTGTCGGGATGAACCATCAGACGCCGGTAGCGGTCGAACGCCTCTCCCCGGCCGGCGATCACGATCTTCGCGTCGGGCGCCTGGCGGGTGATCAGCGGCTCGGCGCGGATCAGGTAGTCCAGGCCCTTGTACTCCCAGATCCGCCCGAAGAACAGGACCGTGTGCGCCTCTTCGGGCGCCGGCTGCCCCGCCGCGACCTCGCCGATGGCCACGTGCGGGATGTCGTGGACTGCGCCGGGGGGGATGCCCAGCCCCTCGACCACCGCCCGCCTCAGCTCCTCGCCGTGCACGATCACCTGCGCGGCGCGGCGGAACCCGAAGTCCAGGGCACTCTGGGGCGTCCTCAGGCCGCCCCGGTCGCCCAGGTGACGCCTGGGGTCGTGGATGGTGAGCACCAGGGGGTACCGCGCCAGCAGCGGCAGGGCGAGGTTGAACCAGAGATGCCCCTGTTGCAGATGGATCACGTCCGGGTCGAACGCCCGGATGCGCCGCAGGATTGCCCGCACGGTCCGGGCCTGCCGCAGGGGCTGGCGCAGCCTGGGCTTGTGAAAGGGGAAAAGACCCACGCCCGGCGCCAGCAGCGGCCCGTAGGGGGCGGCCTCCTGCTGCGGGAGCAACAGCAGGACCTCCGCCTCCCGGGCCAGGGCGCTCGCCAGCCGGACGCAGTACTCGCCGAAGTCGAATGAGAGAAACGCCACTTTCATGTTTGCATTTTGCATTTTTCACTTTGCATTTTGCACTTCCCAACGCCCCCCGGCGGCCAGGACGACCAGGACGAGCAGCGCGCCCGCGTAGGCCGCGGCCGCGGCGGCGATGCTCAGGAACACCCCCCAGTCTCTTGCCGCAGCCAGGACCCCGGCCATGCACAGGCAGGCGACGGCCGGCCGCCAGGCCAGCCGGCCCAGCGAGATCCCGGCCAGCAGCCTGGAGGCCGGCGCGTAGTGCTGAACCGCATCCACCACGCCCGCCAGCAGCGCGGCGAGGGCCGCGCCGACGGGGCCGAACCGGCCGATCAGCAGCAGACCCAGGCCCAGACTGACCAGCGCGTTGACCGCGACGATGCGCAGCGTGACCCGCTCCCGCCTGCCCGCCAGCAGCGCCTGGCCGAGCACGTGGGTGAGCGCCTTGAGCGCCACGCCCCAGGCCAGGATGCGCAGCGCCGGAGCGGCCGCCAGGAACTCCCCGCCCCCATACAGGAGCAGGAGCGCCGAATCGGCCAGCGCAAACACCCCCACGCTGATGGGCAGGGCGAGGGTTAGCAGAAAGGCGAGGGCATATTCGGAGACCTGCTTCAGGTCGCGGCAGCCGGGGGCAAAGCGTCTGCACATCACCGGGAAGAGGGTCCGCTCCACGCTCTGAAAGATCAGGCCCACGGGCACCAGCAGCTGGGCCGCGGCGCTGTAGATCCCGACCTCGGTCTCGCTGGCCAGCCGCGCCAGGAGGAGGATCTGGAGGCTGGACCAGAGGGCGATGGTGGCGTCGATTCCCAGGAAGGTGGCGGCGGAGCGGATCATCCTCAGGGAAAAACCGAAGTCCAGGCCTGCGCGCGGCCGGGTGATGTGCCGCAGCATCAGGCGCCATTCGACGCAGGCGATGACCGCGTGGGTGAGCAGGATCAAGACGACCAGTTGATAGAGGCCACACCCCCGGGACAGCGCCAGAAACGCCAGGCCCGCCTTGGCGAGGCTGGCCGGGGCATTCCCCCAGGCGATGAGGCGCATCTTCTCCCAGGCCTGAAACACGGCCTCGCAGACGGCGGACAGCGCAAAGGGGAGCAGGCCGAGGGACAGCAGGAGGATGAGAGAGGCCGTCTCGCGCGCATAGCCCATCAGCCGGACGAACAGCAGCAGGGCGGCGATGGACAGCAGGCAGGAGACGATCACCACCGCGCTGCCGTTGACCAGATAGGCGTCCGTCTTCGCCCTGTCCCGGGCGACCTCTCTGACGATGAGCGTCTTCAGGCCCGCCACGGCGACGACCTGAAAGGTGTAGAACAGCGTCAGCGCCAGCGAGAACTGGCCGAACTCGAACGCCCCCAGATAGCGGGCGACCAGCGCGTAGAGGAGAAAGGTCGTCCCCCTGTTCACCACGTCGCTCGCGAGGATGGACACGGCGTTGCCGAGGATTCTGCGCACGGCGAATATCCCTTGGTGAATGGTCGGTCTATAATCAGTACATCACGAAACGTCACGAATTGGCGGCTGATGCCCAGGATCAGTCGGTTTACCCCGTAGGGGTAGGGGCGGGTCTTGGACCCGCCCGGCGATCCGATTCCACAAGGCCGACGGGCGACTCGCGAGAGTCGCCCCTACACCTGAACGATAAATCGCCTGATTTGGGCCATTTACGCCATTTCGTGATCTACTGATAATGCGAAATCCCTGTCCTCCTGGTGGCGCATCGCCGCAAGAAGCCCGGCCACGATCCACAGGCCCTGCACCAGCGGCCGACTGGCGTAGATGTCGACGAACATGTGAACCATCTGGCCGGCGACGCCCGCCGTGAACCCTATCGCGAGCAGAGACAGGAGGCGGTCCCCGGAGTTCCGGCAGCCCCAGCCCCGGTGGAGGGTGGACAGCAGGAACCAGAGGAAGGCGGCCAGCCCGAGGAGGCCCGTTTCGGCCCACACTAAGAGGTATTTGTTGTGGACCACGGCGATCCACGCCCAGCCGTCTTTGAGGGCGTGGCGGAGCATCCGGTCCGCATAATTGTTCACGCCCACGCCGAGCCAGGGGTGCTCGACGATGAGGTCCCAGGCGAGCCCCATCAGCGGGATGCGGACGTCCGCCGACCCCTTGTCATCTTGGAACAGCCGGCTCTCGATCTGCTCCTGGAAGGCCAGGCCCGCGGCCAGGACGGCGACGGCGAGGGCGACGAAAAACCAGGGCCGGAGCCAGCCCCGACGCCAGGCGGCCACGCACAGGATCGCCCCGGAGACGGCGGCGCCGAGCCACCCACCCCGCGAGAACGTCAGCACCAGCCCGAAGCCCCCCAGGGCGAAGGCGGACGCCGCCAGCCCCTTGCAGGCCCATCCCGCCCGGCTCAACAGGACGCCTGCGGCGGGCGCCAGCAGGAGAAGGATGGCCGCGGCGGCCTCGGTGGCCCCCCCCACGGTGCCGCTGACCCGGCCCCCCTCGATTCGGGACAGGAAGCCCGCGACCCGGATACCCTCTCCCCTCACCCACGTGCCGGCCATGATCAGGCCCTCCAGGCAGAGGCCCGCTAAGAGCACCGTCGTGACGAAGAGGACCTCCTCCCGGCTCCGGACATGGGCCACCACATAGACGTAGAGCAGGAACGTCTGCAGGAGGAGGAAAACCCCGAACAGGGAGAGGTCCATCCTGCGCGCCACCGCCACGGACAGGACAGCGGCGAGGACATAGGCGGCTAAGGGGAGGCTGCTGCGCAGCAGATGGCCCGGCAGGCGCGCCCTGCCTAAGAGCAGGTCGGCCAGCCACTGGGCGTACAGGATGGGCAGACAGATCGTGGTGAGGGAGATGTTCAGCCCCCCCATGCCGTAGAGTTCCGCGATCTCCAGCCGGTAAAAGAAGTTGTAATCCAGAACGATGAGCGTGTCCAGGAGGATGATCGCCAGCAGCAGCCGCCGCACGCCCCCGAGGATCATCGCCAGAAACGGGCAGAGCGCGGCCGCGGTGAGCAGGAGGGCCCACTTCATCTCCATGGAGAGGGCCACCAGGGCGTAGAGGCCCAGCGCGGCGCCCAGCCCTCCGGCCACCGCGCACGAAAGGGCGGGGCCTTGCATGCCCCGGAGGTCTTGAAACAACCCCTCGAAGAGCCTGCGGGCAGGCCCCTGCCATCGCGCGATGTCCCGTGGAATCATCGGAAACTCCGGTTCAGGCGACAGGGTGAAGGGGGGGAGGGACCGCGTCGCGCTGCGCGAAAAAGTCGCCGACGGTCTCGGCGACGTATTCGATCTGCTCCGGCGCGAGTTCGGGGCACATCGGCAGGGACAGGACCTGGCCGGCGCAGCGCTCGCTCACGGGGAAGTCCCCTTCCCGGTAGCCCAGGTCCCGGTAGGCCGGTTGCAGGTGGATGGGGACCGGGTAGTGGATGCCCGTGGCGATGCCCCTGTCGCTCAGACAGGCCGCCAGCCCCTCCCGGTCCTCGGCGCGGATCACGTAGAGGTGGTGGACGGATCGGGCATAACCCGCCTCCTGGGGGAGCGCGACCGGGCAGTCGGCCAGGCGCTCGCCGTAGAGCTGCGCGCGCTGACGCCGGGCGGCGTTCCACACCTCCAGGTGCCTCAGCTTCACGCGCAGGACGGCCGCCTGGAGGGTGTCCAGGCGGTGGTTGAAGCCGCGCACGTCGTGGTGGTACTTCCGGCGCTGCCCGTAGTTGCGCAGCCGGCGCACGGCGTCGGCGGCCTTCGGGTCGCTGGTGACAACCATGCCGCCGTCCCCGCAGGCGCCCAGGTTTTTGGACGGATAGAAGCTGAAGGCCGCCGCGTGCCCCAGCGAGCCGGCCCGCCTCCCCCTGTAGCTGGCCCCGTGGGCCTGGCAGGCGTCCTCGATGACCACCAGGCCCCGCCTCCGGGCGATGTCCAGGATGGGGTCCATGTCGGCCGGGTGCCCGTAGAGGTGCACGGGCAGGATCGCCTTCGTGCGCGGCGAGACGGCCCGCTCGATCAGGTCCGCGTCGATGGTGTAGGTGCGGGGGTCCGCATCCACCAGCACGGGCGTGGCGCCCGCGCCGGAGATGGCGAAAGCGGTGGCGATAAAGGAGTTGGCGACGGTGATGACCTCGTCACCCGGCCCGACGCCAAAGGCCCGCAGCGCGAGTTCCAGCGCAGACGTGCCCGAGTCCACGCCCACGCCGTAGTCGGCCTGGCAGAACGCGGCGAACTCCCGCTCGAACAGGTCCACCTCGCGGCCCAGGATGAAGTCCGCGTCGCGCATGACCCTGGAGA
>CAYRZX010000144.1:0-16302 GCA_964428665.1 uncultured Gemmatimonas sp.
AGCGGGCGGTGATCCTGCTGGACGGGCCCACCCTGCGCCCCGAACACCTCCCCCTGGACAGGGCAGCATCCGAGCCGGGAGCGTTAGCGACCGGCATGGGAGGTGTGGGGAGTGCGGGAAGTCAGAAGCAGGCGGGGACGTTGACGCTGGAGGAGATGGAGCGCAGGTACATCCTCCAGGTCCTGCATGAGACCAGCTTTCACCAGAGCCGCGCCGCCGAAATCCTGGGCATTGGCCGGCGCACCCTCTACCGGAAGATCCGGGAGTACGGCATCGACCTCCCGGCGGAGGAGAAGGGCGCCGGGCCAGAATGACCCGGAACAGATGCCCCTTTTGAGCCAGAACGGCCCAACCTCCGCCCTCCCGTCGTTCTATCCAGCGTACGCCACATCTCTCTAAAGCCTTTTCCGACAGCCCCTTTGAGCATCCGACGCCGTACCCGACCCGTCGGGTACGGATTTTGTTCTATAGGCCCTCACCCTCATAAAACCTGGTTGACAGGCAGGACGTTTGCGGTAGCTTTATACAGAAGAGGACAAGTGTGCAGGAGTGAACGCTTACGGAGGAGTATCCTATGGCGTGGATTCGGACGATCCCTATGTCAGAGGCGGATGAGCGATTGCGGCGCGCGATCGAGGCGCAGCGGACGTTGTATCCACCCGAATATGCGCCCCCCGCGCACCCGACGGCCACCGATGAGGCGGCCAGCATCGTGGCGTCGCACAGCCTCATCCCCGAGGCCCTGTATCACGCCTTCGCCACCTTCGGCGTCCTGATGTCCCCAGACCTGCCGTTGACCCGGCGGCAGCACGAAATGATCACCACCGTCGTGTCGGCCACCAACCGATGCGCCTACTGAATCGAATCGCACGCAGAGTTTCTGCGTCGGGTCACGCTAAATGAGAGCCTGGTTCGGACGTTGCGGGAGGACCACGCGACCGCGCCCGTCACAAAGCAGGAGCGCGAGATGCTGGACTATGCCGTCAAGCTGACGAAGGATGCCACCCGGGTCACGCAGCAGGACCACGAGCGCCTCCGCGCCGTCGGCTTCGATGACAGGGCGATCCTGCAGATCACCCTGATCGCCGCCTGGTTCAACTACATCAATCGCGTCGCCGACGCGCTGGGCGTGGGGCGCAGCTAAAGGAATCTCCGTCATGACCGACCCCACCACCGGCCTCACGCCCGGCCAGCGCCGCCTCCTCCGGCTCTTAGTGGCCCTCGCCGTCTTCGTCGCGGGAGACACCCTCTACCTCCTGGCGAACCGCCTCGCCGGGTGGGCGGGCCTCGGCTACTTCGCCGGCGCCGAGGTCGCCCTGCCCAGACTCTACCAGGCGATGGTCCTCCTCCACACCGTCGCCGGCCTGGCCCTCACCGCGACGGCCATCGCCTTCGCCGCCTGGCACCTCCGCGGGGTCTGGCGTCGCCGGCGCCGGACCTCCGTCAACTCCGGGGCCGCGCTGGCCCTGGGCGGACTCATCCTGACCGTCACCGGCCTGTTCATCCTGACCGCCGCCAACAGCCGGGAGAACCGCTGGGCCTTCTACGCGCACCTCGTCTGCGCCGCCCTCGTCCCGGCCCTCTACCTCTACCACCGCTTCGTCTCCATCTGGGCCCCCTCCCGCCCGACGATCCGAAACGGCGTCGCCGCCGTCCTCGCCGTGGCCCTCCTGGCCATCCTCGGCCACGGCCTGAGCCACAGGGGCAAGGCCCTCACGGAAGAGGCCCAACTCGCGGCGGCCGCGGGCAAGGACCGGGGCCCCGGCTCGCGCGCCCGCGACCTGACCCCCTACGCGCAGGACCGCTTCCTCCCCGCCAACTACGTCCCCACCGGCAGCCCCTTCTTCCCCTCGGCCACCACCACCACCACCGGCGACTACCTCCCGTCCCGCATCATCACGCGGGGGGACGTCTCCCGGCCCGACCGCCTCGCCCCGGACCTGAGCCGCTACGGCTTCGCCGTCCAGGAGAAGATCGGGGCCGCCACCTGCGAGCGCTGCCACGCCGACATCGTGGAGCAGTGGTCCCGCTCCGCGCACCGCTTCGCCTCGTTCAACAACCCCTTCTACGAGGCCACCATCAACGACCTGCGGCAGAACTCCACGAACTCCAACCCGGAGATCGACGCCCACCTCACCCACGACAAAGCCCTCAAGGGCCGCGAGGCCTTCGTCAAGTCCAAGTGGTGCTCCGGCTGCCACGACCCGGCCCTGATGCTGGCGGGCAAGATGATCGAACCCATCGACCGGCGGACCGCCCAGGCCCAGGCCGGCCTCACCTGCCTGGCCTGCCACGCCATCGACAGGGTCCACAACCAGACCGGGAACGGGAACTACAACATCGCCGACGAGCAGGAGGACCCCTACCTGTTCGCCGCCTCGCAGAACCCCCTGGGGCACACCATCCACGACCTGGCCCTCAAGGCCCGGCCCGCCGTCCACAAGGCCCAGATGCTCAAGAGTTTCTTCCGGACCTCGGAGTTCTGCGGGACCTGCCACAAGGTGAGCCTGGACATCCGCCTGAACGCCTACCGCTGGGTGCGCGGCCAGAACGAGTTCGACGCCTGGCACGACAGCGGCGTGGCCCTCAACGCCTCGCGCACCTTCTACCTCCCGCCCAAGAAGCGCGTCTGCCAGGACTGCCACATGCCCCTGGAAAAGGCCGAGCGCGGGGACGTGGCCGCCAAGAACGGCCACGTCCGCTCCCACCGCTTCCTGGCCGTGAACACCGCCCTCCCGTTCCTGCGGGGGGACCGGGAGACCATCGGGCGGGTCGAAGCCTTCCTGCGCGACGAAAAGCTGCGCGTGGACGTCTTCGCGATCCGGCGCGGGGAGTCCGCCCCCATCGCCCCCCTCAACCGCCTGCGCCCCCCGCTCGTGGCCGGCGAGGAGATCGCCGTGGACGTGGTCGCCCGGAACAGGGGCGTCGGGCACACCTTCCCCGGCGGGACCAACGACTCCAACGAGGGCTGGCTGGAGTTCTCCGTCCTCGACGCGGAGCATCCCCTCGCCGTCAACGGGTTCGTCCGGGCCGACGGCCACGTGGACCCCGAGGCGCACTTCTACAAGGCCCTGCTGGTGGACCGCCACGGCGCCGCCATCCACCGGCGCAACGCCCAGGACATCTTCACCGCCGTCTACGTGCGCGTCATCGGCCCCGGCGCCGCCGACGTCGCCCGCTACACCGTCCGCGTGCCTGAGAGCCTCGCAGGTCGAGACCTGACCCTGCGGGCCCGGCTGCTCTGGCGCAAGTTCGACCGGACCTACACCGAGTTCGCCTTCCGGGCCAACCCCGCCGGGTTCGCGGCGTTTAAGGACATTCCCGACCTCCCGATCACGGAGATCGCGAGGGACGAGGTGCGCCTCCCCGTCCTGGCAGCAGGCTCAAACCTTCGACCTTCGACCTTCGACCTTCGACCTTCCGACGACTGGGTTCGCTTCAACGACTACGGCATCGGCCTGTTGCTCCAGACCGAGACGAAGTGGGCCGAGTGGGCCTTCGGCCAGGTCGCCGCCCTCGCCCCGGCTCGCCCGGACGGCCCGCGCAACCTGGCCCGCGCGGCGGCGCAGGATGGGAGCCTCGACATGGCCTACGAGCATCTCCGGGCCGCCGAGCGCCTGGCGTCCGGGGACCCCCAGACCGCCTGGGTCTGGGGCGTGGCCCTCCAGCGGGACGGCCGTTACGAGCAGGCCGCCGCCGCCTACCGACGAGTGCTGCAGGACTTCCCGGAGGACCGCGCCTCCTGGTCCAACCTGGGCCGCGTCCTCTACCTGGACGGGAAGTTCACCGCCGCCCTCGACGCCCTGGATCGCGTCCTCCAGATCGACCCGGAGGACCGCGTCGCGCACTACCACCGCCTGCTCGCCCTCCGCGCCCTGGGCCGGACGGAGGAGGCCGCCAGGGCGGAGGAGGCCTACCTGACCTACCAGATCGACGAGTCCGCGCGGGAGGCCACGCGCGCCTACCTGCTCAAACACCCGGAGGACACCCGCTCGACCCAGCCCCTCTACCGCCGGCCCGTGCCCGCCTGGGAGCCGGACGGCCGGCAACTGGGGACCTACCGGGATCGGACGCTGGCGTCGCATCAGAATGGAGGGATGCCCCCCTGATGAGAATCGCGAACTCACACCCATCCTACCTCTGGGTTGGGCGGGGCGGTTTCGCATTTTTCGGCCTTTCTTTCGCGCTTTTCGCGATCCCGTTTTTCGCGTTCCTCTCCTGCGCGCAGAAAAAATCCGAGCCTAAGATAGACCCTGCCACCTACGCGAAGCCCGACCTGGGCTACACCCGCGTCGGGGCGCGCCGGGAGCCGCCTCCCATCGCCTTCACCGACGTCACGCAGCGGGCGGGGATCGGCTTCCGCCACGAGACCGGGGCCTTCGGGAAGAAGTGGATGCCGGAGAGCATGGGGAGCGGCTGCGTCATCTTCGACGCTGACGGGGACGGCCTGCCGGACCTCCTCCTCGTCAACGGGGCCTTCTGGCCGGGCCACGAAAAGGGCAATCCCCCCACCTCTAAGCTCTACCGCAGCCGGGGCAACTGGTCCTTCGAGGACGTGACGCAGAGGGCCGGCCTCGCCTCTCCCCTCTACGGCATGGGGGCCGCCGCCGGAGACTACGACGCCGACGGGGACCTCGACCTCTACCTCACGGCCGTCGGGGACAACCGGCTGCTCCGCAATGACAACGGGAAGTTTACGGACGTGACCAAGCGGGCGGGCGTGGCCGGGGGGCGCTGGAGGGCCGAGAACGGCAAACAGAACCCGGAGTGGTCCACCGGCGCGGCCTGGGCCGACCTGGACGGCGACGGCTGGATAGACCTGTTCGTCTGCAACTACGTCCACTGGTCCCCGGAGACCGACCTCTTCACCACCATTGACGGCGTGAACAAGTCCTACGCCACCCCCCAGCAGTACGACGGCTCCACCTGCCGGCTCTACCATAACCGGGGAGACGGGACCTTCGAGGAAGTCACCGAGAAGGCGGGCCTCCACAACCCGAAGGGGAAGTCCCTCGGCGTGGCCGTCGCGGACCTCGACGACGACGGGCGTCCCGACCTCGTCGTCACGAACGACACGCAGCCCAACTTCCTCTACCACAACCAGGGGGGCGGGGCCTTCAGGGACATCGCCCTCACCTCCGGCGTGGCCTACGACGAGACGGGCCGGGCGCGGGCCGGCATGGGCGTGGACGTGGCCTCGCTGGACAACGACCGCGCCCTTGCCGTCGCCATCGGGAACTTCAGCCGGGAGCCCGTCTCCCTCTACCGCCAGGCCGGGGGGGACATCTTCATCGACGAGGCAGGCGGCAGGCGCATCGCCCAGTCCACCCTCCCCTCCCTCACCTTCGGCCTCCTCTTCCTCGACGGCGACCTGGACGGCTACCTCGACCTCGCCCTGGCCAACGGCCACATCGAGCCGGAGATCCAGCGCGTCCAGAAGGACATCCCCTTCGAGCAGCAGCCCCAGCTCTTCTGGAACGACCGGGAGAGACACTTCCTGGACATCACCGACCGCGCAGGCGGCCCCTTCGCCCGCCCCGTCGTGGGCCGGGGCCTGGCCTCCGCGGACCTGGACGGAGACGGCGACCTCGACCTCGTCCTGACGACCAACGGAGGCCCGGCGGTCCTGATGCGCAACGACGGCCCCGTCGGAAAGGCCGTCCGGGTGCGCCTGCGCGGCGTCCCCCCCAACCGGGACGCCCTGGGGGCCGTCGCCACCGCCACCGCCGGGGACCTGGAGCAGCGGGCCACGGTTCGCACCGGCTCCTCCTACCTCAGCCAGAGCGAGACCACGCTCACCTTCGGCCTGGAGGGCCGGCCCCGCGTGGACCGCCTGTCCGTCCGCTGGCCCGACGGGCGAACGGAGTCCGTCGAGCACCTGGACGCCGGGTTCACCTACGAGATGGAGCAGGGGCGCGGGATCGTGAAACGCATCCCCTTCCGCCGCCAGCCCCTCTGACCCCCTTTATTGGACAGGGACGATCACGGTCAGGGCCTTCTCCACGACCTCCACCTGCGCGGGCGTCTGGCACGCCGGCTCCCCGTCGGCAAAAATCCAGAGCGGACGGGAGGATTCGATGCGGACAGACCGGCTCCGCAGGACGCGAACCTCCGGCAGGCCCACGTGCGTCCCCGAAAAGATGCGGGGAAAGAACCGGAGCAGCTTCAGGCGGGGGAGGGGGTCGATGACGCACACGTCCAGCAGCCCGTCGTCGCAGGTCGCCTGCGGGAGGATCTGCATCCCGCCGCCGTAGAAGCCCGT
Organism: uncultured Gemmatimonas sp.; assembly: GCA_964428665.1. Taxonomy (GTDB): domain Bacteria; phylum Latescibacterota; class UBA2968; order SICM01; family SICM01; genus SICM01. The sequence goes on from CAYRZX010000144.1 coordinate 6,263, forward strand.
GTTCCCCACCGCCGTCAGCAGGATCGGCCCCTCGAAGACCCCGAAGTCGCCGGAGATCCGCACATCAGGGCCTCGATAGGTCATCAGGGTCTTCAACACCGCCAGGACGTAGGCCGCCGTCCCTGAAAAAGGGACCTGATGTTCATACACCGCCCGCCCGGCCTCCGCGTCGAACCCCAGGCAGGCCACGCTGCAGAAATACCGCTCCCCCACCCGCCCCAGGTCGATCCGGCGCTCCTCCCCTGAGACCAGGACCTCGACGGCCTCCTTCAGGGCCATCGGAATCCCCAGCGCTCGCCCCGTGTCGTTCCCCCGCCCGCAGGGGACGATCCCCAGCGCCGCGTCGGAGTGCGCCAGCGCCCCGGCCACCTCGCCGATCGAGCCGTCCCCGCCGCAGACAACGAGCCTCCGGCGCCCCTCTGACAGCGCCTCGGCGGCGATCCGGGCCCCGTCCCCGCGCCCCTCCGTCAGCCTCAACTCCGCCCCCGCGCCCCGCTCGCGAAGCGCCCGCACGACCGCCTCTCCGACCCTCCTTCCTCGCCCCCCTCCCGAGACCGGGTTGGCGATGACCCTGAAATCTCCCATAGATCAACCCCTTAAAACTCGAATGCCCTCGGTTGCGCCGCGCCTTTTTTCTTGACATCCATAAGACGAATACTAAATTACCGCACAAGACCATAAAATCAAAAAATCAAAAGGAAAATGCAAACTTTAAAAGAAGAATCATCCGGCCCTGAAGTCAGAAAACTTCAGAAAAAACTGAAGGCGCTGGGCTTCAATCCCGGCCTCATAGACGGGAGATTTGGCCCTGCCACCGAGGCAGCGGTGATCGCCTTTCAGAAAAGCGAAGGATTGCTAACTGACGGCATTGCCGGGCCGCGCACCCTGGGCGCGCTGGGGCTGACAAAAGAGACTCGTCTCCCCTCCGTGATTCCGGGCGTAACCGTTGGGATCGTCTCCAAAATGTTCCCCTTTACGCCCCTGGACAACATCAAAACCCACCTGCCTCGCGTCCTGGATTCCCTGGTGGCGGAAGAACTGGTGGATAAACCGATGGCCCTCGTGGCGCTGGCGACGATCCGCGCGGAGACGGAAGGTTTTAAACCCATCAGCGAAGGCGAGTCCAAATACAACACCTCCCCCGGCGGCCATCCCTTCGACCTCTACGATAACCGAAAGGATTTGGGAAATACAGGCCCTCCGGATGGGGACAGGTTTAAAGGTCGTGGCTTCATACAACTGACAGGCCGCGCCAACTACCAGAAGTACGGCGCAGCGATCGGGCTTGGAGGTCGACTGATGAACGACCCGGATCTGGCGAACGACCCGGAGATCGCCGCAAAACTCCTGGCCAGTTTTTTGAAGCAAAAGGAGAGGGCCATCAAAGAGGCCCTGCTGGAAAACGACCTGAGGACGGCGCGAAAGCTGGTGAACGGTGGCAGTCACGGCCTGGATCGTTTTACAGAAGCCTTCAACACGGGAGATCGTCTCATAGTGTAAACCCTGTCATCGGCTCCCGTAGCGGGGCCGGGGTCCATAGCAAAAAACAGAGGGGCCGACCTCTCCGGGTCGGCCCCTGCTCTTTTCTGATCCTGCTCCGTCTCCCGCCTTCACCCCTTCGCCGGCAGACCCACGAACAGCCTGCTGTCCACATCCGTCAGCGGGTCCACCTCGCCGATAGCCGCCGCGCGGGCGAACACGATGCCGGGACGCCTGGACCGCCGCGCGCGCGCCAGCACGCCGTAGCCCGTGGAGGCCACGTCGCGCGCCATCTCCTCCATCTCGGACATCACCTGCGCCAGCCCCTTCCGGGCGCCGTTGACGCGGGCAAAGACCTCCTCCGGCGTCATGCCCTCGCGGAAGCCGTGCCGGATGGGCACCAGGTTCCCCCGGACGTCCAGAACCATCCCCGGCTCGTTCAGATACTGGACAAGCTGTTTAAAGTTGCCCCGCGCGCCGCTCTGGGCCAGGAGGCGGATCGTCCCGAAGTCGTTGTCCGAAAACGCCCCGCACGACCCGACCCGGGCGAGCGCCTCCTCCCGGTAGGCCTCCCACTGGTCGGGGTCGTCGGTCTCCGGCGCAGGCGGCTGGTTCAGGTTCGCGCCTAAGAAGGGGTTCATCGAGGCCCCCAGCCCCTTCGCCACCTCGAACCCCCGCCGCATCAGCCGCTCGGAGGCTTCGAGGGCCTTCGTGGCCCCATCGCGCGCCAGGACGGTTCGCAGGGCGTCGGTCAAAGTTCGTCGCGTGACGATGCCCTCCTCCGTCGCCACTTCGGTCCCCGCCAGCTCCCGGATCTCCTGAAGCCCTCCGGGCGAGAGGCTCAGGTTCGCCAGGCCGAACACCGCGTCCATCCGGGGAGGGACGGCGCGGATCAACTCCGGGTCGCGGGCGAGATGCCCGGCCACGGAGAGACACTCCCCCGCCTCCCTCTGCCCCGCCTCCGTGACCGGGAGGACGACGGCGGACTGGTCCCCGTCGAAGTCCGCGTTCACCATCTCACAGGCCAGCGGATGGAGGCGGATGGCACGGTCCGGCTGCCGCACGGGGTGGAACGCGAGAAAGGCGGTGGGACTCAACGCGGGAGCGCGGAAGTGGATCACCCACGACCGGGCCATCAGGTCGTCCAGCGCCTGCGCCGCGCGTCTGCTGCGGCTGTTCACCTCCTTTTCACTCTTGATCTCCCGGAGGACCAGGGGACCGAACAGCGTCCAGGCGATCTCCTCCGCCAGCCCGATCTGGTCGATCCGCAGGTCTGCGCCGGGCGCAATGACGGTGCGGCCGCTGAACAGCGCCCGGCTCTCGAATCGCACGCGACCGGGCGAAAGGAGCGCGTCGAAGAAGGCCCGCGCGCGGATCTCGAGCTGGGAGAGCGCCTTTCCGGTCAGCGACTTCGGCGCCTCGCTCTTGAGCGCGCGGTCCAGACGGGCGTTGGCCTCCGCCAGCGCCCCGTATTCGGGAACCTCCTCACACGCGCCGACCTCGGTCAGCAGGCCGTGCCCCCAGGGGTGCGGGACCGGGTGGGCCAGCTTCAGGACGGGGCCTTCGGGCGGCGCGAACCGGAACGAAAGCCTCTCCCCTTGCAGATCCGCCCGGATGCCCGCAACGGACAGACACCGCGTCAGGCCGGCGAAGGCCGGGGTCGGCGGAGGGGCCTGCTCGACCGGGCCGGAGGTCACGCGCCCGGCCAGCGTCCCCGCGTCCTCCCGGTCCTCCGCAAGCGTGTTGTACATTTCCCGGACGGTCTCAAACGCCTTCGCCTCTCTCAGCACCTCATATTCCATCCTCCCCAGATGCTGACAGCGCCCCTCCCCCACCGAGGCGTGAATCTTGTCCCGCGCGATGTGAATGGTGCAGCCCCAGTAGACCCATCCGACGGTGCTCCGGTAGGGCAACTTCTTCCCTTTGAGGGTCAGGGTCTCCATCCCGTCCTCCGGCAGACCCGCCTTCTTCAGCCGCTCGCGCAATTCGCGCTCCTTCGGCGCGTGAAAGGGCGGCACAATCGCGGGTTTCCCCTCCGCCTTCGCGATCCGGCCCATCACCGCCTCGCGCACCTGCCCGAAGTTCATCCGCGACGGGAGGCCGCACAGGCTGTAGATCAGCTCCACGGGCGTGCCGTCCGGCAGGCGGGGCATCTCGTCGTCGGACAGGATGCGGCTGATGACCCCCTTCGCGCCGAACCGGTTGCTGAACTTGTCGCCGGGCTCCACCGGAGCGGCATATCGGAGCCGCTTCGCGCAGGACGCGCTGATGACGATGGCGTCCTCGAAGGCGTCCCCATCCCAGGGGATGAAGGCGGTCAGGAGGTTGTGCCCGCACCAGAACTCAGGCGCGTCCGGCTCGTTCCCGGTCCGCACCAGGGCCGGCTCCGGGGCGGAGGGCGGGAGCCACTGACGCATCATGTTGACGCCCATCAGGAGCCGGTTGGCGTCCGTGTGCTCCAGGAAGGGGACCAGAGAGGCCGAGAGGCCGAGGGCCGCCTCGGGCCGGTCGTCCACGACGATGAGTCGCCCGTCCCGGACCTCTGCGCCCAGGGCGACGGTCAGCCAGCGCCCGATGTTGGGGCCTTCCGGCGTCTCGAAGGGACAGACGCGCCCCATCTGGCCAGGGGTGATCACCCGCTCCCGGTTCGGAATGGAGATGCGCCGGAGGTGGGTCTGCCGGTCGAGATAGTTGGTCTGCTGGAGGTCCTGGGCGGCCTGCTCCACGAACGCGCGCACCCAGCCGTCGAGTGGAAGCCACGTCCGGAGGAGGGCTTCATCCCAGGACAGGTCATCCGGGGCCTCCCCGAGGCGGGCCTGGATAAAGTCGTGAAGCTGTTCCCCGACGCAGCGGACCTCGGCGGCGTCGAGGTCCTCGTGCGGGGCCACGGGGAGGACGATGAGACGCCTGCCGTCCACCTCGAACACCCCTTCCCCGTCCGGCTGAGGGATGCCGATGTATTCGACGGCCACGTCGCCGGACTCCCCGCTCAGAATAACCTTCACGGAACAGGCGTGAGCGCCGGTCGATTCCGCGCGATACCCGGCCAGCGGCAGCCGGTCCGACAGAAGCCCCGGCAGCCGTTCCCGGAGAAACCGGTCGAACGACGCCTTGTGCCAGGGGGCAGATGCGTTGAGCGTCATGATGCGTCCTCCTGTTCATTTTCCAGGTCCTTCCATTCCCGCGCGAGCCGCCTCCGGGCGTGGTGCAGGCGCGACTTGACCGTGCCCTCTGGAATGCCCAGCCTCTCGGCGACCTCCCGGACCTCCATCTCCGCGTCGTGAACCATGCGGAGGACCTCGCGCTTCTCCTCCGGCAGCTCGTCGATGAAGCGCCGCAGCAGGCGACGTTGTTCGGCCTCCTCCAGGGCGGCGTCCGGGCCGAGCGCCGAGGCGTCGATCAGATAGGCGGGGACGAACCCCTCGTCCTCCTCCTCGGCTGGAGGACGGGGCATTTCGAGCGGCTGCTCCCGGCGGCGTTGCACCGAGCGGAGGTGGTTGAACGCCTGGTGGGTGGCAATGCGGAACAGCCACGCCCGGAAAGGCCCCTGGCCGTTCCACTGCTCCGCGCGGTCCCAGACCCGCAGGAACACCTCCTGGACCAGGTCGTCCGCCGAGGCCCTGTCCCGGACGATCCGGGTCAGGTGATGGCAGACCATCTCGCTGTAGCGGTGGAAGAGCGTCTCGAACGCGTGCGCATCGCGTTCCAGAACCCGCTCCACGAGCGATTCGTCGGACAGTGTCATGAGGTCCCTCTATGCCACAGGACACCGGCGGAGAGACAGAGGTTCATTTTTTTCTTCGCGTGCTCAGGGAGGGATGCGTTATATTTCATAAATCTTGTGCATGGAACGATATCGCCTGACGCACAGGCCCTCACCCCGTCAGGCTGCGCCTGCCACCCCTCTCCCATAAATGGGAGAGGGGAAGCCGAGCGAAGCGAGGCGGGGTGAGGGCCAGAGCCGCAACGTTTTTTTAATCAGGCTCTCGATATAGTCTCCTGCACATGAATGGTGAAAAGCTATATAGGAGGCGCAACCGTGCTGATCGACACCGATAAATTCGTGACGAAGAGGCTGGACCCGCAGGAGGCCCTGCCGCCCGACCGGACGGCGCTCGTCATCATCGACATGATGAACCGCTTCTGCGACGCGAAGTGGCTTGCGGGAGGGAATGAGGAGAGGGCAGGATGGTTTGCGGCGGAGCTGGAGACGATCATCCCGAACCTCCGGCGGGCCCTGGAGGCCTTCCGGGTGTCCGGGGGGCTGGTCGTCCACGTGGTCAACGCCAAGTGGACCCCGGAGGGGCGCGAGGTCGTCCCCTACCAGCGCGGCCGGGACTACGACCTCTTCGACACCCCGGCCATGTCGGTCATCGAGCCGCTAACCCCGCGCCGCGGGGAGATCGTGATTCGCAAGGTGGCCAGTTCGGCCTTCACGGGCACGGGGCTGGACTTCCTGCTCCGAAACGCCGGGGTCGAAAACGTCGTCCTGAGCGGGCAGTACGGGACCGCGTGCGTCTTTTACGCCCTGATCCAGAGCCGGGAGTTCGGGTTCAAAAACCTCTGGCTGGAGGACGGCATCCTCTACGGCTCGGAGATGCACAAGCCCCTGTTCGCCGCGCTCGTGGGCGCCCACTGGGCCAGGCTCGCCTCGACGGAGGAGGTCGTGCGCGCCCTGACCCTCCCCTCAGCGGGGCGCTGAGGCCGGAAAACCGCCCCGGTCCCACAACGCCGACTATCAATAAAAAGCCGACCGGCCCTCCTTCTCCGGTCGGCTCTCCCTTTTCCTCTCCCCTCCCCTTACCCGATCCGCTCCTCACCGTCCAGAAGGTTGAACTCCCATCCGGTCTTGAAAGACCCGTCCTGTTCGGGCGCGGCCCAGGCCAGGCGAGCGATAATGGGGATTTTAAAACAGTTCTCCTGACCGCACGCCTCCGACATCTTTTTAAGGACCTTGAGGTCCGAGCATTTCATCTTGAGCTGGATGCCCTTCGCGCTGATGTTCATCACCTGAGCGACGACAGGGTCCACCGCATCTATAGAGGTCCGGACCGGAGGCTCGATCATGATCCGCAGAGGTCCGAGTTCGCGCCCATTCGAAGATCTCTCAATCCCCATGTCCTTGTCCTTTCTCCTTTTCCCTTTAGCCTGCTTTTACGCCGCCTCCTTCTCCAACGCCTGCCGCACGGCCCGGCCCAGGCTGTCGAGGCCGAAGGGCTTCTGGAGCACCCCCTTCAGACCGGCCATTTACGGGTCCGTCGTCCAGTCCTCCACGTGATGGGCGCTCATCAAAAGCGCCTTCACCGCCGGATTGATCCTCCTCAGCGCCGCGTAGAGTTCGGGGCCGTCCATCTCCGGCATCCGCACATCCGACAACACCAGGGCAATCTCATCCTGATGGCATTGATAAACGCCCAGGGCATCGCTCCCGTTTGTCGCCGTCATCACCGTGTAGTCCAGCCTCTCCAGAAGGGCGCGCCCGGCGATCAACACCGAGTACTCGTCCTCCACCAGCAAAATGGTCTGGCCCCTTCTCACGGAACACTCCTCCAAAAATCTCCGCAGCGCGGATCCCGTATCAGCCCCTGCCGAGCGCCTCGATCAGGCCCTCGACCCCGGCCGCGTCCTCCTTCGCTCCCAGCTTTCGAAAACCGGCCAGGGCGGCCTCGAACGACGCCCTGGCCTCTGCCGCCTGTCCCATGGCCGCGTGCAACTTCCCCAGGTCCCGGTGGGTCTCGGCCACATTCAGAGGCTTGCTGTACTCCACGTTCAGCCGGAGGCTGTCCTTGAAAAGGCTGGCGGCCGTGGTCCACTGCCCCTGCGCCATGAAGACCCCCCCCAGCACCCGGTAGGTGTCCGCCTCGCCGAGGCGATTCCCCGTCTTCCGGTAGATGTCCAGGGCCCGCGCGCAGCAGGAGGCCGACAAGGAGCCGTCTCCCAGCTCCAGGAGGAGTTCGGCCCGGCTCAGGTAGATGTTGGCCATCACATCCAGCGCCCCCAGCCTCCGGGCGATCCCAAACCCCCGCTCGTAGCAGTCCATCGCTGCCTTCCAGATGCCCCTGTCCGCGTAGGTCATGCCCAGATTGTGGTGGGTCCGGGCCAGCACCAGCTCATCCTCCGCCTCCTGAAACATCGCCAGACACGTCTGATACCGCGACACGGCGTCGTCAAAGTCCCCCCGGATCGTGGCCAGGACGGCCAGGTTGTTGCTGGCGTTGGCGACGATCTTCCGGTCCCCGACCCGGTGGCCCAGCTCGATGGCCATCTCGTAGGCCTCGGTCGCCGCCTCGTGGTCCCCCTGCTCGTGAAAGACGATGCCCCGATTCACCAGGACGCCTGCCTGACCCCGCTCGTCCCCCAGCGCCCGGAAGGCATCCAGGCCCCGATCCAGGTAATCCAGGGCCTCCTTCCAGCGGTCCCACCTCGACAGCACGCGCCCCATCCGGTTGAGCAGCGTGGCGCGCCCCCCGGCGTCACGGAGCCGTTCCGCAAGGGCGAGCGCCGTCTCGTATACCTCGTATGCCTTCTCCAGGTGCGAGAGCCGCTCATAGGAGCGCCCGATCGTCATCCACATATGGAGATCCTGGGCGTCATCCCTTCCGAACAGGCCGAAACGTCTGCAGGTCTCCAGGGCCTGTTCAATCTGACGGAGCTTCTCCTCCGTCGGCAGGGGTTCGGCCAGGGCTGCCTTGAGGAGTTCCTCGACCCGCGCCTCCTTCTGGAAGTCGGTCAGGCCCTGGACCAGCGCGTCGATCTCGCTATGTTTCGGCAACCTCGTTCTCCTTTTTATGGCGCCGGCCACCGCGCCCTGACCGCGTGGCCGATTCTTTTTCGCAGAAAAGGGGGGGCTCAACCCCCTCGATGGCTCCCGCTCAACCATCTTCTTTACGGAGAACCGGGATGATCGCCCTCCGGAGGGAGGAGTTCGTCGCCGCCCAGCGAGTAGGTGGAGAAGCCGGGGATCTTGATGATGATCGTCCACGTCTTCTTACCCTCCTCAAAGTCAGCGGAGACCTCCGTTATGGTACTCCCCTCGATATGGTAGACGTGCACCTCCTCAGGATCCAGGTCTCCCCACAAGACAATTGTTAACGTGGCTGACGGGTTAAACCTGAGCCCTGCCGGACTGAATTCGATCGCCACATCGTTCAGGCTGTAGCCGGAGAATACCTTCATGGTGATCTGATGCGCAGCGTCGATCGCCCCTTTGTCCACCACGAATTTCGCACTCCTTACCTGGACTGCGGCGAAATCGTTTGCGGTATATTTCCCAAAGCTGACGTTCAACTGGCCTCCACGATCAGGGGAGAACCATCCTGAAGCGCTCCTGGCGTAGACCTCGCTCCCCGTGACCCGCTTGGCCGCCCGGAGCGGCGCCCCTCGCGACAGGGTGAGATAGACCGGATGGCCGCTCAAAGAGGGGCCGGCCTCCTGGCGCCCGGTCACAGGATGAGGAGCAAGTGGATGCCGTTCCAGACCCCCGCACCCGCTCAACAGAGCGGTTCCCGCCGACACCACCAGTGTGAAGAGCGCTCTTGTGGGGATATGGCGCTCAAGCATCCGACACCTCCTGAAAGAAATAGGGTAAGGTTAAAGAAGGGAATCAGGGGAGAAGACCTGCGCAGCCTTACCGCAAAGGATGTGCCAGCGAAATGGAGGCGGCATCCCTTAAAAGGGACACACCGTTTTTTGATGATAAGTCTCCGTCCCACAATATCATATCTCTTTTCTACAAATTCAAAAGGCCGGAGGTCCTCCTCCGGCCTGCCCTGTCAAATGGCCCGAAAGCGCGGGATATCGCGCACCCGCGAGAATCGCCCGACCCCCCCCCCCGGCCCTGTCAAATGGCCCGAACATGCGGGATATCACGCACCCTTCGGGGATCACCCGGCGAACTCACGGCCCCCCCTGCTGCGCCTGCGGGAAAGGGATTCGATGTTTCTGCATCCGGTAGCGCAGGGTATCCCGGCTGACGTGCAGGAGCTTGGCGGCCTGGGAGATATTCCCCCGGGTATGGCTCAGCGCCTTTTTGATCACCTGTCGCTCCAGGTCGTCCAGAGACAGCCCCCACGGCGGGAACGTGATGCGGACCTGACCCGCCCCCGAGACCTCCACCGGCGCGACCTTGTCTGCATCCTGGTCCCGGACTCGATCTCGCCGGTCGATGGACAGGTCCGACGCCCGGATCGTCGGGCCATCCGTCAACAGCACCGCCCGCTCGATCTCATTCTTCAACTCCCGGACATTCCCCGACCAGGGGTAGGCCTTCAACAGCGTCTCCGCCTCTGCCGACAGCTCTCGCAGCGACAGGCCGTGGCGGCGGCCGTATTCATCCAGGAAGTGCCGGGCGAGCAGGAGGACATCGTCCCCCCGCTCCCGCAGAGGAGGGAGATGAATGGGGATGACGTTCAGGCGATAGTAGAGGTCCTCCCGGAACTCCCCCGCCCTGACGGCCTTCTCCAGGTCCCGGTTGGTCGCGGCGATGAACCGGCACCCCGCGGAGATTTCCTCCGTGCCCCCCACCCGCCGGAACCGGCGGGTCTCCAGGACCGTGAGGATCT
>CAYRZX010000145.1:0-6991 GCA_964428665.1 uncultured Gemmatimonas sp.
CCCGCGCCACGACGGACCTCAACCTGGCGCAGAAGAACCTGGACGACTCCAGGGTCAGGCCCCCCTTTGCGGGGTTCATCAACGCGAAGCTCGTCTCCACCGGGGAATACGTCCGGCCCGAAGGCGTGATCGGGACCATCGCCAACGTGCGCACGCTCAAGCTCCGCTTCACGGTCCCGGAGGTGGACGCCGGGCACATCGAGGTGGGGCAGCCCGTCCGCTTCTCCGTCCGGGCGCACCCGGACCGGGAGTTCACGGCGACGATCTTCTTCGTCAGCACCACCGCGGACCCCACCACGCGCAAGGTCGAGATCAAGGCGCGCTGCGACAACCCGGACGGCCTGCTCAAGCCGGGGTTCTTCACCGCCGTCCAGCTCCAGGCGGGCCTCCACCACGCCGCCGTGATGGTGCCGGAGGAGGCGGTCATCCCGACGGAGGTGGGGTTCGTGACCTACGTGGTGGACCAGGGGATCGCCCGCCAGCGCAAGGTGGAGATCGGTCTGCGAGACAAGGGAGAGGTCGAAATCCTGAAGGGCCTCCAGTCCGGAGAGGCCCTCGTCGTGCGGGGCGGGCACGTCATCGCGGACGGCATACCGGTGCAGACGACGGACAAGATGTAAAGGAGCGCGCGATTATGACCCTCTCGGAGCTTTCGATCAAGAACGCCGTGTTCGCGGTCATGCTCATGGCCGCCCTGATCGTGTTCGGCTGGATCAGCTTCAACCGGCTCGGCATCAGCCAGAACCCGGACGTGGAGTTCCCCATCGTCACGATCACCGCCACGCTGCCGGGGGCGGCCCCGGAGGTCGTCGAGTCGGACGTGACGGAGATCCTGGAGGAGGCGGTCAGCACCGTCGAGGGCATCCGGAGCATCACCTCCACCAGCGTGCAGGGGGTGGCGGCGGTGCAGGTCGAGTTTGAGCTGAGCCGCCCCATCGACAGCGCCCTCCAGGACGTGCGGGACAAGGTGGCGGCGCAGGCCCGCCTGCTGCCGAGGGACCTCGACCCCCCCATCATCTCGAAGGTGAACCCCCAGGACAACCCCATCCTCTGGTTCGGCCTGTCGGGCCAGAAGACCCCCCAGGAGCTGACCGAGCACGCTGAGGAGGTCCTCAAGCCGGAGCTCCAGTCCGTGCAGGGGGTGGGGGAGATCTTCCTGGGCGGGAGGCGCAAGCGGACCATCCGGGTCTGGGCCGACTCCAGGAAGCTGGAGGCCTACGGCCTGAGCGCGGACGACCTGGTCTCCGCCCTCCAGCGGCAGCACATCGAAGTGCCCAGCGGCCGCATCGAGAGCCGGCAGATCGAGTTCAACGTCCGCACGAAGGGGGAGGCCGCCACGGTGGAGGACCTCAACCGGGTGATCGTGACCTACCGGAACGGCTCCCCCCTCTACCTGAACGAGGTCGCCTACGTCGAGGACGGCCTCTCCGACAGGCGCAACCTCGCCCGCTACAACGGCCTCCCCTCCGTGGGCCTCGGCATCCGGAAGCAGCGGGGGGCCAACACCGTGGCCGTGGCCCAGGGGGTCAAGGCCAGGGCCGAGGAACTGAAGAAGTTCCTCCCGGAGGGCATGAACCTCCAGATCGCCTTCGACTCCTCGATCTACATCGAGGACTCCATCCGCGAGGTGGAGTTCACCCTCATCCTGGCGGTGATTCTGACCTCCCTGGTCACCCTCCTCTTCCTGGGCTCAGCCCGGAGCACCATCATCATCTGCACGGCCATCCCCACCTCCCTGATCGGGACCTTCTTCGCGATGTACGTCCTGAACTTCACCCTGAACACCATGACCCTGCTGGCCCTCTCCCTCTCCGTGGGCGTGGTCGTGGACGACGCCATCATGGTCCTGGAGAACATCTTCCGGCACCGGGAGGAGGGGCGCGGGAGGCGGGACGCCGCCCTGATCGGGAGCCGGGAGATCACGTTTGCGGCCATGGCCGCCACGACGGCCGTGGTCGCCATCTTCCTGCCCGTGGCCTTCATGAAGGGCATCATCGGACGGTTCTTCTTCGAGTTCGGGGTCACCATCTCCGTGGCCGTCCTCCTCTCCCTCGTCGTCGCCCTGACGCTGACGCCCATGCTCTGCTCCCGCTTCCTCGACGTGCAGGAGCGCAACCACTTCTTCCAGCGGGTGGAGCGCCTCTACGACGCCCTGGCGCGCGGCTACCGGCGCGTCCTCCCCTGGTGCCTGCATCACCGGTGGGCCGTGGTGGTGATGGCCCTGTTCGTGTTCGGGGGGTCCTTCTACCTCATGAGGTTCCTGGGGTCGGAGTTCGTGCCGTCGCAGGACCAGGCCCGCTTCATGGTGAACCTGGAGACCCCCGTGGGGTCGTCCATCGACTACACGGACGCCATGCTCCGCAAGTGCGAGGCGTTCATGGGGACCCTCCCGGAGGTCCAGGGCTTCTTCGCGGCCGTGGGGGCCGGCGGCCAGGAGCGGGGCGTGAACAAGGCCATCATGTTCGTGACGATGAAGCCGATGAACCAGCGCGAGCGGACCCAGGCGGAGGTCCTCGCGCTCGTCCGGCGGGAGCTGGGTAAGATCCCCGGCCTGCGCGCCTTCCCCCAGGACCTGTCGCAGTCGGGGTTCTCCGCCCGGCGGGGCTTCCCGGTCGAGTTCTCCATCCGCGGCCCCAGCCTGGACAGGCTCTACGAGTACTCCGAGGCGATCATGGCCCGGATGCGGGAGACCCCCGGCATCGTGGACGTGGACTCCGACTATGAGATCGGCATGCCGGAGGCCAACGTCGTCCCGGACCGGCAGAAGGCCGCGGACGTGGGCGTGGACATGGCCTCCATCGGCCGGACCGTGAACGCCCTGATCGGCGGCGTGGACGTGACCAAGTTCAAGGACAAAGGCAAGCGCTACGACATCCGCCTCCGGCTGATGGCCGACCAGCGGGCCACCCCGGCCTCCATCGGCGACCTCCAGGTGCGCAACAACCGGGGCAGCCTCATCCCCCTGCGGGACCTGGCCAGGGTGGAGGAGCGCCCCAGCCTCCTCGTCATCAGCCGCCAGGACCGGCAGCGGGCCATCTCCGTGTTTGCCAACCTGACGCCCGGAAAGGCGCAGGCCGAGGCCCTGAATCAGGTCCAGCAGATCGCGGACGAAACCCTGCCGGAGGGCTACCGCATCGCCCTGTCCGGCAGCGCGCAGACCTTCCAGGAGTCCTTCGACAGCCTGCTCTTCGCCCTGCTCATGGGCATCCTCATCGCCTACATGGTCCTGGCCTCGCAGTTCAACGACTTCGCCCACCCCTTCACCGTCCTGGTCGCCCTCCCCTTCAGCTTCACCGGGGCCATCCTGGCCCTGCTGGCCACCGGGAACACCCTGAACATCTACAGCATGATCGGCCTGATCCTCCTGATGGGCCTCGTCAAGAAGAACTCCATCCTCCTGGTCGACTTCACCAACCAGCGCCGGGAGCAGGGGGAGGACCGGGAGACGGCCCTGCTAAAGGCCTGCCCCATCCGCCTCCGGCCCATCCTGATGACCTCCACCGCCACCATTGTGGGGGCCCTGCCCGCCTGCCTGGCCATCGGCCCCGGCGCGGAGACCCGCGTCCCCATGGGCATCGCCGTGGTGGGCGGGATGATCTTCTCCACCGGCCTGACCCTGTTCGTCGTCCCCGTGGTCTACACCTTCCTGGACGACCTAACCGTGTGGCTGGCCCACCTCCGGCATCGCAGGGCGGAGAAGGCCGAGCCGGTGGCGGCGAAATGAACGCGGAAGAGGCGCGTGGTGAGGTCCATGTCCTGCTCGTCCCGCGCGGGTTTGAGGAGGTCGCCCTCCGCCACGTCGCCGCCCTGCCCGGCGTCTCGGAGGCGGACCTCCTGACGGACGGGGCCGTGGAGCTTCGCTACGCCGGCCCCCTCGCCCGCCTGCGCGACCTGCGGGTGGCCGATGGCGTCTTCCGCCTGCTGGGCGTCTTCCTGTCCAGCCGGAGCCTGGACGAGATGATGCAGAACCTCCTCTCCCAGGTCGACTTCAGGGGATGTCTCAAAAAAGGAGACCCCGAACGACTCTCTCTCTCCCTCTCCCTCGACCCGGCGCTCGGCATCCCCTACCGCGACTTCCGGTCGGAGGTGGCCTTTGCGCTCCGGGCGGCCCTGCGCGCAGAGCCTTTTTCAGAAGAGGCCGACGCCTCCATTCACGTGGCCGCCGGGCCGGAGGCGGGGTGGGTGGGCGTGGGATGGTCTGAAAGGCATCCCCCTGAGAAAGGAGGAACCATCCCGGCGTCCGTGGCCGCCGGCCTGGCCCTCTGCGCCGGCGCCAGGCCCGACGACCGGGTCCTGGACCCCTTTTGTGGCCCCGGCGAGGTCCTGCGCGAGCGGGCGCTGGCCGGGCCTGCGGCGGCGCTCCTGGGCGGCGACGCGGACCCGAAAGTCGTCCAATCCGCTCAGGCCGTATTGCGAGAGACCCCCGCGCGCCTCTGCCAATGGGACCCCCGCCGCCTCCCGCTGAAGGCCCGGACCATCGACACCGTTCTCTCCCGCCTCCCCTCCGGCCCTCAAGCCGGCAGCCGGCAGGTCGCCCGATCCCTCTACCAGAGCCTCCTGCGGGAGGTCCTCCGGCTCCTCAGGCCCACGGGCCGGGCCGTCCTCCTGACGGGGGAGGGGGAGACCCTGGCCGGCCTCCTCGCCCGCCAGCCGGAGCTCGCCGTCGAGACCCAGCGCCCCGTCCGCACAGGCCACTTCCGGGCGGAGCTGTTTGTGATCAGGCCGGTGTTGAAGCTGTTGTAAGACCCCTCCCCCCGGCCCCCTTTCCTGACGGGGAGACCTCACCCCCTAACCCCCTCTCCGACACGGAGAGGGGGAACAGCCTTGTTAAAACGACAAACGGCGCGACGCCAGAAACCCCCACCGCAGGCGTCCAGCAGAAGCACCCCACCTGCCGGGGGCACAAATTTCTGTGCGACCCCTGAACGTCAAGGTTGCGTCGCGCCAAGCCCCTCCGGCGCTTGAGGAGCGCCTTTCTGGTCACTCTTTGGGCGTCCAAAGAGTGACCCGGCGGCATGGGCCGCCGGAACGGTGGGGGGGCGAGGTAAATCTCACCATCGACAAGGAGTCTTCCATGAGCAAACCAAAAGTCCTTTACATCCCCACGCCATCCCACACCAGACGCGCCTTCCGCGACGCAGATTATCAGCGCATGTGCGCCGTCTTCGACGTGACCGCCAACCCCCAGGACAAAAACCCCACGACCGACCAGGTCGCCGCCCAGATCAAAGACTTCGACGCCCTCGTCACCGGCTGGGGCGTCCCGCCCCTCACCTCGAAGGTGTTCGAGAACGCCGATCAGCTCCGCATCATCGCCCACTCCGCCGGGTCGGTCAAGGGCTTCCTCACCCAGGAGGTTGTGGACACCCACCTCCTCCCGCGCCGGATCGTGGTCTTCAGCGCCAACCACGCCATCGCCTACAACGTGGCGGAGTACACCGTCGGCATGCTCATCGTGGCCTCGCGCCGCATCTTCGACCAGTCCGAGCACATCCACAACACCGGCGGCTGGAAGCACCCGGAGTTCAACGGCAACGGACAGTTCCTGCAGGGGAGCGTCATCGGCGTCGTGTCCGCGAGCAAGGTGGGGCGGGAGGTCATCCGGATGCTCCAGCCGTTCGACGCCCGCATCCTGGTCTATGACCCCTACCTCTCGGACTGGGACGCCGGCCGCCTCGGCGTCTCGAAGGTGGAGCTGGACGACCTGTTCGCCCGGTCGGACATGGTCACCGTCCACGCCCCGAACACCCCGGAGACCCAGGGCCTGATCGGCGCGCGCCAGCTCAAGCGCCTGCGGGAGGGCGCCCTGTTCGTGAACTGCTCGCGCGGCGCGGTCCTCAACCACGACGCCCTCTACACCGAGGCCGCCTCCGGCCGCATCCGCGTCGTCCTGGACGTGACGACCCCGGAGCCCCTCCCGCCCGACAGCCCCTTCCGGAAGCTCCCGAACGTGACCCTCACGCCCCACGTCTCCGGCGCGGGTTACTACGGATACCACAAAATCGGGTCTTCGACCCTGCAGGCCCTGGAGGAGTTCTTCTCGGGCCGGCCCGTCACGGAGGCCGTGCCCTTCAACCGCTACGCGACCCTGGCGTGAAAAGGATCGACATCTCATGAGGCAGCCCTCGCGACCTGTCCACCTCTTCTGGTCCATCGCGGTGGTATTTTTCAACGGAGCCCAATGCATGAAGCAGACCTCACAACCTGTGCAAGCCCCTGAACCGCCCGTGGTGGAGCTGTGGCCCGGCCCGGTCCCCGCAGACGTCGGCATAGACGGTCAGGAGAAGACCCGCATCCACAGCTCCAGATTTCCAGGCGTGGGGAACACCCTGCTGGTCACCAACGTCACCCGGCCCTCCCTCACCGTGCATCTCCCCCCCACGGAAAAGAACACGGGCACCGCCATGCTCATCTGTCCGGGAGGAGGCTACTGGGACCTCTTCTGGGACCTCGAAGGCAAGGAGGTCGCGGCCTGGCTGAACACTCAAGGCATAGCCGGCATCCTCCTGAAGTACAGGGTCCCGCGCCGTCCGGGCGACGTGAAAGGCGTCCCCGCTCCGGGCCCGCAGCTGGACGCCCAGCGCGCCGTCAGCCTGGTGCGCAGCCGCGCGGCCGAGTGGCGCATCCACCCCGGCCGCATCGGCATGGTGGGCTTCTCCGCCGGGGGTCACCTGGCGCTGGCGACGGCCACTAACTTCCACGAGCGCAAGTACCCGCCCATCGACGCGACCGACGCCGTGAGCTGCCGGCCGGACTTTGCCGTGCTCTGTTACTCAGGGTATCTGAAGGCCGGCGGCCGCGATGAGATTTCGGAGGGCATCCGCATCCCGCCCGACACCCCCCCCATCTTTCTGACCCACGCCAGCGACGACAGTGAATCCGAGGTCGCCCACAGCGTGATCATGTACCTGGCGTTGCATCGGGCCGGGGTCCCGGCGGAACTGCACGTCTACGCCACCGGCGAGCACGACTTCGGCGTGCGCCAGAACGA
>CAYRZX010000145.1:7091-16300 GCA_964428665.1 uncultured Gemmatimonas sp.
CTCAGGACCCGCGTCTACGACTCCATGACCAACGCCGAGGTGGAAGGCTACCTGGCGCGCAACGACGTGGTCTTCCTGCCGGTCGGGACCGCCGAGATGCACGGGTCGATGCCGCTCGGCTGCGAGCACGTGTTGCCCCTGGCCATCGCCACGCGCATGGCCGAACTCGCCGACGGCCTGGTGCTGCCCGGACTGGTCTACTTCTACCCCGGCGCCACGGCAGTGGGCCGCGGCACCATTCAGGTGAGCCCCACCGTCGGCGCCGCCTACCTGAAGGAGATCTGCCGGTCCCTGCTCCGCCAGGGCTTCAGACGTCAGGTCCTGCTCAGCTTCCACGGCCCCGCCGAGGTGACCCTGGTGCCGGTGGTGCGGGAGTTCTTCGACGAGACCAAGTGCCCCATCGTCTACGTGGACATGGACACGCACACCAGCCGGGACCTCTCCTGGGATCAGTTCAACACGATGCTCTGGGGCGCCTACCAGATCCTGGGCCGCCTGGAGGAGATCCCCTGCGAACTGGGCCCGGAGAAGCGCACCCAGCCGTCCGGCCTCCTGCGGCGCTTCCACTACGGCTACTACTACGAGCAGCCGTCCGACCACGGCTGGTGGCCGCAGAAGGTCCTGACCCCGGAGGAGCGCGCCGCCAAGGCCGCCGAAGGGGTGCAGAGGATCGACGCCCTGGTGGCCCGGATCGACCCGGTCGCCCTGGTGGCCGGGCTCCGGGAGATGGACGAATACGTGAAGCGCAACGTGCTGCCCCGCCACGGCCCCCATCTCCCCTGAGTCTGATGGAGTGAATGCGCCTTTACCACCTCCCCATCCGCTCCACCTCCTGCGGCGCGGCCTTCATCGGGTCCAGGCCCGTGGCCCGCGTGAGGTAGACGGCCGCGAGGCTGTCCTGCCCCAGGTCCGCGTGGAGGCGCGCCAGTTCCATGTAGCCCTCCGCCGTGGGCCGCTCGGCCATGGCCTTCTCCAGCATCTCGATCCGGCCCGCATGCCGGCCCTGCCGCGCAAACGCCTCCAACTCCCGCCTCCCCTCCTCCTCCCTCCCGGCCCGCACGTAGGCCCTGCCCAGCAGGTAGCGCGCCCGCGCCAAGCGCGGGTCCCGCCTCAGCGCGCCCTCAAAGTAGACGATCGCCTCCTCCACCTGCCCCCCCCTCAGGCTCACCTCGCCCAGGTCGCACAGAAGCCCGGCATCCCCCGGCCTCCGCATCGCGGCCCTCAGCAGGCCCGCCGCCGCCGAGTCCGCCTCCCCCATCTGCGCGTAGAGCCGGCCCACCTCCGCGTGCGCCTCCGCATCCTCCGGCCCCAGCGCCTCCGCCCGCCGGTAGGCCCGCAGGGCCTCCTCGGACCGCCCCTGCGCCGCCAGCGCCCGCCCCAGCTCGATCATCACCTCGCCCCGGTTCGGCGCCAGCTCCGCCGCCCTCCGGCACGCGGCCACCGCCTCCTCCCTCGCCCCCGACTCCCGCAGCGCCCGACCCAGGTCCATCCACGTCCGGGCCTCCGCCCCCCGCAGGGCCGCGGCCCTTCGAAGATAGGCCACCGCCTCGTGAAACAGCCTGCGGCTCAGCTGGATGCGCCCCGCCCCGGCGAGCGCCTCCCCGCGCTCCGGGTCCGCCTCCATCGCCCGCCGATAGGCCGCCAGCGCCCGGTCCGGGTCCCCCTGGCGCAGGCACGCCTCCGCCTCCCGACAGAGCGCCTCCACCCGCCCGCGCGGGTCCCCCCGCCACAAATAGAGAGCGCCGCCCGCCCCGCCCAATACAAGGACGACGGCGAACAGCGCCAGATAACGTCGCATAAGATGAAAACCGACCACTGACCACAAGACCATAAGGCTTTTGCATTGGTCCTGTGGTCCTGTGGTCCTGTGGTCCTGTGGTCTGCCGTTTGCCTTAGAATAGCAGCACCGACACCGACTTCTGAATCATCGCAATGGACACCGACGCCATGCCCACCAGCGCCATGCCCACG
Source organism: uncultured Gemmatimonas sp. (assembly GCA_964428665.1). Lineage (GTDB taxonomy): Bacteria > Latescibacterota > UBA2968 > SICM01 > SICM01 > SICM01. The sequence continues at coordinate 9,063 of CAYRZX010000145.1, forward strand.
CTGAACCCCACGGTCAGCACCGTGGCGTAGAGCCGCCACTGCTGCCGGCCGTACTTCTTCCAGAAGTAGAACCGGGCCAGCAGGGCCCCGACGATCTCCGTGATCATGACGTGGGGGATGGAACCCAGGCTCCTGACAAACCCGAACACGAATAGGATGGGCATGCCCAGGACCGACAGGATCACGAACAGGAGGAGGCTGACCGTGAACCCCGTCGCGATCACCCCCGGCTTGATCGCCTCGTAGAAGATCGGCCGGTCCGCCGAGGTCTGCAGGAACGACCCGTCAAACGTCGGGGTCTGGTCGATCTCGAAGTAATATTCGACCTTCTGTCCGCCCGGCCCCGCCACGGAGGTGACGGGAAGGCCGGGGGTCGGCGAGTCCGTGCCCTGGCCCGCCGCCATGCCCAGGAGTTGCGGCGCGGGAGGCGCGCGGTCGGGCGCGCTGAGGGCGTCCGGGGCCTGGTCCTCCAGCCGCACGGCCTGGTAGGGGGGGGGGCCCTTCCCCTCGAAGTCGGTGTAGAAGACGCCGGTCCTGGACCAGGGGCCGTAGCGCCGGGTCTTCAAGTCCTTCTGGTCCACGTCCGTCGTGGCCCGCGCCCGCCAGTACCACCAGCTCCCGTCCGTCAGGTTGGAGGGGCTCCAGGTGGCCCGGTCGGGTTGCACGGCCATTTCACTCTTGAGCGTGCTCGTGTACCAGACACTGTTCTGGAGCGCGGTGAGCGGCCAGAAGGTCTGCGCGTAGGGGTACGCCTCCGACGGGATGGGGGCCAGCTTCCAGATGTAGGACCAGTAGAAAAAGCTCGTCACGAGCACCAGCGGAACCATAAAGATCTCGGCCTTCAGGATGCTCGTGAACTTGGTGCCCGTCAGCTCGATCTCCCGGAACTTCTGCGCCTGGCTGCCGTGCGTGGCCAGCGGGAAGGGGATGAACCAGACCTCCACGCCCCGGAACCCGCTCAGGAAGATCGTGGCCTCCCGGATGTAGGGGACGGACACCGACTGCCCGACCAGGCCGATCAGCCGCGCGTTCACGAACGAGATGATCGGCGTGTAAACGAAGGCGAACAGGAAGAAGAACAGGATGAGGGTGTTCGTGACCAGATGGGGGAACAGATACTTGGCGAGGCCGATCGTGTAGAGGCCCGTGACGGCGAACAGGACCAGGCAGAGGCCGATCCGAAAGTCCCCCCGGCCCTCCGGGGGCTTGAAGGTCCTGACCGGGGCGCTGGCCCCCTGCTTGCTCCGCACGGTCCGCATCCCGGCGAACACCTGGTAGAACCCGATGACCATGACCGCCAGCGTGGTCCCCAGCCCGAAGCTCATCCAGAAGTCGATGCTGTTCACGAACTGCGTCTGGATGGTGTCCATGCCCAGGAACCAGTGGGGGAGGAACCCCTGGCTGTGGAGGATCGGGTTGACGACGATCAGGGCCATCACGCCGAAGAAGGTCCCGACGATCCCCCAGAACGGGGCCACCAGCCCGGCGAAGATCGGGCCGAGGTGGCAGGTGAACCCCAGGGGCGTGGCGGGCAGGAAGTAGCCCGTGTACTGCGTGAAGTCCACGAACGGGATGGGGATGATCTGCAGGGGTTCGGCCATGATCGTTCCCGTGATCGCGGGCACGGCCACGTAGACCAGGCCCCACACGATCCCGATGACCGCCCCGATGCTGAACATCCGCCAGCGCCAGCCCGTGTTCCCCTCGCTCTCCTCGGCCAGGGCCATCGCGCCCTGCGCGCTGATCGGGGCGAACGGAAACGGCAGCCGCTCGTAGTCCGAGGTGAGCCGGAACAGGACGTAGCCCCCCGTGAACCAGGAGATCTTGCCCATGACCATGCCGATGACGAGCAGGCCGATGGGCGCGAACCAGTCCGGGTGGAGGAAGGTCCGGTTGAGCAGGGCCTCGGACCCCGGCTGCGGGGCCACCCACGTCGGGATGAATTTGGTGATCCCGAACTGCTGTGCCGCCGGGGACTGCACGTAGTACTGCCACCAGAGCAGGCCCTCGAACGCCCCCGTCTCGGCGCTGATCAGGGCCGTCGTCACGTAGAACAGGAGGTAGATCTCCTGCTTCCTGAGCGTCGTAAAGGACCGCTTGGACAGCTCCAGAAACAGGATGATCGTCACCCACTCCGCCGCCGCCCCCACCCCGCCCCCCACCATCAGGTGCAGGTAGATGTTGCCCGGCACCATGATCACGGAGACGAAGATCGCGCCGATGATGGTCTTGAGGTTGAACGCCTCCTCGTAGACCTTGGGCGGCTCTAACAGCGCCCGGTACTCCTCGATCTCCTCGAACTGGGAATCTTTCTTGCGATTGAAGAATGCCAAAATATCCCGCCTTCCCCTACATTTATCCTCTCACCTGTTCGTTTTCCTGCGCGATCATCCGCCTTCCTTCCTCCCTGTACTGATCCTTCGCCTCCGTGCTGATCGTCCGCCAGATCAGGAACTGCTTCCGGATGACGTTCATGAACCGCTGGTTGCAGCGCTTCCACGAGGACGCGTCCCCCGACAGCCGCTCGAGCGTCAGCTCCATCGCGTAGATGTCGTGGTCCCCGGTCGGAACGGCCCTGAACAGCACCGTCTGGCTCACGCCCAGGTCGAACGGGGCCAGCCAGACCGTCGTCCGGATGGTGTAGCCCTCCCCCTTCTCCGCCGGGAAGGCCGCCAGCTGCGCCCCCTCCGTGTAGAACGTCCCCATCGACCCCTCCGTGTGGAAGTCGAAGTACTTGACTAAGAAGACGCACAACCCGAACACCTCCCGCCCCCCCACCGTGAACGGGAACTCGAAGTGCCACCGGTCCCCGTGCGGGTCGGGCAGCTTCCAGCGCCGGGTCACGTCGGGCACGGCCATTTGCGACGCCTTGCGCGCCGGGTACACCGTGGAGAGGATGACCACGGCCATCACCAGCCCCGACGAGGCCACGGCCGACAGCGCCGAGTAGTTGAGCGTGATCCCCTGCATCAGACCCTGCCAGAGCAGGACCTTGGCCACCCCCTGGCCCAGCAGATACCCCGACACCGTCCCCAGCACCGCGTACACGCACGACTCCGCCATGAACAGGAAGGCGATGTGCACCGGCGCCAGCCCCACCGACGAGTAGATGCCGATCTCCCGGAAGCGCTCGTAGACCGACCCCATCATCGTGTTCAGCACGATCAGCGCCGCGATGGCGATCGGGATGAACAGGTTGCTCATCCCCCGCAGCGACGTCTGGCCGAGCGAGGAGTAGATCGACACGTCGATCCGCACTAAGTTCCGGCGCGCCTCGTTGCCCATCGCCCGCTCGAACGCCCCGCCCAGGTCCCACCCCGTTAGTCGCTCCACCTGCTCGTCGCGCGTCTGCCTCGGGATGCCCGCGAACAGCACCACGGACAGGCGGGAGATGAAGTCCTCCACGCGCGCCTTCACGGCCGTCGGGTCGCGGAAGCGCACGGCCACCGCCTGGAGCGGGCTGCGGACCTCCCGCAGCGTCTGGTAGGGGACGATCAGCACGTTCGCCGGGTCTAAGTGGACGAACTCCATGATCTCCACGTCCGGCTCCTCCAGCCCGGCCTTCTCCCGCCGCTCCTGCTGCGACATCTGGATGACGATGTTCTGGTCCGTGGCCTCAAAGTCCGCCGGGGTCAGCGGCTCCCCGTCTAAGTCCTTGAGCGACTTCACCCGGTCCGAGTCGATCAGCCCCACCACCGTGAACAGGTCCCCGAACAGCCGCACCTGCGCCCGCCCCACGTCCTCCGGGGTCAGGCCCAGCAGCTTGGCCATCTCCCCCGGCACGATGCACGCCTTCCGCTCCCCCTCCTCAAACCACCGCCCCGCGTAGAGGCAACCCTGCATCTGCGTCACCTCCGCCTCCTGCGCCGACAGCCCCACGATGCCCAGGGCGTTGGCCGACTTCTCCCCGTGCTTCAGCTTGATCGCCTTCTTGTCCCGCGAGGAGTACCAGCTCCGGGGGGCGATCACCGCCTCGCCCGAAAAGCTCGCCTGCGTGTAGTCTAAGGAGGACTCCTCCAGCGCCCCCCAGAACTTGCTCCGGAGGAGGAAGCCCGGATACAGCCCCGGATTGTCGCGGGCGATCTGATGGAACCGGAGGGACGACTTGATCGAGGTGAACGACAGGACCGTGAAGGTCAGCAGGACCAGCGTCGAGAACGTCAGCGCCGTCCTCAGCTTCCTCCGTTTCATGTTGGCGATGCCGAGCTGGAAGGCGGCCAGGGAGGCGCTCACCCGGCCCACGTCCACGTCGTGGATTACCGCCGCCTCGGTCCGCAGCCGCCGCATCTGCGCGTTGAACCGGGAGAAGACCAGCGTGATCACGAAGATGGACAGCGCCAGGATGACGAAGGCCAGGAGGATGACGAACGGGTTGGACAGGTCGAACGCCGGGTGGACGACCGACAGAAACACCCAGACCACGGCGAAGATGGCGGAGAACCAGACCACCTGCCACCGGATGTCGGAGGCCGTCACGAGCAGCCGCTCCGCGAAGAAGGCGCAGGGGATGACCAGCGCCATGAAGAAGATGATCCCCCGGATCACGTCGTTCTGCGTCGACTTCACGTCCGGGTAGGCCCGAGACTCCACCCCCAGCGCCGCCCGCGTGTGCTTGATGAACTCGTCCCACTCCCGCGCCCCGAGCGCCTTCTCCGCCAGGTCGATATGCCCCCTGGCCTGGGCGTGCAGCACGTTGAGGCGCTGGTTCTCGATGGCGTAGGCCTTCAGGTCCCGCATGCGCGCCTCGTCCAGAGTCCACATGTCCTTCGCCGCCTGGAACGACGTGCGGGCGAAGGACCCGTGCGTCAGCGTCGCGAACCCCTTGCCGCGCGCCTGCTCCTCGCTCTCCGCCCCGACGGCGTTCAAAAGCACCATCCGGATGCCGATGGACCCCGCGCTCATCGTCAGCTTCACCTTCTCGCCCGGCCTCGTGAAGATCACCCCCACCGGCTCGTTGGGGCCGTAGCCGAGGGTGTAGCCGTACTCCTGCGGCGACACGTTCCCCTCCCCGTACACGCTCAGCTGCGGGAGCTTCGACAGGTAGCGGGGGTCCACCGTCTCGTAGAAGTCCGTGGCAATGCAGGGGAACAGGATGCGCGTGGCGCGGGTGATCCAGAAGTCCATCCCGAACTCCGGCTTGTAGATCTTCGCCGACTGCCCCCGGTCCGGGGCGTAGGTGATCTCCCCGGTCTCCGGGTCCAGATAGTAGGCGTCCACCCCCACCCACCGGACGGCCACGCCGGGGATGTAGAACTCCCCCTTCTCGTTGGCCATGTCGTAGAAGATCGTCCGCACCCCCTTCACGGACTTCTCGGCCGTCATCCGCAGCACGGCCACTGCGCCCACGCGCGGCCGGTCCGGGACCACGCTCCGGCGGGGGAAGGTGAGGATGCGCCCCTTCAGGGCGCGCATGTTGTCCTTGAGGTCCACCCGATAGTCGGGCAGAAGCTCCGGGTCGTCCAGCCCCTTGCTCCACGCCGCCGTCAGGAGCTGGACCTGTCGCGTCAGGTTCCCGATGTTGACCCGCTCCACCGTGTCGAACGGCGTGTCCACGTGAAACCGGGCGTCGTTGATCGTCACGAACGCCAGGGTGGGCATCCCGGCGGTCAGCGCCACCTCGGAGTCGGTCTTGAGGACCCCCCCAGGAATGAACATGTTCCAGCTCATGCCGGAGGGGGGCGTGATGCCGTCCACTAAGGACCCCGTCTTGTCCAGGCCGAAAGAGGGCGCAAACTCCTCGCCCAGCTCGGAGAACTTCTTCCCGAACGGCGCGAAGAACCGCTGGAAATAGTAGTACGTGCTTCCGTTCCAGACCCCCATCTCGTCCGTCTGCGACGAGAGGTCCAGAGACACCCAGAGCCGGATGTCGATCGGATCCGTCACCAGCTTGACGAAGTGCTCCTCCTTGCGGGCGTGCCGGCCCAGAAAGTCGCAGACCCCCCGGAAGCCCAGGTGGTGCGCCGACGACGCTAAGAACAGCACCGTGCGGGCGGGCGGGTGCGCCTTGAGATACTCCGCCATCTCTAAGAGACCCACGATGCCCGACGCCTGCTCCGCGCCGGGGGCCAGGGCCGGGACCACGGACATGGCGTCGTAGTAGGCGTCGAACAGAATGATCTGTTTCTTCAGCTGGGGGTCCCGCCCCGGCATCCACCCGATGACGTTGTGGGCCGTGCCTTTCTCCCAGACCATCCGGCTGCGCAGCTCCACCTCCATCCGCTCCCCCGAGGCCAGCCTCCGGCGCAGCGCCTCCCCTTCCGCCTGCGCCACCCAGAAGCGGGGCACGTTGAGCGGCACCTGGAAGAACTTCTGCTCCGCCTCCGTGTGAGTCGTGGAGTCCGGGGCCACGAAGATCACCGCCTTCGCCCCGAGCATGGAGGCGTTCATCCAGTGGTTCCAGGAGTTGAACCCCATCAGGACGGCGCTCCCCTCCACCTCCTTCCCGTTGAAGTCCTCGAACGCCCCCCTCCCGCCGTCGATCAGCCGGAGGCGAAGCCCCTCGCGGGGGAGCGTGGACGTCCGCACTAAGTTCGGCCAGACCGCGTGGAGGGGGACCTTCAGGCTGTCCCCCACGACCTGGAGGCTCCCCCCCTTGTCGATGGGGGAGGTCACGTCGTAGGACTCGACCGCCACCCGCTCCAGCCCGATGCGCTCGAACTCCTCTTTGACGTAGCGGTAGGCCGCCTCGTGGCCCGGATACCCCACCACGCGCGATCCGACCCCGGAGAGCCTCAGGAGCCGGTCCCGCACCTGCGCCTCCGTGACGGAGGACTGGATCGACGCCACCAGCGCCCTCTGATCGGGCGACGCCTTCTTCGGCGGCGGCTCCGGCGGGCGGATGTTAAACCACCGGATGAGATGGGCCGTCACCGTCTCGGGCGAGAACACCGCGATGGGCGTGAACAGGGCCACGACCCCCACGGCGAGCGCAACGCGTTTCCAGTTCTTCATGCGACTCCCTTCTCTCCCTCCACGGACCCAACCCCCCATCCCCCTTCCCCGAAGTACGAAGTGCGAAGTACGAAGTGCGAATGACAACATTCGACATTCGTACTTCGACCTTCGACCTTCGACCTTCGACCTTTCAGGGAGGGGACGGGGGAGGGGTCTTCACGCCGTCAATACCACTTATGCACCGTATGCCCCTGGTCCTGGAACCAGACAGCGTCCATCACCACCCCTGCGGCCACGGCCAGGATGTAGCCGATGAGCATGCCGAAGAAGAACGGCCTCGACTT
>CAYRZX010000146.1:0-16179 GCA_964428665.1 uncultured Gemmatimonas sp.
GGGAAGGGCGTGGAGGTGACGCTGACGGCGCGGATGGCCTGGGAAGAGGCGCAGACCTGGAACGTCTACGGGTGGATTCCGGGGTCAGATGAGTTGATGCCGTCCCGTCCGGGGGCAGCGCCCCGCAAATGGCGGGACCGGGTCGTGGTGGTGGAGGCCTACTATGACGCCGCGTCCGTCGCGCCCGCGCGCGCGCCGGGGGCGGAGGCGGCGTCCGGGGTCGCGGCGCTGCTGGGGGTGGCGGAGGCGCTGGCGACCCACCGGCCAAGGTTCTCCGTTCTGATCCTGGCCACGTCCGGGCACTTCAACGGGCTGGCGGGGGTCAACGATTTCGTCTACCGGCATTCCCGGAAGAACGAACATTTCCGAGAGAAGATGCGCCCGGAGGAGCGGATCGACTTCGACATGTTCGTGGGGCTGGATCTCTCGTCGAGGGACGGCCGGGCGGCGCTGTTCTGCCAGGGGACCTTCTACTCCGGCTGGCAGACAGGGCGGACGGACTTCTACCGGAAGAACACGCTGAGGTATTTCGCGCAACGGTTCGCGGGCTACGCGGAGAGGCTGTTTCCGGGGGAGCCGGCGGAGGCGCGGCTGATGGATGCCCTGGCCCCGCCCAGCCGGGAGTGGTGGAACTTCATGTCCGCGCCCCTGGCGTTCGACATGGAGGCCGCGCTGTATCACGGGATGGCGGGGCTGACGCTCGCCACGCCCTATGACAGCCGGGAGCGCGTGGACACGCCCCTGGACACGGCGGATCGGGTGGACTTCGGGAACGTGGCGTCCCAGGCGCGGACGGCGGCGGGGGCGCTGCTGGAGGCGTGCCGGGACCCGGAGTTCTTCCCGGAGGCGAGGTACGACTTCAAGGACTATGCGGCGGACCTGGGCGGGACGGTCTACCTGTTCGACCGGAGGGTGAACCCGTTCGTGCCGAAGCGGGCCGTGCCGGGGGCGGTCGTGGCCTGCGGCCCGGCGGACAGCCGGACCGGGGTGCGGACGATGACGGCGGCGCTGACGGACAGCGCGGGGCGGTTCCGGCTGAGGAGCGTCCGGTCCCCGGCGCACGCCTGGACGCGCACGGTGACCCTGTCGGCCTACGGGCTGGGGGAGGACGGGGGGGTGGTCATGGCCCCGGACCTGGGGGAGGACGGGGATAAGACGTATCCGCTCCAGGTGCGGCTGACGGCGGACGAGATGGAGACGATGGCCGTCCTGTTCGAGTGCCGGGCGCTGTCGCTGTTCGAGGCCTTCGACTCCCGGACGCTGTTCGCCCTGGATACCATGACCCTCCTGGGGCCGGACGACGGGCCGCTCCGGTCCTACGGCACGACGCACGCGGGGGGGGCGGGGATGGCGGACTGGTCCGGGGGGGCCGTCCTGACGGGGTCTCCGGCGCGGGTCTCTCCGGCGGCGGTGGCGTTCGTGCCCCCGCGGGGGCGGTCCAAGGTCTTCATGGGGGCCGGGATCACCGGGATCAAGTACCTGCTGACGAACGCGCCGGAGGATTTGCTGCTTCACCCGGTCCCGGCCAGCGGCGTCACGGAGGGGGTGGTGGCCCGGTCCAGGGGGGTGGGCTATGGGGCGGAGGAAGGGGTGATCACGCTCCCGGCCTACCGGGGGGCGCGGGACATGTGGGTGCTGAATGACGTGCGGCTGAAGCAGCTCGCCCGGTACGGGGTGGAGAACCGGCGGGTGGAGCGGCTGCACCAGGAGGCGCGCGCGGCCCTTCTGAGCGCGAGGGGCGCGCTGGAGCGCCTGGAGTACGACCGCTTCATCGCGGAGGCGAGGCGGGCCTGGGGGCTGGAGGCGCGGGCCTACCCGGACGTGAAGGGCACGGCCAGCGACACGGTGCAGGGGATCGTGTTCTACTTCGCGCTGCTGCTGCCGTTCTCGTTCTTCGCGGAGCGGCTGCTGTTCGGGTTCGCGGACGTGCGGCGGCGTCTCCTGGGCGCGGCGGGGGTCTTCGCAGGGGTGTTCCTGGTCCTTAAGGAGGCGCACCCGGCGTTCAAGCTGGCGTCCACGCCTTACGTCATTTTCCTGGCGTTCGTCATCCTGGCCCTGGCGTGCGGTGTGCTGGTGTTGCTGACAGGGAAGTTCAGTGAGGTGTTGCGCCGCCTGCGCAGCGGGGGGCGGGAGGCGCATCGGACGGATGTGGGCCGCGCCAGCGCGGTGGCGGCGGCGGCCTCCCTGGGCATCTCCAACCTGCGGAAGCGGCCGATGCGCACGGGCCTGACGGCGGTCACGCTCATCCTGCTGACGTTCACGGCGCTGACGTTCACGTCGGTGGTCACGTCGCTCAAGTTCTACAAGCTGCCGCGCGACAATCGGCCCGCGTACCGGGGGGTGCTGGTGCGGGACCGGGGGTGGCGAGGGCTTCAGGCGTCGGCGCTCCAGGTGCTGGAGGGCGCGTTCGGGGAGGGGGCGACGGTGGCGCCCAGGTCCTGGTGCCTGCCGGGGGTGAGGTCGGGGAGGGCGTATTTTGATATTGAGGCAGACGGCAGACGGCAGACGGCAGACGGTGGGAGGGACTCACCCCTCACCCCTCACCCCTCACCCCTTCGGACTTATGCCAACGGCCTGCTCGGCCTGACCTGGCGGGAGCCGGAGGTCACGGGCGTGGACCGCTGTCTGAGCGCGGGGCGCTGGTTCCGGGAGGGGGAGCGGGATGTCTGCGTCCTGCCCGACGCGATGGCGAGGCTGATCGGCATCGGGCCGGAGGAGATGGAGCGGGCGGAGGTCAGGCTGTTCGGCAGGAGGCTCCGGGTGGTGGGGATTCTGGACTCGGAGCGGGCGCGGGGGCTGAAGGACCTGGACGACGAGCGGCTGACGCCGGTGGACACGGTGGCGGAGGGGGACCGCCTGAGCGAGGTGCAGTCGGCGGACCCGGAGGTCCTGGCGCAGGAGCCGATCTCGGCGTTCGCGCATCTGGACCCTGAAAATGTGGCCGTGCTGCCCCACCAGACGGCGATGGACCTGGGCGGGTCGCTGCAGTCCATCGCCGTGGGTCGGTTCCGGGAGGAGGACTTCATCCCGGAGGTGGAGGCGTTCATGGCGCGGGTAGCGATGACGGCGTTCGTGGGCGCGGGGGAGAGGGTGGAGGTCTACTCCTCCATCGGGGCCACGTCGCTGAAAGGCGTGGGGAACCTGTTCGTCCCGGTCGCCATCGCGGCGCTGATTGTCCTGAACACGATGATGGGGTCGGTCTACGAGCGGTTCTCGGAGATCGGCATCTACTCGTCGCTGGGCCTGGCCCCGTCCCACGTGTCGGCGCTGTTCCTGGCGGAGGCGGGGGTCTTCGCCACGGTGGGGGCGGTGATGGGCTACCTGGTCGGGCAGGTGGCGGTGATGGCCCTCTCGTCCGCCGGCAGGCTGGGGGGGCTGACGCTCAACTACTCGTCGCTGTCGGCGGTCACGTCCACGCTGGTGGTGATGGGCACGGTGATGCTGTCGGCGATCTACCCCTCCCGGAAGGCCTCGCAAATGGCCGTGCCGGACGTGACGAGGCGGTGGGTCTTCCCGCCGCCGGAGGGGGACCACTGGCGGTTCGATTTCCCGTTCACCGTGGGGGGGGCGGAGGTGGCCGGGGCCTATGCCTATCTCACGGAGGTGTTCAACTCCTACGGGGAGGGCTCGGCCGGGGCGTTTATGACGGACAGGGTAAAATTCAGTCACGAGTCCAGAGCCTGCCCTGAGCAGAGTCGAAGGGTCCAGAGTCCAGAGTCAGACCCTGGACCCTGGACCTATGGTATTGAGATGATGACCTGGCTGGCCCCCTACGACCTGGGCATCAGCCAGCAGGTGCGGATGGAGGCCGCGCCGACGGGGCAGTTCGGCATCTACGGGGTGCAGGTTCACATCCGGCGACTGTCCGGGGATGTGGCGTCGTGGCAGAGGATCAACCGGGGGTTCCTGAACACGATCCGAAAGCACTTCCTGATCTGGCGGACCCTGCCGCAGGAGGTGAAGGAGGAGTACATCAGGAAAGGGCAGGGATGGACACCGACGCTCGCGCACGGGAATTGACGGCGGCGTTTCTCAACGCCCAGAGGGAGCGGATCATCGAGGAGGTGTCTGAAGGCCTGGAACCCTCCGGCTCGATGCGCCTCCTTCCGGCCCACAGCGCGCTGCTCGACGTCGCGAGGGCGGACGTTCGGGCTCCGGACCCCCGCCGCGCCATCGCAGGGGTCCACAGGGCCCTGGCCAGGGGGGAGGTCCGGGACGACCTCCCCTCCCTCATCTCCGGGCAGATGGCCCTCTGGTCCTTCCTCCACTGGATGTTCCGGGAGACAGAGGGGCCTCACAGGGCGCCGGACGTGATCCACGCCGCCCTGGCCCTGGCCGGAGACGCCGTGGACGGCATCACAGGCGTGCTGATCGACGTGGTCCAATCCGGGGAGACCTCCGTTGCGTTTCCGGGGTGGAGGACGCTGGTAGAGCTGGGGAGGACGCATCGGGAGTTCCGCGCGCTCAACCGGACCGTCCGGGACCTGCTCAATGCCCGCGAGCCGGGGCAGATGTTCGAGGCCCTTCAGCAGGGCATCCTGGGGACGTTCCATCTGCGGAGCCTGGTGATCGCTGCCGTGAACCACGCAGAGGGGTTCGTGGAGGTCATCAGCAACTATCCGTCCTACCTCGAAATACGCGATCCCATCGGCTGGCGTTTTGACCTGTCCCATCCCGACATCCTGTGCGACGTAGTCCGGTCGGGCGGGGTCGAGGTGATCGACGGATGGGACCCCCGCTACCACGAGCGGGTCGTCCAGCCGGACGGCAGCATCGTCTTCCGACGGCGTCCCCTGAGCTGGAACGAAGGCCATACGGCCTTTTTCGTGCCCATTCTGGCCAGGGACCGCGCCGTCGGGGTGGTCTGCACGGGCTCCACCCAGACGAGCAAGCAGATGGTCCTGCGGGAGATCGAGCGGATGCAACCCTTTCTGCAGCAGGTGGGGGCGACGCTCTCGACGGTCTCGGAGGTGATCGAGCGCAAGCGCGTCAGCGAGCGTCTGGGGCGCTCACAGGGGCAGTTGCGCCATCTCTCCGTCCGTCTGCAATCCATACGGGAGGAGGAGCGGGCCCGGATCGCCCGCGAGGTCCACGATGAGCTGGGTCAGGCGTTGACGGCCCTGAAGATGGACCTGGCCTGGATGAGCAACAGGCTGGCAAAGGATCAGGCCTCCCTGCGGGAGCGGGCGAGGTCGATGACACAGCTCATCGACGCGACGATACAGGCGGTCCGCCGGATCTCCACGGAGTTGAGGCCGGGGGTGCTGGACGACCTCGGCCTCACGGCAGCCGTCGAATGGCAGGCGCAGGAGTTTCAGGGCCGGACAGGGATTCGGTGCGCGCTGACCGTCAGGCCGGAGGAGATCCCCCTGGACCCGGCGCGCGCCACGGCGGTCTTCCGGATCTTTCAGGAGATCCTGACCAATGTCGCCCGGCACGCCGACGCCACCCGGGTCGAAATCTTCCTGCGCGAGAGGGATGGGCACGTGACACTGGAGGTCACGGATAACGGCAGGGGGATCACGCAGGACCAGGTCTCCAGTTCCAGATCGCTCGGCCTGATCGGCATGCGGGAGCGCGCCCTGGCCTGGGGCGGCGAGGTGGAGATCAGCGGAGGGAGAGGGACCAGGGTGATGGTCCGGATACCGGTTGAGAAGCGGCAGGAGGCGTCATGATCAAGCTGCTGATCGCGGACGATCACGCCGTGGTTCGAGAGGGCCTGAAGCGCATCCTGTCTGAGACTCCCGATCTGGTCGTGGCCGGGGAGGCGGGGGACGGCCAGGAGGCGCTGGACCGCGTGCGGGCGGAGGCGTGGGACATGGTCCTGCTGGATATCTCTCTGCCGGGCATGAGCGGGCTGGACGTCTTAAAGCAACTCAGGCGGGAGCGCCCCAGGCTGCCCGTCCTGGTGTTGAGCATCTATCCCGAAGACCAGTATGCGGTGAGGGTCTTAAAGGCCGGCGCGTCGGGGTATCTCACGAAGGACAGCGCGCCGGATCAGCTCATAGCGGCCATCCGAAAGATATCGCTGGGGAGAAAATTTGTAAGCCCTGACCTGGCCGAAAAACTGGTTGTTGACCTGGCAACCGACGCCGAAAAACCGCTTCACGAGCGTCTGTCCGACCGCGAATATCAGGTGTTGTGCCTGATCGCCTCCGGGAAGACGACGAAAGAGGTTGCCACAGAGCTGTCTTTGAGCGTCAAAACCGTCAGCACCTATCGCATCCGCATCCTGAAGAAAATGAACGTCAAGAGCAACGCAGAGTTGATTCACTATGCCCTGCAGAGGGGACTGGCGGAGTAGGGGCGACCGGCAGGTCGCCCCCTCTATACCCCGATTTTTCGCTTGACAAGGCGTGAAAGGTTGCCTATCATGTCGGGTGTGAGGGGGGGAGGTTCAGGGCGTCAGGAGGAAGTCCTGAAAGTGAGACGCGCACGCCGAAAACAGAGATCCCTTGCCTGGCCCTGTCTTGAACGGTTCATCGCGTTCCCGGACAGGTCGGGGCAGTTTGACGAGGCCCATCTGGACGCCCACGAGGGCGTGACCCGGATGGGCCTCTTGATTTTGGGCGTGTAGGACAAACACCTACAAGGCCATGAGAAAAATGCCTACAAGATAGACCGATACAGAGTGGCGCGTGAGGTCGTGCGGTCACGCCCCGCCCGGGCCGGGAGGAGCGTCGTCGGGGGCGCTCCTCCTGACCCTCCCCTTGCAGCAAGTGGCGCATTCTGTTTTCAGGAAGGGCGCGCGGCCAGGCCGTGCGCCCTTTTCTGTTTCTCATTTGCCATTCATCAGAGAGTATTGAGGGGGGTATCGCCAGGTCCAAGCGGGACAAGGATTTCGGCGATACCCCCCTGATTTTTGTTGACTTGCGAAGTGGTATTGACGAATATTGAGCGATAGGGAAAGATAGCAAAAGTTACCTTCGATTGTACAGTTTTTGGACAGTGAGGAACACAGATGCCTGTGAGTGAAAAAACTATCTTCCGTCGATTAGGGACGACAAAGAAGCACCTGAGTGATCATATCAAGCTCCAGGCGCGGGTAATGGATCTTCAATTTAGGCAGGCAGCCGCCGCGAGAGAACAGCCTGATCCCATCGCAAAGGCTATCTCATACCTTGAGAAAGCGGAAAAGGAACTCTCTGAACCACCAGATGCTTTTTCAAAACAAGCGGCAACGGTCATCGAGAAAGCCCAGAGAAAGCTAAAAAGAATTCGGGGTTTAAGGGTTGCACAACAAAACTTGATCTTTGATTTTCGCACTCACCGAACAATCCCAAAAAGCAGAAAGATCGAACTGCATCCCAGGAACAGGATGCCTGATTATGAACCATTGGTAGCAGCGAGGGAAACCAAAATTCTCGTCAAGAAATACAACGGAAGCGTGAAAGAGCGTGGGAAAAAACTGCTCCCGGTCGATTGGTGGGGAGCAGTATTGATGCACCACTTGGGATACGGCAATCATCCCCAAAATGCTCTCAAAGGGGGATCATCGAGGGACGATAACGAAGTTTTGAACCTTTACCGGACCCGCTGCAATTGGCCGAAAGGGTAAAGATAAGACGACCCAAAAGCGCCGTTTTATCTTTACCCTGACAAAACGACAATGGGCGTTACCTTCATGCTACACCATAGCATGAAGGTCAACGTCCGTTTTCTTTTTTCAGTGGAGGTGTTTATGCCCCTAATGAACATGCGGCAGATCGGCCAGGAGATCGGCGTCAGCCCTCACACGATCCGGGTATGGGTGCGACACGGCTACATCCCACACGTCAGGGCCGGGCGTCAAATCCGCTTCGATGCCGCCGAGGTTCGGGAATGGCTGAAGCGTCGTGCCTGTCCGGGGCGGGATCGCCTGACGCCGGAGGTCAACGTCCCGGCCTAAACGCCGAACGCCGCCCGGTCCACCAACCAGACGGCGCTCGATCAACGAATCCGCCGCGCTCCACGCTCGCCAGCGACACGCGGCTTTCTCCTGATAGGAGGTATCTGTGTTTCACAAGGTACAGAATTTTTAGCTCGGCGTCAAGGCCGTTGTGGTTCCGATCCTTGACCCCGATCTGCTCGATCTGTTGACCCGTCATCGCAACCTCTGCCGGGCGCGGCTGGCGCTGACCTGCGAGATCGCCGAGGTAGAGCGCCAAATCTGGTTGACAGAGCAGACCACCCGCCACGCCGCCCCTGGCGTGGCCGTGAACGTAAACTGATCCTGGCCCGCACGGTCGGACCTGGAGCGGGACGCCGGAAGGCTGATCGACCGACAGCGGTCAGCCCCCGGCCCTGTCTGACTACCGGAGGAACAATGGACAGCAAGCAAATCATCGTCGACTACTTCGCCGGGGACTTCTCCCCCTTCTACACTCGCTTCATCCCCGACCTGCATACCGACCGGGACATCGCGCAAACCCTCTGCCCCTTCCACGACGACCGGGAGCCATCGCTATCCGTGAACCTGCGCGGCGAGCACGCTGGATGTTGGCGTTGCTTTGGCGCATGCGGGGAGCGCGGGTCATTCCTGGACTTTTACGCGAAGAAGCACGGCATGGACTGTGGGAGGGAGTTCCGCGCTGTACTCGAAGGCGTGGCGCGAGACTTCGGCATTTCTCTGCCTGGTAACGGGCGAGCGGCCGCGGAGAGAAAGCATGTCCGCACACTCGCAGAGCGCGGCATATCCACAAAGACGGCTCAGGCGTTCCGCATCCGTGAGGAGCCGGGCGACCACCAGGTCACGCACCGCATTATTTTTCCGGTAACGGGACCGGACGGTCAGATCGTCGGGGAGAAGATCCACAAGACGGGGAACTCGAAGGCCCCCCCGATCCAGCTTTACCCCTGGGGTGTGCTGAAGAAAGACGGCCTGATCTATTTCGTGAACGGGGAACCGTCCGTCTGGCGGGCGTACGAGGCCGGATACCGGAACGCCCTGTGCTGCACCGGAGGAGAGGGCAATTTCAAACCGGAGTGGGCCGGGCATTTCAAAGACAAGCCCGTCCGCATCGTCTACGACCGCGACGAGACAGGCCGGAAGGGGACGGAGCGGACGGCGGGCATCCTGCACGGCAAGGCCGCCTCAGTGGAGTGTGTCGTCTGGCCGGAGGGGACGCCGGAGAAGTGCGACGCGGAGGATTGGCTGAGCACGGGTCACAAGCTGGAGGACCTGACGTTCCGCGTGTGGGAGCCGGCCCCGAAGATCGCCACCGTCACGCCCCCGCAGGCCCGGCGCGTGGACTTCCCGCTGGAGCTGCCCGACAGCGTGTGGCGCGGGGTCGTGCGTGACTACCGCGACATGCTGGCCCGGACGACCGAGGCGGCAGATTCCTTCCACCTGTTCACATTCTTGGCCTGTGCCGGGTCCGTCATAGGCCGGAGAGCCTTCATCCGGTACGGCCTATCTCTCCACGGGAACCTGTACGTCTGCATCGTGGGACCGACTGCCGAGGGACGCAAGACTACGAGCCTCAGACACGCGGAGCGGGCGATACGCGAGGTTGACCCGTCATGGCGGGTTCTGCGCGGGCTGTCGTCCGCCGAGGGCTTGCTGTCGCAGGTTGCCGATCCGTGGGAAAAAAAGAACGCAAAGGACACAGTTGTCGCGCAGGGAGGAACGGCGGACAAAAGGCTCATGGCCTGGCTCAGTGAACTATCCACCCTATTGAAGAAGGCCCGGCAGGATTCCGTCAGCAACATCATCCCCCTTCTGACCGAGGCGTTCGACTGTCCCCCGGACCTCTGTCTGCCGACCCGGAATGACCCGATCACCGTGACCGAGCCTTACATATCCCTGATCACGGCCAGCACCCCCTCGTGGCTTGAGGACCTGGCGGACCGCGACATAATGGGAGGGTTCGGGAACCGCTTCGTCTACGTCCTGGGACCGCCGAAAGCACCGATCCCGTTTCCAGACCCCCCGGACGCCCGGCTGATGGAGAAGGTAGTATCTCATATCGGGGACGTGCTGCTGTGGCTGCCTGACTCCCTTGAGGTGACGCTGACCGGACCGGCGCGGGACCTGTGGGCTGAGTTCTACACACGATGGAAAGGGCAGACGTGGCCAGATGAAACACTCGGGGCGGTTTTGCAGCGTATCCCGGACATCACCCTGAAGGTCGCCCTGATCTATGCCGTTCTGGAAAAGCGCCGGGAGATCGACGCGGACATCCTGACGGCGGCCATCGACGCCGGGGGGTACTGCGTGGCAAGCGCCCAGCGGATCTTCTCAGGGTTTCATGCTACGCGGGCGAGCAAATTGGAAAGTCGAGTTCTCGAAGTCCTGAAAGAGGGGCCGGTGAAGTCCTGGGCTTTGCATCGAGCCATCGGGGGGGGACGATATTCGTCTGATGAAATCAACCGTGCCCTGGACGCTCTCTGTCGAGCGGGGAGCGTTTCAAGGACAGGCCAGGGCGAACGGGGGGCAGGCATCTTCAGCCTGGCCCCGGAGGACGAAAATTGAAGCACCCCAAAATGCGTCAACACGTCAACATAGGCCGTAATTCGTTGTCGCGCAATGAGTTCTATGTTGACGCCTGCCCGTCAACATACGTCAACATAGTCAACACAACCGGGCTTATGTTGACCAATGTTGACGCCTGCCCGTCAACATATAAGTTATTGTGAAAAAAAGACTTAACCCCTTATGTTGACGTGTTGACGGGTTTTTGACACTCTCAAATTTGGAGACCCCCATGAGTTTCCTGGACCAGCTACGCGTAGCGACCCCCGGAGCCTCAGCGCCACCCGCCGAGGCTCCCCCGGAGGAGGCAATATTGCTTTTGTCTGACCAGGCCGAGGCCGACCGGCCCCCGGTGGACCCGGACGGACCGTTGCCGCCGTACCCGTTCGCCATCCACTCCCGGACCCTGGGCGCGGAGGTCTGGATCGTACCGGACGCCTGGCGCGACCCCGTACCCGGGCCGACCTACAGCCACACCGAGGTTGCGACCCTGGCCCGACAGAGGCCGGACCCGGAGGGCTTGAGGGCGATCCACGCCGTCAAGGTGAGCCTGGACGGGGAGGTCCTGCGGTGAGCACGTTTCAGATTGACACCCCCGGCTACCGCCTGACCCGCCTATCCCCCGGCACGTGGCGGATCTCGTCGCCGTCAGGCAGGGCTTACGTTGTGGAGCCGAAGGAGGGGCGCTGTTCCTGCCCGGATAGCCGGACCAGGGGGCGACAGCGACCTTGCAAGCACTTGAAAGGGCTGTGGGCGCTCTTGAAGCTCATGCCGGGGTTGGAGGAGGTCGCGGGATAAGACGGCTCCCCACCGGCAGGCAGAACAAAAAAGGCGAACAACAGGAAATCCAAAACCCGAACGATGGGGAAGGAGAGTCCGACAATGGCAGTGATGAAGATGCCGAGAAGCGAGTTTATCCCCCACCCGGAGGGGCAGCACGAGGGCGTGATCGTGGCGTTTGAGGACCTGGGCCAGAAGGAGACGGCGTTCGGCCTGAAACACAAGGTCAGCGTCAAGATCGAGAGCTCCACCGCGTTCATGGACGACGGCCAGCCCTTTGCCGTCTGGCAGTGGTACACGCTTTCCGCTCATCCGAAAAGCGAATTACGCAAGCTGCGGGAAGCCCTGGCAGGCCGGAAGTTGACGGACGTGGAGGCATACGAAGGGTTCGACCCGGACAAGGAGCTGATCGGAAAGCGGGTCGGGTTCGTGGTGGTCCACAACGAGGGCCGGGAGGGAGGTTCCTTCGCAAACCTGTCCGCGATCTGGCTGTTGAAGGACGCCCCCGGCCAGCCTTCCGGCCCGGCCAGCCCGCCAGGTCCGCCGTCGGACCGTCCAGCCCCGGAGCAGGTCGAGCGATGCGTCAAGCTGGTCTCCCTTCTCGTGGCGGAGAAGCTTTACAAGGAGGCCGACGCGGAGGCGGCTACCACCTGGGCGGAGGCCCCCACGACCAGCCCGACCGAGCTTGCCACTTTCATCGCGCAATGTGAGCGGACCCTGAAAGCTCACGGCATCCCGGTACCGGAGGCCCCCGGCCCGAAAGCGCCGGCCCCTCCCGCTGCTCCGGTTGCGCCTGGAAGCGGGAGCGATGACGGCCTGCCGTTTTGAGAGGCGAGACGTGGATTTGACGACTGACACGGCCCGGGGTCCGGTCTCGGACCCCTTTTCCCAAGACCTGCCCCGGCCCGTGGTCCTGCGCCTGCTCTCTGGCCGGTTCTCGTCCGCCGACTACAAGCTCTACCGGACGACCGACCATTGGCGAGCCAAGAAAGGCGAGACCTACGGTCTTTGGGGCTACGAGTGTCTGTTGTGCGGAGCGCCGGGCAGTCAGGTCCACCACACGCCGGAAGGCTACCGGCATCTGTTCAGGGAGGACGCGAAAAGGCATCTTCGTCCGTTATGTCGCACTTGTCATAGGAAGCACCACCGGAAGTAGCCTGTTCCAAATCACCTCTGACACCACCGAATTTCCCAACGCAGTAAAAAAGGGAAGCCGCTATGCCAAGAGGACGACCCACGAAATTGACCCCGGCCCTTCAAGAGCGGATCATCCAGGCGATCCTGCAGGGGGCCTACATCGAGACGGCCGCGGCCCTGGCCGGCGTCAACAAAACGACGTTCTATGACTGGCTGAAGAAGGGCGCACGGGCAAAGCGGGGGACCTACCACGACTTCAACCGGGCCGTCGAGGAGGCCCTGGCGCAGTCCGAGGCCGACGATCTGGCCGTCATCGAGAAGGCGGGCCGGGGCTACGAGACCAGGAGAACAAAGGTCGTCCGCAGCGAGAACGGCACGGTCGAGACCACCATCGAGACGGCCACCCGGTTCGATTGGCAGGCCAGCGCCTGGAGGCTGGAGCGCCGGTTCCCGGAGCGATGGGGGCGCAGCGCCAGGGACCTGGAGGCCCGAGTCAAGGAACTCCAGGAGGCCGTCAACCGGCTCCTGGAGGCGAGAGGAGAAAAGCCTGACCTGAAGGTCGCCCCATGATCGGACCCCGACAGGCCACCCGAATCCTCGACCAGATCGAGGCCACCGTCAACACGGCCCTGGAACGCCCCCCCGACGACCAGGAGGAGCGCCGGCAGGCCGCCCGATCCGGCCTGATCCCCTTCACGGAATACACCTTTCCCAGGTTCCAGACCGCCCGTCATCACCACGCCATCGCCCAGGCCCTGGAGGCCGTCGAGCGGGGCGACATCGACCGGCTGATGATCTTCGCTCCCCCCAGGCACACGAAAAGCGAGCTGGCTTCCCGCAGGTTCCCGGCCTGGTATCTCGGACGACACCCCGACCGGCAGATCATCTGCTGCTCCTACTCCGACGACCTGGCTGTCGATCTGGGGCGCAACGTCCGGGACATCGTAGAGGGCGAAGAATACCGGGAGTTGTTCGGGACCGCCATCCGACCCGACAGCCGGGCCGCTGAACGCTGGCAGACCACGCAGGGAGGCGTCTACATCGCCGCCGGCGTAGGTTCGGGCATCACCGGCAGGGGCGCGCACGTGGCCCTCATCGACGACCCGGTCAAGAACCGGGAGGAGGCCGACTCTGAGACCTTCCGAAAGCGGGTATGGGACTGGTTCACGGACGTGCTCTATACCCGCCTGATGCCAGGAGGCGCTATCGTCATCGTCATGACGCGCTGGCACGAGGACGACCTGGCAGGCCGTCTCCTGGAGGCAGCCAGGCAGGGGGGCGAGAAGTGGGAGGTCCTGAACCTCCCGGCGCTCTCCCGGGAAGGCGACCCGCTCGGACGGCAGCCGGGCGAACCCCTCTGGCCGGAGTGGTACCCCGTCGAGGCCCTGGGGCGGATCCGAACCGCCCTGACGATCACCAGCGGCCCCAGGTCCTGGACGGCCCTCTACCAGGGCGAGCCCCAGGCCGAGGAGGGGGATTACTTCCGGCGCGAGTGGGTCCGCTGGTACGATTGGCGCAAGCCCCCGCCTTATCTGAGGCACTACGCGGCCTCAGACTACGCCGTGACCGCCAGCGGCGGGGACTTCACCGTGCACGGCATCGCCGGCGTCGATCCCAACAACGACCTGTACGTTCTCGATTGGTGGAGAGGGCAGGCAAGCCCGGACGTATGGGTAGAGACCGCCATCGACCTCATGGCCAGGTGGAGGCCGGTCGAATGGGCCGAGGAGCGCGGCCAGATCGAAAGGAGCATCGGGCCGTTCCTGACCAAGCGCATGCAAGAGCGCCGGGTGCATTGTCACCGGGAGCCCTATACCAGCGCGTCGGACAAGCCGACCCGGGCGCAGAGCATCCGGGGCCGGATGAGCATGGGCAAGGTCTTTTTCCCAAAGGGCGCCCCCTGGACCGACGATTTGGTGGGAGAGCTGCTCCGGTTCCCCGCCGGCGTCCACGACGACCAGGTGGACGTCCTGTCTCTGTTCGGGCGGATGCTGGACCGGATGTACAAGGGTGCGGTCCCCCCACCGGCCAGAAGCGCGGCCTTCCACGCCGACGAGAAGGGCCGGCTGACCGTCACCGAGGCGTTTCTGAGGCAGCAGCTCAAGGCGATGCAGGAAGAAGCCAGAAAGCCCCGCCGCTGGTGACCACCCTCTCAAAGAGCAGGGCAGCGCACGGAGGCCGGAAACGGCCCAGGAGCGGGGTCAGGTTGGAAGGCGGAAAAAGAGGGCGGACCGGAGGCAGAAGGCGCGGCAGGCGAAGGCAGGGACGGCCAGCGCGGGCAGGAAAGACGATGCCCCGGCAGGCGCGAGGCTGACCGGGGCACGATAGACGGAGAAGCGGACGGAGCTACTTCAAGAACAGCTTGCCCAGGATCAGGACTACAAGCGTCAAGAGTAGGCCCAAAGTCCACTGAATGGTCGAAAAGCGTTTATCGACATCACCAAAGCGTTTGTCCACCTGAGAAGCCAGGTCAGCCAAACGTTTATCCATCTGATCGAAGGCCATCCTGAAGCCGGAGACTATGCCTTTGATTTCGCCCACGTCCACCATAAGCCGAGTCACGTCCTGGCGAAGGGAGCGAATGTCGGCCTCCAGGCCGGGAGCTGTGGGCGTTCGAGATTCGTCTGCCATGTCACATCCTCAAGGTTGAAGCGTGGACCCGGCCCCCAGGGGATAGGATAGGGAGAGCCGGGGGAGATGTCAAGGGGAAAGCGCACCCGGCTACGCCGTGCGCCGGACCTTCTTCGCTGACCTGGTGGAGGCCCACCGAGCGCGGCCTGAATCCTGGTGACGCTCGGAGGGTTGCCACTGTTCAAAGCGTTTGTTGGCGATCACTACAAGACTACGGGTTGAAACCTTGTGGCCGTCAATCTCTCCCCGGCCAACGGCCTTGATTATGGCCTGTCTCGAAATTCCCTTTTGCCTTGCTGCCTCTGTTGTCGAAATCAGATTCATTTGTCAATCACCCCTTTCTGATTTCAAATATAAGCGGTTTACGGAAGAAAAACAAGAAAAATCATTTTCTCAAAAGATTTCGGTTGACAAATAGAAACCGACGTTGTATATTTAGGACGTGAACGATGAACCACGCTCTTTGACAGCGGACTACGGGAGGACAGGGCGATAGACCTCAGCCCGTAGGACGACCGGAGACAACCCGGAATAGCACGGCAAGGGTTATCACGTATTGACGTGGCGGGCACTAACCCCCGTAACCCGGAGGCCAGGCGGACAGGGACAGGACACGGACCCCAGGGACGGGGAAGGCAAAATAAATCGGCCCATCGGATCGCCCGCAAAGCTGAACCGATAGGCCGAAAGCTTCAGACTCCTTTTCAGGAGGCTATCTTTATGATAGGCAATTCTTCCCCCCAAGTCAAGCCCGTTTCCTTCAACCCCGGCGACGCCTCCGACAAGCTGGCGCTGGCCTATGCTGTCGAGAACGGGTATCAATTCCGCCTGGACAGCGACGGCAGCGCCGAAGTCAGCAAGCCGGACGGGACGGCCTACTACGTCGTTGACTTCCTCTGCGACTGCCCGGACGCCCACAGGCGGGACGGCGGCAGCTACGCCGGACGGTGCAAGCATGCATGGTGGGTTGCTCAACTGAGGCCGTGCGAGTGCTGCGGCGGGACAATGGCGCTGGGTACGTTCAAGACGGCCTTCGGGCAGATCGTCAAGCGGTTCGAGTGCCCGGACTGCGGCAACGCTCGTGACTACGACCTGGTGAAAGGTGAGCGCCGGGAGCGCCGAAGGGAGGCCGTCCATGCCTGACCTGTATGGGCCTGACCCTGAGCCTTACGAGGGCT
>CAYRZX010000147.1:0-14427 GCA_964428665.1 uncultured Gemmatimonas sp.
ACTGTCTAACTCGAAGAAATCAAAGCCTTTTTGTGCTTCCCGGAATTATCAGTTTGATATACAGGACTATTTGAACCTGATTCCTGCGGTCAAGCAGGCGCCCAAACGATACCTCTGGTCCTCATATGACGCCGAGGCGGACGTGTTGTATATCAATTCCAAGAAACCCAGCCACGCCACGGATAGTGAATTGATGGACAACGATGTCATTGTGCGCTACGAAGGGGACGAGGTAATCGGTCTCACGATCCTGCACGCGAGTACCCGTTAATCAGGAGCGTGTCATTATGAGCGCACATCCCCCGACAAAAAAGAAAGTCTTGACAATCATCCAGGACAACCAGGATAAGATCAAGACATTTGGAGTAAAGAAACTCGGTCTGTTCGGCTCTTTCGCTCGTCAAGAGCAGAACGTCAAGAGCGATGTCGATTTACTCGTTGAATTCGAGCAAGGCAAAAAAACCTTCGATAACTTTATACAACTCTCTTTCCTGTTAGAAGATCTCTTTAAACGTCGTGTTGAATTGGTCACCCCCGAGGCGTTGAGTCCTTACATTGGCCCCCATATCCTTAAAGAGGTAGAATATGTCTCCTTCTCCTCTTGATTACCTGCGTCACATCCTGGACGAGGTCAGATATCTCATAAGCCAGACGAAAGGGCTGAGCAAAGAGAAATTCCTGCAAGACGAAACACTGAAGAGGGCCTTTGTGCGAAGCATAGAGACCATCGGCGAAGCGACGAAAAGAGTTCCTGCTGGTATGAAGCGCAAATACCCTCATCTTGAATGGCGGGCGATGGCGGGGATGAGGGACAAGTTGATCCACGACTATTTCGGGATAGATTATGAGATCGTCTGGGATGTCGTGACTAACAAAATACCTGAGCTTCGACAAGAAATCGAACAAATCTTACGAAGTGAGACAAAGAGGTGAGGATGGGGAATTGGTCTCAGACCTGGCTCATCGGCGCCGGCTCGGGCCTGTTCCGCAGCGCGGACGGGGCCTCCTGTGAGCGGGTCGGGGCCTACGAGTTCCGCGTGACCTCCATCCTGCGGGATGGCGAGCGGCTCTGCGTGGGCGTGGGCGGCGGGGCCTGGGAGGTCCGCGACGACCCGGCCCCCTGGGTCCAGCTCCACGACGAGACCCTCACGGAGGTCCTGGACCTGGCCCGCATCCCTGGCGACCCCGGCCTGCTGGCCGCCTCCGCCTACGGCGTCGCCACGGGCGCGCGGGACGGCCTCGGCGCAGTCCGGTGGGCCTGGCATTCCGATCCCCTCGCCGTGAATGAGCGCTTCACGAACGCCGTCGCCGTGGACCCGGCGGACCCTCGCCGCTGGGTGGTGGGCACGGAGGCCGGCGTGCTGGTCGCGGAGGAGAGCGGTTGTCGCTGGACTTACAGCAACCTGATGGGCGTCCCGGCGCGGGCCGTCCGCCATGCCCTCGGGGCCTGGTGGGCCGGAACGGATGAGAGGGGCATCTGGACCAGCCCGGACGGCCTCTCGTGGCGTAAGGCAGGATGCGGACTGGACGACGGGACCGTGTTTGCGCTGGCCGAGAGCAGCGGGCATCTTATAGCAGGTACCCTGAGGGGCGTCGTCGTGGGCGACGGCCGCGGACGATGGCGCAACCTCGGCCCCCGCGCCCTGATCGCATCGGTCGCGGCGCACCCGCATCAGCCCGACTTCTGGATGGCCGGGGCCGCGCCCGGCGGCCTCTGGGTGACGCAAAATTCTGGCGCGTCCTGGCGGCAGGCCCCTGACCTCCCCTCTACCATTGAAGCGATCTCCGCGCCGGAGGCATTATGACCCAGAAGGAATACGACGCAGAGCTGGAGGCGCGGGGCCGGCAGTTCCTGGAGCCTCTCGCCAGGTCCGCCGCCTCCCTGTGGGGCGCGCACGCGATCCTGGCGACGGGCGGCGACCCTCAACGCGTGGCGGAGATCATTCAGGCCCGCCTGGGGTCTAAGCCCGCAGGCCCGTTCGGCCGGGTGGCCACCGGCACCTTCGACGTGCTCGCCGCAACGACCCTGATCTGCCGGTGGGGCGACCACCTGCCCGAACCCGCGCACGCGCACGTCAGAGAGGCCCTCACCCGGGGCATCCTGCACCGGGGGAACACCGAGAACCACTGGCTGATGCACTACGCCGGGACCCTCCTCGCCACCGAGCGCTGGCCCGACGTGGAGGTCTGGGGCAACGGCCTGTCCCGCGAGGCCACCCGCGCCGAGGCCATTCGCTGGATTCTGGGGATGATCGACCGCACGGCCCGCCAGGGACACTACGAATACGACTCCACCCAGTACCACCACTGCCACCTCCTCTCCATGATCGCGCTGACAGACCACGCGCGGGACCCGCGCCTGCGCGCCCTGACCGGGCGGATGGCGACGCTCTACGTCGCGGACATGGCCCTGGAATATTTCCACGGGGCCTGGGCCGGCGGGCACAGCCGGGAGGGCTACCGGCAGAACACCTGGACCCTGGTGGGCGCGTCGGCCTCCCTCGGCTTCTACTACTTCGGCGGCGTCCCCTTCGACCCGGCTCTGCACAACGACGAGATGGCCTGCCCGGCGATGACCGCCCGGTTCAGACCGCCTCCCCTGCTCACCGACCTGGCGCGGGACCGGTCCAGGCCGAGGGTCGTGAGGAAGACGAAGGCCCCCCGCGCGATCTACCGGCACGCGGACCGGGAGGCCCTGCCGGTCAGAAAGTACACCTACCTCAGCCCCTCCTTCGCGCTCGGCTCCACGCAGGTCAACCTGCCGGGGGCCCCCGCAGGTCCCATCGACCTGGTCTCGTGGGACCTCTCCTGGGCCGGCCCGAAACACCAGGCCACGCTGGTCTGCGGCCATCCCTTTCTGAGCCCGGGACGCTTCAGCGCCTTCCTGAGCGGCCTCCCCCAGGCCATAGGCCGGGCCGTGGCCGCGCCCAAGCCCTACCTTCAGAACCCGGATCGGCTGTTCGGGGCCTCCCCCTATGAGCGGATGGTGCAGCACGAATCGGCCCTCCTAATCCTCTACCGCATCCCGCCCGAGGACCCGACCCCCTACGTCAACCTCTACCTCCCTGAAGCGGTGGCCTGGACGGAGCGGGAGGGCTGGCTCCTGGGCGATGCGGGCGCGTTCTACGTGGGCCTGCGCCCCATCGGGGACTGCCGGTGGCAGGAGATCTGGGAGGAGGGCCATCTGGACGGCCATCTCATCCGGGTCGAGGGGCGAAACGTGGGACTGGCGCTGGAGGCCGAGGAGGCCCGGTCCGTGGGGACGTTCGACAACTTCTGCGAGGAGATGGTCAGCCCGCGCCTCGACCTGAGCGGATGGCCTGAGCCGGGCCGGGTGCGCTTCGAGACCCTCGGGGGGCACGAGCTGGAGCTGACCTATGACGGCCCCCACCGGGTCGACGGGACCGAGATCGATTACGAATCCTGGCCCCTCTACGAAGCGCCGGGCGTCGAGGCCCCGTTGGGCACCGGGCGCATCCTGTTCCGCCTAAGGGACGAGCGGCTCGAACTGGACTTTGAGGTGGACCCCTCCAGACCGATGCTCCCGATGAGAGTGATAGGATAAACCCGAAAAAGGTATCTTCATGGCGACTCTCTACGAAATTCCCCTTCTCATCTCGGAGAGCCTCGGCCTCCCCCGTCGCGCCTGGCCCGTGACGCGGGGCGTCCCGCTCCCGAAGGGCGCGCTGCAGGGGTTGGACTCGATATACATGACCGACCCCGAAGGCCGCCCCATCCCCGCGCAGTTCCGCGTCCTGAGCCGCTGGCCCGACGGGAGCCTCAAGTGGGTGCTGGCCGACTTTCAGGCGGACCTGCCCGCCGGGGGGCAGGCGACCTGCGCCCTCCGCTGCGGCGGAGACCCCGCGAAGACCTCCCCGGCATCCCCCATCCAGATCTCCGAGGACGACGACCGCATCGCGGTCTGCACCGGCCCCCTCCGGTTCGAGGTGAGCCGCAGGCGATTCTCCTTCCTCCAAGCCGTCCAGCTCGGTCACACGGACGCCAGCGGCGTCTTCACCGCCGAGCAGGACGTCGTCGGGAGAGACGCCGGGGGCCAGGCTTACGTTCGAATCTGCGAGTCCTTCTTCGACGCCGACGGAAACCGTCACATCTACGGTATGGGGGGGGACTGCCTGGCCTCCCTCGCGCAGGACGTCTACTCGGTCCGCGTGGAGGAGGCCGGCCCCCTGCGGGCCGTCCTCCGGTGCGACGGGGCCTTCGAGGCCGACATCCCGGCCCACCACTACGCGGGCTACCGCCCCTTCCACTTTACCACCCGCATCTACGCCTTCGCCGGGCAGACCTCCCTCCGCGTCCTGCACACCGTCGTGGTGGCCTGTAACCCGAGGGAGACCGAAATCCGGGAGATCGCCCTCCGCGTCCCGGCCTCCCTGTCAGGCCCGATCCGCTTCCGCGTCTCCTCCCGCCTGCCCGAGGAGGGCCAGCTCAGACCGGAGGAATCCCTCCTCCTGTCGCAGCGCCTGGACAACCACTTCCGCCTGGACCGGCGCGTCGCGGAGCAGACGCGGACCGTCGCCGAGGGGGAGCGCGCGGAGGGCTGGATGACCGCCGAGGACGCCCGCGCGGGCGTCGGCGTGGCCCTGCGCCACACGGCGGAGGAGTACCCGAAGGCCCTGGGGACCTCCGGGGCCGGCGACGGCATCGACGTCTACCTCTACCGGGACCCGGACGGGGCGCAACTCAGCCTCAAGCGCTACGCCGAGGCCGTCTCCTGGCACGAGGGGGAGGGCGTCTACGCCGACGGCACGGGCGTAGCCAGGACCAGCGAGTTCTTCGTCTGTTTCTATCCGGCGTCCGAAGGGGCCGGGGTCCCCGACCGGTTGCGCGCCTTGCTGGCGCCCCCCCACGTCGCCGTGGACCCGGCCTGGGCCGCCCGATGCGAGGCCACCGGAGGGTTTGCGTCGTTTGACCCTGCCCGTTTCCCGGAATCCGAGCAGATGATGACCGGGTTCGTAGACTGGATGGACCAGAACATCCGCCGGGGCCGGTGGTACGGGTTCTTCGACTGGGGGGACGTGCTCGTGGCGTGGGAGGCCGCCACGAACGACTGGCGCTTCCGGGGCCGGTGGGGCTGGTGCAACAGCGAGTGGGACCCCCGGCACGGCGTCTGGATCCAGTACCTGCGCACCGGGGACCCCGCCCTCTTCGCGCTCGGCGAGGCGATGACCCGGCACTCCACGGACGTGGACACCTGCCACTATCACCCGTTCCGGCCCTACATGGTGGGCGGCTGCTTCCGGCACAGCACCGACCACTTCGGGGACGAGCCCTGCGCCTCGCACACCTTCCTGGACAACTGGATGGACTACTACTGCCTGACCGGGGACCTGCGCGTCCGCGACGTGCTGCTGGAGGCCGGGGCCTTCTTCCTGCGCTACCGCTGGACCGGGGACCCCACCTTCAGCTTCAGCCTCCGGAGCATCGCCAACGTCCTGCGGGGCCTCCTCTACGTCCACGAGGTCACCGGAGACCCCCGCTTCAAAACGCGCGCGGAGGAGGTCTACCAGGCCATCGCGCGCGGGCAGAACGACGACGGGAGCTGGCACAAGCGCTTCCAGGTCTCCACCCCCGACCGCCTCCCGAACCAGGCCCCCTACGGCATGGCCACCGAGGGCACCACCCTCGCCGTGGAGATGGGGACCGTCCCCCCCTTCACCGACGCCGAACTCCGGGGATCGGGGGGATACGTTGCGCACGCGACCCGCGTCCTCCCCCTGTCGGAGCAGAAGGGCTACCAGACCCACTACCTGATGATCGGCCTGGAGCTGCTCCACCGGCTGACCGGCCGGAAGGACGTGGCGGAGGTCTACCGCCGGGCCGTGGACTGGTTCTGCGGCCATCCCGGCCCCCTCAACGCCCAAACGGCCATCCAGCAGCGCTACGGCGGCGTCATCTGCCGGCACCTCGCCTACGCCTATCGCCTGACCGGAGACCGCAAGTACCTGGAGATCGGCCGGGCCGTGCTCCGCCATTTGATCTCGGAACAGGACAGAAGCGACGACCCGAGACGCCGGGGGGCCGTGGGCCTGAGCCCCATGTACCTGAGCCTCCTCTTCTTCGGCGTGCCCTGTCTGCTCGGCGCCCTGAAAGACGCGGGGATGGAAGAGAGGGAATGAGGCGCGGCATCCCGGCATTCAAAAAAAACGCCCAGAGAGTCCATCTCTGGGCGCGAAGACGAGATATGCGGTTTTACGGTCAGTGGATCAGCGCCTTCACCCTATCCAGAAACTGGGGAAGCCCGAAGGGCTTGTCGATGGTCTCCTGAGCGCCGAGAGACGTGAGATGGCGCTTTCTCTCCTCATCCATGTGGCCGCTCATCACCAGAACGGGGGTCTGGATGCCCCTGCTCCGGAGGGTCTGGATAAACTCTTCCCCGGAGGTCGGCATCTCCAGGTCCGTGACGACCAGGTCCGTCTGGGAAAAGTCGACCGCCTCCAGGGCCGGACGGGCATCCTCAAAGGCCTGCACCGTATGGCCTGCGTACCTCAGCATCTGCACGACCACGTCGCAAATGCTCTTCTCATCCTCGACAACGATGATCTTGGCCATAGACTCCCGACCTGACATCCCGGCTGCTCTCATGGTTGTGGATCCTTTACAAGGGGGTAGAAACCCAAAAGTCCCTGTGTATATTATCGGCAAAAAGAGGCCCCAAAGGAGTGATGCGCGTCACAAACCCGGAGTGATAAAGGATACAACGAGATAAGTCCTTATAAATCCTTGAGGAGGACCCCCATGCCGTCCGTAGACCTGCCCCTCGAAAAACTCGTGGACTACCGCCCCGAACCCACCGCCCGCCCCGACTTCGACGCCTTCTGGTGCGCGGCCCTCGCCGAGAGCGACAAGGTCCCCCTCCACGCAACCTTCTCGCCCGTTCAGGACGCCCTCCCCCTGGCCCGCGTCTACGACGTGGCCTTCGACGGCGCGGACGGCGTGCGGGTGAAAGGGTGGTTCCTGACCCCCCGCGAGGTGTCCAAGCCCCTCCCGGCCGTGGTGCAGTTCATCGGCTACACCGGCGGGCGGGACTACCCCCACGTCCTCGCCCACCACGTCCTGAACGGCTTCTGCGCCCTCCTCATGGACTCGCGCGGGCAGGGCGGAAACACCGGCCAGCGCCTGAGCACCACCCACGGCGGCCAGCGGGGGTTCATCACGCACGGCATCCTGGACAAGGAGGAGTACTATTACCGGAACTTCTACCTGGACACGGTCCGGGCCGTGGAGGTCGTGCGCCGGCGGGAGGAGGTGGACGGGAATCGCATCGCGGCCATCGGCGGGAGCCAGGGCGGGGCCCTCACCATCGCCTGCGCCGCCCTCTCGCCGCACGTGAAGGCCCTGGCCCCCGACGTCCCCTGGCTCTCCCACTTTCGCCGCGCCGTGGACCTGGCCGTCGGGCCTTACGAGGAGATCACGGACTTCATGAAGCGCTTCCCGGAGCAGATCGAGCGGGCCTTTGAGACCCTCTCCTACTTCGACAACATGAATCTGGCCCGAAAAGTCTCCGGGACGCACGCCTACTACTCGGTCGGGCTCTGGGACAACATCTGTCCCCCGTCCACGGTCTACGCCTCCTACAACCACCTCCCGGCAGGGGTGAAGAAGGCCATCGAGGTCTACCCCTACAACGGCCACGAGGGCGGCGGCAACCTCCACCAGCAGCGCAAACTGAGGTGGCTGCGCGAGGCGCTCGCCTGATCACCGGAGAAAGGAGTCACTCATGAAATTCGTCGTGGCCGTCGACTGCGAGGGCGTGGCCTGCGCCGTGGGGTCCCCCGGAGGGTCCATCAACCAGTCCCGCGATCTGGAGTTCGCCAAGCTCCAGGCCACGCGGGAGGCCGACGCGGCCGCGCGGGGCCTGTTCGCCGCCGGCGCGGAGCAGGTGATCGTCTGGGACAACCACAACGGCAGCCTGAACCTCCACTACGACAAACTCGACGAACGGTGCGACATCGCCCTCGGCGTCAACTTCCCGCACCGCTTCCCCGGCCTGGACGAGACCTTCAGCGGCGTGGCCTTCATCGGCTACCACGCGATGGACAACACCGTGGACGCCGTCATCTGCCACAGCTTCAGCTCCGCGAGCTACCAGTATATGAAGATAAACGGGCAGGAGGTGGGCGAGCTGGCCATCGACGGGGCGATGGCCGGAGAGCGGGGCGTGCCGGTGATCTTCGTGGCCAGCGACGACAAGGGCGTCGCCGAGGCGGGCCGGTTCTTCCGCGGGGTCGAGACCGTGACCACGAAACACGCGCTCGGATGGAACGCGGCCGTGAGCAAGCACCCCAAGCGCGTCGTGGACGAGATCTACGAGGCGACCCGGAAGGCCGTGGCCCGGATCGGGACCTTCAGGCCGTTCACCTTCGAGTCGCCCATGACCTTCGAGATCCGGCACAAGCGGATCGAGGCCGCGCAGGCCGCCAGCCGGGGCAGCGGGGGCTGGGAGCGCGTGGACCCCTACACGGTCCGCCGGGCGCTCCGGTCGCTGCACGACTATTTCTGATGCGGACTGTCATGAGGGAGGCGATCTTATGGTGACCCTTTCCGCCGGGGACATCGCGTTCTTCAAGCGCGAGGGCTACCTGATCAAGCGCGAGGTCCTGGACCCCGACCTGATGGCCCGCGCGCGCGACCGGATGTGGGAGGCCGCGCCGTCCCACCTCGACCGGAACAACCCGGACACCTGGGTGGGCGCGTTCCCGGAGCAGCGCGGCGTCTGGAAGTTCCGGGAGCCGGGGACGGAGGAGTGGATGGTGAGGCTGTTGCTTGCGGACCCCTCCGTCCACCGGATGGCCGGGCAGCTGCTGGGACAGGAAAACCTGGCGCAGACAGAGCGGATACGGGGGATCTACTCGATCTTCCCGGAGGGAGACAGACCGGAGGGTCCCACCCACGGCCACGTGGACCGCCACCCCTTCCACCTCGGCGCGGTGGGCTATCTGGACCACGTGGGGTCGAAAGGAGGCGCGTTCACCGTCTGGCCCGGCAGTCACCTCGCCTTCTATTACGACTTTCGCTCGCACGTCAAGTTCGAGCCGACGGAGCAGTACGAGAAAGACGTGGCCGCCTTCCGGGAAAGGCCTTGCGTCGAATGCTGCGGCGGGCCGGGGGACGTCGTCTTCTGGCACCACCGGATCATGCACGCGGGCGGCCACAACCGCTCCGGGCGCGTCCGGCTGGCCGTCCTGGGCGACTTCAAGCGGAAGGACCTCGAAGAGACGATGGACGAACCCCCTTCTGAGGACATGTGGAAGTACTGGAAGGGAGTGCAATGACGATCAGTGAAAAGGACGGACTTATGCAACCCAACATGATCGGCGCTTACGGCCCCTGGGCGGCCTCCCTGGTCGGAGAGGGCCCAGCCGCCCTCTCCTTTCGCAACAAAAAATTCACGGACCTCGAAGCGTGGCGCAGGGCCGTCCTCCAGCGCCTGCTGGACCTCCTGGCCCGGCCCGACGCCGGGGGCGTCCCGAAACCAACCCTTCAACGTCAGTATACCTGCGACGGCCTCCACGTGGAGGAGCTGTCGTGGCAGCTCCCCTACGGCCCCCCCACCCGGGCCGTCTTCCTGAAACCGGAGGGAGCCTCAGGCAGACTGCCCGGCATCCTGGCCCTGCACGATCACGGCGGAAACAAGTTCTTCGGCAGGCAGAAGATCACGCAGACCTCCGGGGATCGACACCCCATCATGATCGCCCACCAGGACCGCTGCTACGGCGGCGTGGGCTGGGCCAACGAAATCGCCCGGCAAGGCTACGCCGTCCTCGTCCACGACACCTTCCCCTTTGCCAGCCGCCGCGTGCTCCTGAGTGACGTGCCCGAGCGTATCCGGGAGGGGCTGTCTGAACAGGACACCGACCGGGAGGAGTTCATCGCCGCTTACAACCGGTGGGCCGGCGCCCACGAGAGCCTCATGGCCAAGTCCCTCTTCTGCGCCGGGACCACCTGGCCGGGCGTCTTCCTGGCCGAGGACCAGCGGGCCCTGGACCTCCTCTGCGCGCGGGACGACGTGGACCCCGACCGGGTGGGGTGCGGGGGCCTCTCCGGCGGCGGGATGCGGACCGTCTTCCTGGGGGGGACCGATCCCCGGATCAAGTGCGCCGTCTGCGTCGGCATGATGACCACCTGGCGGGACTGTCTCCTCAACAAATGCCACACCCACACCTGGATGGTCTACGTCCCCCTGCTCCCCCGCGACCTCGACTACCCGGAGATCCTGGGCCTGCGCGTCCCCCTGCCGACCCTCGTGCAGAACGACATCGACGACCCCCTCTTCACCCTGACGGAGATGGAGCGGGCCGACCGCATCCTCCGGGAAGTCTACGAGAAGGCCGGCGCTGATGACCGCTACCGCTGCGCCTTCTACCCCGGCCCGCACAAGTTCGACCTCGAAATGCAGACCGAGGCCTTCGCCTGGTTCGATAAGTGGTTGAAAACCTGAACAGCCGGGGATCACATAGAGAGGAGCCCCACCATGTCCACCCCATCCTATCCCAACCTCGACACCTATCGCCGCGAGGTCTTCGCCCCGGAGGACGACCTCCTCAAGGGCATCATGCCCGCCGCGGTCGCCCAGGGCCTGCCCAGAATCTCCGTCAGCCCCGAGTCCGGGAAGACCCTCCACCTCCTGGCGAAGCTGGTCAACGCCAGAAAGATCCTGGAGTTCGGCGCCCTGGCCGGCTACTCCGGAATCTGGCTGGCCCGCGCCCTGCCCCCGGACGGGAAGTTCATCACCCTGGAGATCAACCCGAAGCACGCCGAAGTCACCCGCGCGAACTACAAAGCCGCCGGCCTGGCCGACCGGACGGAGGTGCGGGTGGGCCCGGCCGCAGACCATCTCGGCGCCGTCTCTCAGGAGGCCCCCTTCGACCTGGTCTTCATCGACGCCGACAAGGAGGGCTACCCCGCCTACCTCGACTTCGCCCTGGAGCACACCCGCCGCGGGGGCCTGATCGTGGCCGACAACGCCAACGGACACGGCCGCGTGCACGAGGCCCTCAAAGACGGCGACGGCCCGCGCGGCATCCAGACCTACAACGAGCGCGTGGCCCGGCACCCCAGGCTGGTCTCCAACATCATCCCCGTGGGCGGCTGGCTGGCCGTGTCGCTGGTGCTGTGATGAAAAAAACGAAGCCACGGAAACACCCAGAAGGGGCTTCTCATTTTCTGTGTCCTTCCGTGTGATTCTGTGGCTCTATTTGAAGTGAGGGACCTGCGATGGACCGCCGCGAGTTTCTCAACACCCTGGCCGGCCTGACGGCGGGGACGCTGCTCCCCCTTCAGGCCGCCGGGGCCGACGGCAGGAGACGCGACCGCCTCGGCGAGTGGCTGCCCGCGCGCCCCCTGGGGCGCACCGGCCAGGCCGTGACGATGCTCGGCGTGGGGGGGTGGCACATCGGGCGGATGAGCGAGCGCGACGCCCAGGCCACGATCGAGGCCGCGCTGGAGGGGGGCGTCCGGTTCTTCGACACGGCGGAGTCCTACCAGGCCGGGGGGAGCGAATCCCGCCTGGGCCAGCTCCTGACGCCGAAATACCGCGACGTCGTCTTCCTGATGAGCAAGACCACCGCCGGGGACGCCGCCAGCGCCCGGCGTCACCTCGAGGCCTCCCTGCGCCGGCTGGCGGCCGACCACCTCGACCTCTGGCAGGTCCACTCCGTGCGCAGCCCGCAGGACGTGGACGACCGCATCCGGAACGGCGTGTTCGACGTCATGGCCGAAGCCAGAGCCTCCGGCAAGGCGCGCCACATCGGCTTCACCGGCCACACCCGCCCCTCTGCCCACCTGCGCGTGCTCGAAAAGACCGACCTCTTCGAGACCTGCCAGATGCCCGTCAACCTGACCGACCCGACCTACGAGAGCTTCATCCTGGGCGTGCTCCCCCTCCTGGTCAAGCGCAACGTCGGCGCGCTCGCCATGAAGACCCTGGCCAACGGCGGGTTCTTCGGCGGCGCCCGGCACGGAGAGCACGGGGACAACCCGAGACTCGTCCCCCACCGCGTGAGCGTCGCCGAGGCCCTCCACTTCGTCTGGTCCCTCCCGGTCAGCGTCCTGATCACCGGCCCCGACGACCCCGCGCAAATGAAGGAGAAGATCGCCCTGGCCCGCTCCTTCTCCGGGATGGACGAAAAACAGCGCCAGGCCCTGATTCAAAAAGTCGCCGACCTGGCCGGCCGGCGGGTGGAGTTCTACAAGGCGTGAAAAGCAGAATACAGAATACAG
This sequence comes from uncultured Gemmatimonas sp., assembly GCA_964428665.1. GTDB lineage: Bacteria > Latescibacterota > UBA2968 > SICM01 > SICM01 > SICM01. Next base: position 12,241 of record CAYRZX010000147.1, read on the forward strand.
GAGACAGAATACAGAATGAAAAGCGGGAAAAGCAGAATACAGAATACAGAATACAGGAGACAGAATACAGGAGAAAAACCAACCCGTATGCCTTCTCCTGTCTCCTGTCTCCTGTCTCCTGTCTCCTGCTCTACCCCTTGCTCTCCACCGACTGCAAAAGGCCCCGCATGTAGCCCACGCAGTAGGCGATGTACTGCCGCCCTTCCGGCCCGTCCGTGACGAGCTTCATGATGTGGTCGTAGTCGATGACCCGGTCGTAGCCCACATCCTGCAGCGCCTTCGCCACCCGATACATGTCCAGGTCCCCGGTGTCCGGGATCACCTCCTCGTATGCCTTGTCCTTCGGAATCCTCCCCTTCACATTCCGGAAGTGGACGTGAAAGATCTTGCCCTGCTGCCCGAACCGCCGGATGCCCTCGAACACGTCCTCCCCCGACTCGTAGCGCGTGCCCACGCAGAACGTCATCCCGTTGTTCGGGGACGGGACCTCCGAGAACAGGCGCTCGAACGCCGCGAAGTTGTGGAGGATCTGCGGCGCCCCGTGCAGACTCGGCACGGGCGGGTCGTTGCCGTGCATGGCGATCTTCACCCCGGCCCTCTCCGCCACCGGCATCACCGCCCGGTAGATCTTCAGCGTCCGTTCCCACAGCTCGTCCGCCGTGGGCGCGCCCGGAGGCGGCGGCAGGCCCAGTTCCCCGGAGAGGTCCACCCTCAGGTGCCGATACCCCCCCCGGCCCTCCACCCAGGAGTAGGCGCTCTCCCGGAACTTCGCGACCTGCCCCGCCTGGAAGCACTGGATGCCCATGACCGGGAGTTGAAACGCCCCGCACAGCTCGGCGTTCTGAACCAGGTTGTCGATCTCCCGCTCGGCCCCCGGCTCCCCCAGGAAAGCGGCCTGGCAGTGGCGGTTGAGGGCATTGGCCCGCTCGATCTTCAGGCCCGCCCTCTCAACCGTCTCCACCACCTTCTCCAGCCCCTCCCGGCTGGCCCGCCCCCCGGCCTCGTTGTAGCCGGGGCAGATGTCCAGGGTGATGTCCACGCAGTCCACGCCGATCTGCTTCAGGAACCGCAGATCGTCCGGCCGGTTCAGCCAGTCCGGGCTGATGCGGGTGCCTATTTTCATCATGTCGCGACCTCCGAGGTGGTGGGTGGGATGTAGCACGGCGATCTATCGCCGCGTAAACGGTCACAGCATACGCCCAAAAACCGCGCGCGTCAACCGAAAAATCGTGTTGACAGACATCATGAATGGCGGTATACTTCGGGGGACGCAGCAAAGTGGCTCACGGTGCGGACCGGCCTGCTGATGGAGATCCATCAGGCGAATGGAATAAACGGCGACTTGTCTGGGGCGAATGGGATATCCAGAAAAATCGCTGCATCATCAATCATTATGCCCCAATGAAGAAACCCAAGCTGACTCGGGACGAACGCGCCTGGTTGCGCGAATACTGCAAGGCGCTCGACGAGCAGTATCCCGGCGTGGTCCGGAGGCTGCTGATCTACGGCTCGAAGGCGCGTGGCGATGCCGGACCGGACAGCGACCTCGACGTCCTGCTCGTCATTCGCAACGAAGACGCGAAGCGGAAGGGAGAGCTACGATGGACGGGTCACATGCTGGCCGCGACCTCGGACGCCGTGCCTTCAATCATGGTTTACACTGAAGACGAGTGGGAGCACCGCCGGCAGATTCGATCCCCCTTCCGCGCCAGCGTCGAGCGCGACGCCGTGCCCGTCCCATGAACCGCGAATTAGCGATCGCCGAGTGGCGACATGCGCGTGAAGCGCTCCGGAGCGCCCAGATCCTCGCCCGCGAAGAGCTGGGAACAGATGCGGTCTCCCGCGCCTATTATGCGATCTTGCACGCCGCAAAAGCGGCGCTGCACGTCAACGACGTCGGGGCGGATAGCCACGCTGCGGTGAAACGCTTGTTCGGGTTACACCTCATCCGCTCCGGGGTGATCGAGGCCGAGTGGTCGGCTCATCTGGGCAGAAGCTTGGAGGAACGCCTGGTCGCCGACTACGACGCCGAGGCGATGTTCTCGGCCAGGGAAGCGAAGTACGAGTGTCAGCGCGCCCGCAAGTTCGTCGGCCGCATTCGCCGCTACCTGCTTGTGAATGGCTTCACTGAGAAGGAATTACGGGTGGGAGGACGACGTGGCTAAGCCGCAAAGGTCATATTCGAGG
>CAYRZX010000147.1:14527-15828 GCA_964428665.1 uncultured Gemmatimonas sp.
AAGGAATTACGGGTGGGAGGACGACGTGGCTAAGCCGCAAAGGTCATATTCGAGGAATGTCATGGCAAGCATTATTGATCTGCAGGACGTGCCCGAGGACATCAGGCGCGATGTGGCTCGGGGGGTCGATATTCTCAGGCGTGGCGGGTGCAGGGAGGTGTATGTCTTCGGCTCAGTAGCCGAGGGTCGCATCCGCCCGCAATCCGATATTGACTTTGCCGTGCGAGGGTGCCCCGCCAACCGCTTCTTCAAGCTGCAAGGACGCCTGCTGGTCGAACTCGCCAGAGTTGCGGACCTGGTGGACCTGGATGCGGACCCGGACCTGGCTGCTTTCCTTGAGCGGGAGGCCGCGTTGATCCATGTTGGATAAGCGAGACAGACGACAGAAAAAATACAAATTCCCGCTGGATGCCTCATTTGGCGGGAATTTCTTTGAAATTTCTCTTAAAACGCCGCCTTATAGTAAGCCGCCAGCCCCTCGCGGGCGATGACCTCGTGCGCCCGCAGGGCCTCCTCCACCAGCGCCCTGTCCTGAGCCCCGACGCGGCTCTGAAACAAAAGGAGCGCCTCCCTGGCCAGGGGGTGGCCCGACAGCGCCAGCCCCATGACGGCCATCGCCGTCAGCTGCTGGTTCCGCTCGGCCTCGGTGGCGTGATAGGGGCTTACCCAGCTCAACTTTCTCGTGGCCCACGTCTCAGGAGTCAGGCTGTCGATCAGGTAGGTGAGCGCCTTGAGATTCTTGCTCCTGTTGACCAGGTAGCCCAGGGAAATCAACACGCCGGTCCTGGCGCTGTATTCGGAGGAGGAGAGCGTCCCCGAGACCTCCCGGCTGAAGAAGGCGATCAGCGGGTCCACGCCCCGCTCGTCCCCGATGACGCCCAGCGTGACCACCACGTTCGGCCAGGACGCCCGCTCCTGGACGTTCCCCAGCATCTCCAGAAGAATGGTGGCGTCCGTGGAGGTGAACCGGCTGGCCTGTTCGTAGGGGACGCCGTGGATGAACGTCTGCCGGACGAAGGCCCTCACGTCCGTCCCCTGCGCCCTCACCCCTCGCGCGCACGACAGACACGCGGACAGGCCCAGAATGAAAATTGAAAAGTGCAAAATGAAAAATGAAAGGTGGAGGCTACATTTTACACTTTGCACTTTGCACTTTGCACTTTGCATTTCCTTCTCCTATTCCTGGAAGGCCCTGCACTCGGCCTCGTTGACCGTCCGCCGGTCGGGGCCGATGGCCTCGTGCATCATCGCCGTCGTTTCAACCCGGTGCACCAGTCCCCTGTTGTGGCCGAACTCGTGCC
>CAYRZX010000148.1:0-15726 GCA_964428665.1 uncultured Gemmatimonas sp.
GTCCATCCCCACCTTGAAGTTGGACTTCCTATAAAAAGTGTCCGGTAGTGAATTATTATATAAAGCGATGCCATAGTAAATATGCTTCTTGACGTCAAGGGGATTGACCTTAGAACTCTGTCTATGGAGGTCGTTGTGACCTTCAGCCTTATCAGACCATAGCAACTTGAGGAGATCAAACATCCCCATATCACGCCTCCGTCCGCGAACAAAAAAATCTTCTTTTTCTAAGCAAATTCGATGTAGGGGCGGTTCGCGAACCACCCCTACTCAGTCGTATCACTGTTCAATGCCGAAACAGATGATCCTCTAACGGCAGCGCTATGGCCGCCCCGCTGCGGGCGGAGATCAGCCCCGCCTCCATGATCTCCTGCGCCTGCCGCGAGAGGTTCGGGCTGCAGATGCCCTCCGGCCACTGCCATTCCCGGATCGCCCTCACGAAACACTCCGGCCCGTTCGTCACCCCCGTCGGGAGCGGGTCGGGCGGCGCCTCCGTCCCCTCCTTATTGTCCCGCGTGTAGACCCTGACATTCCCCTCCCTGGCCGACATCGGGACCACCATCGTCCCCTGCGTGCCGTAGACGATCAGGTCGTGCGCCGGCCTGTGCGCCACCGCCTCCGTCCAGGTCATCTCCAGAATGCACAGCGCGCGCGGGTAACGCAGGAGGAGCACGGCGTTGTCGTCCACCGCGAGGTGCGTCTTGAGCAGCCGGCCCGCCATCCCCGCCACCGAGTTCGGGCTTCCCAGGAACCAGACGCAGAGCGTGGCCCCGTAGCCGGCGTAGTCGTTCAGCGCCCCGGCCCCGTTCAGATGCCTGTCGAACAGGAACCCCTGGAACTCCGGCGAGCAGCCCAGCTCATCCGGCCCGCAGTGCCCCCCCCGGAACTTGACCTGCCAGACCTCCCCGACCCTCCCCTCCCGCGCCAGGCGATGCGCGGTCCGCAGCGTCGTGGACCAGGCCGTCGGCCAGTTGACCATGAGCACCGTCCCGGCCCGCTTTGCCGCCAGGACCATCCCGTCCGCCTGCTCCAGCGTGGCGGCCATCGGCTTCTCGACCAGGGTATGAATGCCCCGCCCTGCGGCCAGCTCCACCAACTCCCGGTGCTCCGCGTTCGAGGAGAAGACCAGGACCGCGTCGGGCCGCTCCCGGTCCAGCATCTGCTCGTGTTCCGCGTACACGTTCGAGAGGCCCGTCCGCTCCCGGAACCGCGCCTGGAGGGCCGGGTTCGGGTCCGACCCGGCCACCACCTCCACCCCCTCCAGCGCCTGCGCCTGCTTCAGGTTCGACCAGAGATGGTCGTGCGCCATCCCCATCGCCGCCACACGCAATTTAGCCATGATGTCACCTCCGGGCGACCGAGAGGGTCGCCTCTACAGGGCGACCACAGAGGGTCGCCCCTACCCGGTACGCCCCGCAATCTTATCCGCAACTCCCACGTAGACCCACGCCTCGCGCGTCCCCTGCCCGGCGGAAACCGCCACCCGCCGCCGCTCGTAGCACCCTCCCTCGTATTCGTCCAGACGCCCCAGGCTCTCCGGGTCTACGCCCAGCAACACCACCCCCCTCACGGACGCCCCCTCCTGGGCGACCAGATAAGGGTAGGGGAATCGCGGGGACGCCTCGACCCGGCGGTAGCCCGTCAGCGTCCCCTCCACCTTCGGGAACGTCCGCCCCGTCACCTGCCGGACCACCCCGTCGTCCCGCAGGGTCCCATAGACGAACAGGTTGTCCACCCCCTCTTCCTTCATCCTTCATCCTTCATCCTTCAAGGGCGACCACGAGGGTCGCCCCTACGACAACCTTATCCTTTCACCGGCTCCTTCCCCGTCCCGTAGAGCCCCTCGCGCTTGGTCACCTCGATGTCCCCCCGCACATCCGACTGACACGCCAGCCGGAAGTTCCCCTTGACCTGGAAGAACCGCAGGACCTCCATATACTGCTTTGGCCCCACCTTCTCCTCCGGGATGACCTCCACGCAGCACGTCCCGCACAGGCCCAGCCCCCGGCAGTTGAGGACCCTGGAAACGCCGTTGTAGAGCGGGATGCCGTGTTGTTGGGCCAGCTTGCGCAGGTTTGTGCCCTGCGGGCACTCCACCGTCTTGTTCCAGTTCTTGAAAGTGACCTTCGGCATGGAACCTCCCCTTGTGTCGTGTTCAGCTCACGTCTTCTCCTTGATCCTGAGCGTCTTGATCTCGAACGGCCGGAACCGCACCCGCCCCGGGTCCACCTCCCCGGCCTTCTCCTCCAGCATGTTCGCCTCCCGGACCTCCCCCATCTCCCGGCAGAAGACCAGCGCCCCCTCCTTCGCCTCGCCCGCAGGCTCGAACGCCCGCAGGACCACCCCCTCCCCGTCCTCCGCCCGCTTGAACACCGGGATCAGGATGTCCCCGTCGATCCTGAAGAAGCTCATCCGCGCCGGGAGGGACCTGGGCGTGGCCGTGTCGTTCACGCCCCGGCTTACCAGCGGGTGGTTGAGCGCCCACCCGTCCCGCCAGGCCCTGGCAGACCGACAGTCGCCTGCGTAGGACCGGAGCGAGTAGCGCGCCGTGACCTCCGGCGGATAGGTCCTCCAGACCAGCCGGTAGTCCTGCGACGCCTCCGCCGGGATCGACCGGAGGATGTCCCCCCGCAGCGTCCCCCCCTCCACCTCCCAGGCCCGCCGGTCCGACGCGATCACGACCCCCCACCCGTCCCCGTCCGTCGAGACCCACCCCTGGCACTCCCGCTGCCGCCCCCACGTCTCCCGGTCCATCTCGTCCTCCCGGCCCGGCCCGCACCCCGGCATCGTCCGCTCGAAGGCGTTCTGCCCGTAGGGCGTCCCGTAGCAGACGCGGGGCGCGGCGATCCCCGTCGAAAAGACCGTCTGGACCCTTACGGGCCGCTCGTCCCGCCACCGGAGCCGGACCTCCACGTCGATGCGGTCCAGCCCGCGATACAGCGTGAACCGCTGCTCCACCGGGGAGCCCAGCAGCCACCCCTCGATCAGCACCGTGGCCCGCACCTCCCCACTCTCCACCAGGTCTACCCGGCTCACCGAGGCCTCAAAGACCCGTCCGGTGAGGTCGTACTGAAAGCGGCCCCGGTCCAGCGACTCCTCCGCGCCCCTGACGCAGACCCCCTCCAGGGCCGTCCGGCCCAGCCGCCGGTCGCGCACCGAGACCCTCCCCGTCACCTCATCCACGGTCAGGTCGTAAAAGTCGTTCGAGAACGTCCGGCCCGTGCGGATGCCCCGGTAGGGGACCGACACCGCCGAGGCCACATCCCGGAGGACGAACTCCGGCGCCTCCTCGCCGGGGGCCATCATCCCCGGCGCCTCGATCCTCAGCAGAGACCCCGCCTCCATCGTGGCCGGGACCAGGTAGAACGCCGCATACCCGTCCGGCGGGACCTCCTCCGCGATGAAGGCCAGCGCCACCTCCGTCGTGGAGATCCGCTGCACGGAGAGGTCCTGGAAGGGCACGTCCCGCCCCTCCGCGTCCACGATCTTGTACATGTCAAACGGCGCCTCCGACGGGCCCTCCGGCCCGTAGAAGGAGAGGTGCGCGGTCACCAAGTCCGTGCGCGGCCACGAGGTCGGGTTGAACACCACGACCGGGAGCGCCGACGGAGACTCCGCCCGGAGCGCCACCCGCTCCGCCACTGCCCGCGTCGCCGACCGGACCAGGTCCTCCGCCCACCAGAGGACCGCCCGCTGATCCCGCGCCTTCCGGGCCTCCGTCTCCTCCCCCCCCGTGCCCCCGTCGTTGTGCTCCATCGCCTCCAGCAGCCGGAGCCACGCCTCGCGCAGCCGCTCCGCCGGATAGTCCACCCCCGCCAGCAGATGCGCCGCCGTGACCAGCTTCTCCGCCGCCGTCAGCCGGTGGACCGCCGCGACGTTCAGCGGGACCACGCCCGGAAACAGCGGCTCCGGGGACGGTCTGGCCGACGGGACCTCCCCCTCCAGCGCAGGCAGGGCCTCCACGGACGGCACAGCGTCAAAAAACCTCCCCGGCGTGGTGATGACCGGATGCGCCCCCTGCGTCTCGCACCACGCCAGCAGCTTCTCGTAGAGCTCCTCCGACGGGGCCGTCAGGGCCTCCCCCCAGAGCGCCATCGTCGGACCCCGCTCCGCCGCCTGCGCGACCTCCCGCCCCAGCGCCCTCGACCGCGTCACGTCGTAATGCCCGGCCACCAATCCCCACAGCGCCCCCGCGCCCACGTGACAGACGAGCGCCTCGCTCCCGTCCGCCCCTCGCCACCGGAAGAGCCCCCCCTCCTTCGACCCGCACCGCGTCCAGACCGCCCGCTCCACGCCGCACCCCCGGGCGATCTGCGGGTACTGCGGCGTGTATCCCGGCAGGTCGGTCAGGTGGGCCGTCCTGCCCCGGACGCCGAAGGCCTCCTTCAGGTAGCGCTGCCCGTAGAGCAGGTTGCGGACCAGGTCCTCCCCGACCTGAAGGTTCTGAGGGAGGCCCGCCCACGTCGGCCCGACCTCGATGCGCCCCTCCTTCACGAGCCGGGCGAACAGGCCCCGCCGCTCCGGGTGGCGCGTCAGGTAGTCCTCCACGAAGACGACCTGCTCCACCAGGAACCGGAACTCCGGGCGCCGCTCCATCAGGTCGAAGACCCTCGACAGGATGTAGCCCCCCCTCGACAGACACTCCTCCCGCTGGCCGAGCCCGTGCAGGTCGAGGTGAGAGAAGGGGACGATGTAGAGATTTTTCATAATATCCGGTCAGAACTTCCAGATCACGTCGATCGCGGTGGTGATCTGGAACTTATCCGTCTGATCGTTGTACGGCCGGGCGTCCGGTGTCCAATCCGCGCGGATCTCGGGGCGGATGCTCAGGTTCTGGTAAGGCTTGTAGGTGGCGCCTGGGGTTATCTTGTAAAAGCTGGTGGCAAAACCCGGGCGTTTCAGGACGGCCGTACGGGTGCCGTCGTCGTCGCGGAACCACTCGGCCCGCATACCCAGGATCAGGCGGGGATCGACGGTGTAGAAGAGGTGGGCGGAGTAGGCGTACCACTCCGCGGCCTTCAGGTCCCCCGTTCCGGCGTCTAAGGCGGCATTCGCCTCATAGCCGTAATGGCCGCCGGTAGCCAGAAGCCACTCATTGCGGCTGCCGAATGTGGAACTCAGATAGCTGCTGACCAGGGTCCGGTAGTTGCCGTTTTGGCTGACCTGCTCCGGTCCGGTGATCCAGGCGGTCGTCCAGTTGTAGCGCTTGTCGTAGGAGTTCCAGATGAAGGCGCCGTGGTAGCTCGGACGGTCATTGTTGTCCTTAAACACGTCCCAGCCCCGCACGACGCCGGCCACCACATCCAGCATATCTGTGGCGTGGAGCGTGGCCAGGATGCCGGTATGGGTGAAGGGGGTCCCGTAGACATTCTCATAACTGCGCGAGTAGAACGCCGTTTCTGTGGCGGGGTAGACCTCCCGGCCCATCCAGGTATAAAACTTGCCGATTCGGATGTCGACGCCCTTCTTCGTGATCCAGGACGGGATGTGGACATCCAGGTAGAACTGAGGCAGGTCGATGCCGACGCGGTTCAGTTGGCGGAAGCTGCCCGGACCCGCCGCCCCAACGCCCGAGGTCGCATCGAAGCCGGTAAGATCACTGAACAGCCCGTTGGCGACAAAGAACGGCGCGTCATGACCGACGAGGAAGTCCACGCGGTAGCCGACATTCCCTCTGTCTTCGTGCTCCAGGGGGTTCTCGTACACAAAGTAGAGCTGGTTCAACCGATAGTCGTTGGAGCGCCAGTTGAAGTTTGCGCCGAAATTGATGCGGTCACGCGGGCTGTCAAAATTGGCGGTGAACCCTTGCTGGATCCAGCCGTAGAGTTTGTCGCCCCTCTTCCTTTTTCCTCCTTTCTTAACCTCCTCACTCTCTTTCTTTCCGCCCTCTTGTTTGGGCTGTTCCCCTTCCTTAAACCCACCCATGGACAGCCCCCCCACCGCGAGCGAGTCTACGGCATCGGCCCCGACGACGTGTGAAATCAGCAAAGTCAAGATCAGAAAGACCTTCATGAGAAATCGCCCTCCCTCCATCGTCGCGCGTTTTTCGTCACCCGGTCTGCTATGATACAAGAAAAACTCCGCTCTGTAAAGCACAAAAAAAGGGCGAAGGCAAGCGCCTTCGCCCCTCATTTTCCTTCTCTCACCTCTAGAAACTGAAATTGACATCCAACTGCGTGGTCCACTTCCAGGCCCCGTTGATCCCCTTGTCGTTGAACCAGACCGGACCGACGAGCACAGAGACATCCTTGGTGAAGAAAACATAGAGGCCCACGCCGCCCCCCCCGATGGCGTTCTTTCCGCTGGCATAGTCAGCCGCCAGCATGAGCCTGTCTTTCACCATCCACTTGTCGTAGCCCACCATGTAACCCGCGTTTTCTTTCTCGCCCAGGCTGGAACGCAAGAGCTTGCTGTTTCCCACGTAGTAACCCACATGCAGGCGTCCCATGTTGGGGGGAAGCGTCTTTCCCGCTATAAATTGGACGATGTTGAAATTCGTGACGTCCTTCTTGGTCCCCACATTGAAAATGCCCACATTCAGGGCCGGTGAGCCGGAGAAAAGCGAACCCTCAGGAGTCCCCAGCTTGGCGTTGAAATAAAGGAAGTGATCCGCCGGGTGCAACAGGTCCACTCCAAGCTCCAGATTCAGCCTCTTGTATGGAAGCGCCCCCACCGTGATCCCGGCGTCTGTGGGGAAAGCGCCCTGTTGACCGCTGGAAACCTTCTTGTTTAAAGTGAAGTAGTTGTCGATCCCCAGGTGCCACACGCCGTACGCCTGAACATCGCTGACGGACGGCGTCCAGTAGGTGGTGGACGGCGTGGCCCCGGCCCACCCGGAGAGGCAACCCATCAGGATTGCGACAGCCCCGATCAAGCGCGCCAATCCATATAACCTGCGCATAGGAACCTCCTGTATAAGGGGTTACGTTATAACGCCACCTCACAGCGCCGCGTCGCCCACCTCCTCCGTCCGGATGCGGATCGCCTCCTCCACCGGACTCACAAATATCTTCCCGTCCCCGATCTGCCCCGTCTTGGCCCCCCGGATGATCGCGCCCACCGCCTCCTCCACCCCCTCGTCGGAGACCACCACCTCCACCTTCAACTTGGGGACGAAATCCACCTGGTATTCGGCCCCCCGGTAGACCTCCCTGTGCCCCCGCTGGCGGCCAAACCCCCTGATCTCGCACACCGACATGCCCACGATGCCCGTCTCGTGCAGGGCCTCCCGCACCGCATCTAAGGCCGTGGGACGAATGAACGCCTCGATCTTCTTCATGGGATCGTCTCCCTCCTCATACCTTCTGGCCCATCGGATAGGACGAGGAGGCGCTCACCCGGCCCCCGTGCCCCGTCTCCAGCATCCCCTCCGGGTAGCCGTGAACGCCCATCTCCGGGATATCCAGCCCTTCCACCTCCGCCTCCTGCGAGACCCGATTGCCGATCACCGCATCGATCAGCCTGAACATCACCCACGCCGCGATGAACACGAAGACCACGTTGGTCAGCGTCCCGATGACCTGGGCGACGAACTGCGACGCATCGCCGTAAAGAAGCCCCTTGACCGGCCCGGCGACCCCGTTCCACCCGTCCCCGTACGTCCCGTCCGCCAGCAGACCCAGGCTCAGGACCCCCCACGCCCCGCACGTGCCGTGCACGGACACCGCGCCCACCGGGTCGTCCACCCTCAGCCTGCGCTCCACGAAGAAGACACTCCAGGCGCACAGCACCCCGGCCACCAGCCCGATGATCACGGCGGAGACGCTGTTGACAAAGGCGCAGGGGGCCGTGATCCCCACCAGCCCGCCCAGAAACCCGTTGGCGATCATGCTCGGATCGGGCTTCCCATAGCGCCGCCAGACGTAGATCATCGCCGAGAGCGCCCCACCCGCCGACGCCAGCATCGTGTTGGTGGCGATGACCCCGACCCGGAGGTCCGTCCCGGCCAGTGTGCTGCCCGCGTTAAACCCGAACCACCCGAACGCCAGGATGAACGTCCCCACGATGGCCATCGGGATATTGTGGCCCGGAATGGCGTTGGCCGTGCCGTTCGGGTTGAACTTCCCGATCCTCGGCCCCAGCACCATCGCCCCGGCCAGCGCCGTGACCCCGCCCACCATGTGGACCACCGACGACCCCGCGAAATCCACGTGCCCGTGCCCCAGGCCGAAGTTGTCGCCGAGGTGCGCCAGCCACCCGCCCCCCCACACCCAGTTGCCGTAGACCGGGTAGAGGAACATCGAGATCAGGAACCCGTAGACCACGAACGGCAGGAAACGCCACCGCTCGGCCATCGAACCGGTGGGGATCGTGGCCGTCGTGTCCATAAAGACCATCTGGAACAGGAACAGCGTGAAGATGCTCACATCGTAGGCGTCCCCCGACAGAAAGAACCCCTTCGTCCCGAACAGGCCGAACGGCTTGCCGAACAGGCTGACCGTGAATTCGCCGTTCAGGGCCGAATTGCCCCCCAGCGTGCCCAGCGCCCCGATCCCCCCGAACATCAACGCGAACCCGCAGACCCAGAAGCCGAGCATCCCGATGGGATAGACCGCGAAGTTCATCGCCATGGTGTGGGCCACGTTCTTCGCCCGCGTGAACCCCGTCTCCACCATCGCAAACCCCGCCTGCATGAACATGACCAGAAACCCCGCGATCAGCGTCCACACGATATTGATGGCCACGCGGTTGTGCCCCGCCACCGCCCCCACCTCCTCGGCCGTCGGATGGCCCGGGTTGGCCGCCGGGACATCCTGGACCGTCCCCGTGGCCCCCCCGCCGGGGTCGCTGGCCCACGCCGCCACCGAGACGAACAGCAGAGCGGCTATAAGCCCCACAAGACAGAGGACACACGCCTTCAGGTCCTGACGTCTGATCATTAGAAGGTCCCTCCTGAGTGATGAGTGATGGGTGACTTCGGGTTTTTTAGCTGTCCAATATACGATGCGTTCGTTTCGCAGACGTTGCCGTCGGGTTAAGACGAGATTAAATCTGCGTTACATCCCTGTTAAAGAGACAAAAAAGGCGCGGAGAAAAGATTCTCCGCGCCCTGCGATGGCCAGATGGGACAGGGGTTCACCTCATAACGCCGCGTCGCCCGTCTCCTCCGTCCGGATGCGAATCGCCTCCTCCACCGGACTCACGAAGATCTTCCCGTCCCCGATCTGCCCCGTCTTGGCCCCCCGGATGATCGCGCCCACCACGTCCTCCACGGAGACGTCGGGGATCACCACCTCCACCTTCAGCTTGGGGACGAAATCCACCCGATACTCCGCCCCCCGATACACCTCCCTGTGCCCTCGCTGGCGGCCAAACCCCCTGATCTCGCTCACCGACATACCCACGATGCCCGTCTCGTGCAGGGCCTCCCGCACCGCGTCTAAGGCCGTGGGCCGGATGAAAGCCTCTATCTTCTTCATCCTTCGTTATACCCCCTCTCTCCGTGCTGCGTCAGGTCCAGCCCCGTGACCTCGTCCTCCGGCTCCACCCGCATCCCGGCGATGGGGTTGATGATCTTGAACAGGATGAACGTCACGACGAACGAATAGACCGCCGTGGCCAGCACCCCCAGGGCCTGAACGCCCAGCTGGGACGGGTTGCCAAAGAACAGCCCGTTGTTCCCCGCCTCGTTGACCAGCTTGGAGGCGAACAGCCCTGTGGCCAGCGCCCCCCAGGTCCCGCCCACGCCGTGGATGCCGAAGGCGTCCAGGGAGTCGTCGTAGCCCGCCTTCGCCTTGATCTCCACGGCCAGATAACAGACCAGGCTCGCCCCTGCCCCGACGGCGATGGAAGACATCGGCCCCACGAACCCGGCCGCGGGCGTGATGCCCACCAGGCCCGCCACCACCCCGGAGGCCGCGCCCAGGACCGTCGGCTTCCCCTTGTGCAGCCAGTCCAGGATCATCCAGGCCAGGGCCGCCGCCGCAGCCGCGGTGTTGGTGGCCACAAACGCGCTGGTGGCCAGCCTGCCCGACGACAGGGCGCTCCCGGCGTTGAACCCGAACCACCCGAACCAGAGGATGCCCGCCCCCAGAACGGTCATCGTCAGGTTGTGCGGGAGGATCTGGTCGTGGCCGTACCCCCGCCGCCGCCCGATCAGCGCGGCGCAGGCCAGGGCCGACACCCCCGAACTGATGTGCACGACCGTCCCCCCCGCAAAGTCCAGGGCCCCCATCTGCCGCAGCCAGCCCCCGGTCCCCCAGACCCAGTGGGCCACCACGTCGTAGACCAAGGTGGCCCAGCAGACGGTGAACAGCAGAAACCCGCCGAACCGGATCCGCTCCGCGAACGCCCCGGTGATCAGCGCCGGGGTGATCACCGCGAACATCGCCTGGTAGATCATGAAGGCCTGATGCGGGACCGTGGCCGCGTAGTCCGGGTTGGGGTCCAGCCCCACGCCTCGCAGCCCGATCCACTCCAGCCCGCCGATGAGCCCCCCCTTGTCCGGCCCGAACGCCAGGCTGTAGCCCCACAGGGCCCACTGCACGCTGACCACGCCGATCAGGATGAAGCTCTGCATGATCGTGCTCATGACGTTCTTCGAGCGGACCATGCCCCCGTAGAACAGGGCCAGGCCGGGCGTCATGAACATGACCAGCGCCGCAGAGATCAGCACAAACGCGGTGTCCCCCGGATTGACCGGATCGGCAGCGCCCTGCGCCTCCGCCGCTCCAGATAGGAAGAGGGTCAGGACCAGGACTCCCAACACGCAACATCGACGCATAGATCCCCTCCATCTCAGGTGGAATCAACCTCTTCGCCCCACGCTCAGCCTCCCCGGATGCCGTAATATATAACAGCCTTGTTTCGCGCACGTTTCCATCTGATTAAATCCATGTTACATCCCTGTTAAACGCGGGCCGGCCACAAAAAAAGGCGCGGAGAGGATCTCTCCGCGCCTTTTGGGGGTCGGTGTTTTGCGGTAGCTCGTGCAATGAAAGCGGGCAGAGGGAATTATGGAGATTCCAATCTCCGGCCTTCTGCCCGCTTTTCGTTGCCGTCTAAGCCCCGTCTAATGAGGAGGCGGAAAATGGCCTGAAAACGGCTTGACTTCTCAGGCTGATGTCCGATATTTCAGGTGAGTTCGTTTTGGTTCGAGTAACGGGCCGGAGTCCGGGACGCCGGACGTACCAGCGCCATCCCGCTGGCCGGCCCTTCACCTTACCCTGGATGGAGGGTTACAGAGATGGAGAGCGTTGAGGACTTGCGGCAAGCTCTCGCTGGAGTGCCGGAGATCGTCACGCGGGAAACGGGAGCAACGGTCCTGCCTTTCCCCCTGAGCCTTGTCGAGGGGATCACCGAGGAGGACGTGAACCTGATCTATGAGGCGTCCGGGAGACTATCAACAAAGTATAATGCGCGGTGGGAAACGTTTCTGAAAGTCAATCTTCGATTCGTTGAGGAGAAGCGAGTTGAGGAGAAGCGACAGAAACAGGCCGAGAAGATTCAGAGCCGGATGAAACTTTTCATGGATAAAGGCGTCCCAAGCGCCCCGCTGCTACTCATACCGGCAAGGACATTTCTGCTCTTGAGAGAGGAGAATCAGAAATGGATAACGCGGGTTGCAGAACAGGCCGAGAAGGAACTCAAGGAGGCGATGAAGCAGAGCGAGAACGAAGAAAAGAGCCTTGAGAAGGTGAGGGACCTGATAGGTGAGGAGGTATACCGAACGGGAATCGAGAAAGCACGAAGGGAAAGGGAGGGGCCGAGCGTAAAGGACATCCTGAAGCGTTATGGAACCTACACCTACCGCGGCGGCGCGATACCCGACTTCGTGTACTGGGCGAGGGAGGGGCTGGTAAAGCTGACGAAAGCAAAAGGTGGATGGTACAGAGCGGCCCTTAAAAAACTGCTTGAGGCATGGGAGATACCCGACACAGACGACGCTTTGAGACAACGGAAGTCCAGAAAAGAGAATGAGAAATGAAAAACTTGTGACAATCTTTAAGCGATTTTAAGGAAAGATCGTCACAAAATTTCTCTAATAAATCGTTAATTTTCAGCGTCTTATGTCTTGATTTTGGGCTGTTTTGGTTTATCTTAAGGATAGACCGAAACGGCCCATTTTCTTTTCCAAAATTCATCCGAAAGGAGCCCCCCATGAGCGATGCCATTTCTCAGCCCGACGAGGTTGTGACCCTCTCCGAGCTGGCCGAGCGCCGGAAGTTGAAGTTGTCCTGGTTGTACGAGCGGTCCCGGTTCGGAAAGCTGCCGGGGCAGCGCAAGTACGGCCGCCATGTCCGGGTTGTGCTCTCTGAGTTCGACCAGGGCGCGAAGGAGGGGGTCCTTGCTGCATAAGCAGAACCCCCCGGCATCTCGCCGAGGGGTCCCGAAGTTCACCGCAGTTCAGCACGCAAGTCAACCTTAGGCACTCACATATCAACGCTTGGACGCGCTGAACCCGGAGGAATACGAGAAGATGACGCACCAGATGAAAGAGGTTCAGGCGCGAATCCGAGAAGTCGAAACACAAGCCCGGCGCTGAGACGCCGGACCTGGAGCGAGATGCCGGGAGGCGACCGACAGCGCCCCCGGCCCGCTCCGTCTGTCGGAGGTGTAATGTGAACAGGGGTTTCATAAAATTCCCGGTCGAACTTCTTGACCACCAGGCTGACCTGGGCCTGAGCGATGCCCAAATGGTCTTTCTCGCCCATGTTCAACGGCTCAGATTTTCGAGTGATTCCAGCTTTGTGTCTCTGACATCCATCGGAAAAAGGATGGGCAAAGGAACTCGACAGGTCAGGCGCATTGCTGCGGCAGTCGAGGAGAAGGGGCTTTTGAAGCGCCAGACGCGCCCCGGCAGGACTTCTCAACTCAGCCTGTTCGATGCACCTGACCCCGGTCAAAAATGTCCGGGGTTAGACCTGCTATCTCGACCACCCCGGTCAAAAATGTCCGGGGACCCCGGTCAAAAATGTCCGCCATATAAGAATTACTCTTTAGAAGTATCTCCTGACGGAGATAGGCAGGCTGCTGACGCAGCCGTGCCGGAGTCGCCTGAAGCAAAGAAACCGACCCGAAAAACCCGTGTCTCAAAGCAGCCAGCAGACCCCCGCCTCAATCCAAACACCTTCTTGGAACACGTGGCCCAGACTTGCCCGGACGTTTCCCTTGCGGCCCGGTCCCGGCTGTGCGGCCAGGTGAAACCGATCCTCAAGGACCTGCTCAGGTCCACCGACGACCCTCAAAGCAAGCTGCGGGAGATGTGGGAGACGTTCAGGGCCGGGAGGGTTGACGGACAGTGGCCGATGAGCACCGGCAAGCCGCACGACGTTGAGACATTTTGCCAGGGCACGATCCAGAACCAGCTTTTGCAGGCTACCAACGGCAGGGGCAGGGTTACGGTCCCCTGTCCGAAGTGCGGCAGCCCGGCAGACGTGGCGGATGGGGTAGCGACCTGCCCGAACGGGTGTCAGAAGTGGAGGGTTTCGGCATGAGTGACCGCCTACCGCCTCAAGACACCAGCGCCGAGCGTGCCGTCCTGTCTGCCTGCCTCCTGGACGCCGACGCCATCGACGCGGCCCGGTCCCTGCTGACGGCTGAGGCGTTCTACCTGACGACCCACCGCCACATCTGGACGGCGACCTGTGCCCTGTCCGACCGGGGGGAGGCCGCTGACCAGATCACCGTGACCGCCGAGCTTACGAAGATGGGTCGTCTCGAAGAAGCCGGGGGCATCGTGGCCGTGTCGCAGCTTGCCGGGGAGGTAGGGACCTCTGCCAACGTCGAGTATCACGCCCGCCTCGTGGCAGACGCCCACGTCCGGCGCTCGTTGATCAACCGGACGGCGCAGCTTCAGGCGCAATGCTACGACCCGGCGATTTCCACCGAGGACCTCCTGAACGCGGCGGCGGCCCTGGCCCCCACCCTGGACACGGATGAAAGGGGCATCACGCCCTGGCAGGCCGCCAGCGATGTTATTTGGCCCGTTCTGGAATCGCTCGAAGACTCCTGGAAGGTCCCCGGAGGGGTTACGGGCGTCCCGACCGGCCTGAAGGACCTGGACGACCTGCTGAACGGGTTGCAGGCGGGGGATATGATTACCTGCGCGGCCCGGCCCTCCATCGGCAAGACGGCACTGGGCCTGATGATCTGCTGGAACGCCTCCCCCCATGTTCCGGTAGGATTCGTGTCCGTGGAGATGTCCGTCCAGCCCCTGGCAACCCGCCTGCTGGCGATGATAGCGCGGGTAGACTCTCAGGACTTGCGCCGGGGCAGACTCGGACCTGAGCAACGGGACGCCGTAGGCCGCGCAGCCCGGCAGATCGCAGAGCGCCCCATCCACTTTTCCGAGACGCTACGGGAACCCGGTCACATCGCAAGGGAGGCCCGGCGGCTGAAGCGAGAGAAGGGGATCGGCCTGTTTGTGATCGACTATCTCCAACTGCTGGACCCAGTACGTGGGAAGGAGGCCCGAAATCGGGAGCAGGAAGTCAGCGCCATCAGCCGGGCTATCAAGAACACGGCGCGGGACCTGAACGTCCCCGTCCTGGCCCTGGCGCAACTCAACCGAGAGTCAGAGCGACGCACGGACAAGCGCCCGATCCTGGCCGATCTTCGAGACTCCGGCAGCATCGAAGCGGACAGCGACGTCGTGATCCTGCTGCACCGCCCCGCGCGGTACGGGGTGCTAGAGCAGGCCGGGGAGGACGTGACGCACCTGCTTGAGGCCCACATCGCCAAGCAGCGCAACGGCCCGACCGGGACCGTGAAGCTGTTCTTCAACGAGGCGATGGGATTGATCGGAAATTGGGGAGGGCAGCCGTGACCGCCCCCACTGACACGCCCCGGGCCCCGAGCTCGCCCGGCTGCTCCCCCGGTCCGACCCTGCAGGACGCCTTTGGCCCCCTGTTGAGGATCGACCGGCGCGACCGTGCCGGGTTGACGTGGTGCAAGCACCGGGCGCGGATGTGGCTCACGGCCCTGAAGCGCCGGCGGTGCTACGGCGTCCCCAGGGGAGCGGGCTACACCGAGGCCGAGGGCCAGCTTATCGAGGCGCTGACGGGGTTGGAACGCGAGGCCGGGCGGCTGCTGGACCTGATAGGGGGCGACCCGGATGCTGGCCGACAGCCAGGAGCAGACCCTTGAGCGCCAGGTCAATCCGAAGGCCCGTCCACGTCGAGGCCCGAGATCCGGACCGCTCGCCGTTCATCTACACCCTGCCCGATGAGGACAGGACCGGTTACACCGCCCGGCGATGGGGGCAACCTGGCATCGTGGGCCGGGGGCCGGAGGAGATCGACGCGGTACGGGACCTGGTTGAACAGGAGGAAAGGGCAAAGCGTGGATTCACCGGTTGACAGGCAGGAGGCCCGAGCGCGCGGGAGCAACGGCGCCGTCCACCACAGAGTTACCCGGCCCTCACCGGCCCAGGCTGCGGCCCCTCAACCGCCCCGGGCCCCGAGCTACCCCGCCGATCCGTTCAGCCAGGGCCTACCCCGTGACGTGACCTTGCGCCTGCTGGCCGGTCCCGGCAGGTTCACGGCGGCGGACTACCGGCTCTACGTCCAGACGACGCATTGGGAGATCGCCAGGGCCGAGGCATACGCGATCCACGGCCGTTTCTGCATCCTGTGCGACTCCCCGGCGGCGCAGGTCCACCACCGACCCGCCGGGTATCGAAACCTGTTCCGGGAGGACCCCCGGCTGCACCTGATCCCGCTGTGCCGGGGGTGTCATAGGCGTCACCACGGGAAGTGACCCGCCAAGAGAGAGGAGGCCCTATGA
>CAYRZX010000149.1:0-11871 GCA_964428665.1 uncultured Gemmatimonas sp.
ATTATATTTGAGAAGTGATAATCGCCATGGCAAAAGTTCCGTTGGGCTACATGGCGTGATACCATTTCTTTATTCCGCTCGAATAGCGCTGAGAGCGAGGTCGCAGTTTGACTGGTTATCTTCTGGTCGTCCCGCAGGATTTGGATCCCGCGCCCAATGGAATCCATGAAGGCTTCCGCTGAATTATCGGTAAAGACGGCCCGGTAGAATGAGGTGCGCCTCAAGAGACATTCAGCGCCATCAGCGCTCCCAATGAGTTTCGCGTCGAGACGATTGATGACTGTGTCCATCTGATCCATTGAACACCTTGCCCGTATCGGTGAACACGCGAGGTGGAGGAGGTGCTGGTGGATCTGATCGAACTCAAATGGTGGGACTTTGATCGCATGGATTCTACTTGCCACCTCCCCATAGCAACGCAGCAATCCCACTTTTTCTTCAGAGGTTGCAGTCCTGAAGACCTGCCTGAACACTTTGCCAGGCACCAGGGTCTGAATCGCGTACACTGAGTCCACAATTGTCCTTGTTCCGTCGATGAACAGGGTTCTTGGGGTGGCGAGTCCTGTCCCCTCCGCGTACAGCTCCCCTGCGCAGTCCTCTCGTGCAAACTTCTCGATCATCCATTGCCCGTGTTCAGGCTCGCCCCGAGAGAAGCGAATCACGAGTGGCTTTCCTGATGTTAAGGTGACGAAACAGTGGTCGTTGTAGTGCCCAGCACGAAACTCGAATCGCTCGACTCCTTCAACAGCCACCTGTTTTACGATTTCGTCGACCTGGGTCTTCGTGATGTCATTCATGCCGATGTCAGAATGTCAGGTCGTGTATCAATTGATAGAACCCCATCTTTTCCTGATCGACTTTGCCGACCCCATATTCTTCGAAGAAAAGAGGCACCCACTCTCCTCCCAGGTTCCTTCGTATACTGTAAAGGGCCGAGACAAAATCGCGATACCGGTCACCCACTCCTGCATATCCCCAGTCGATGAATCCCATAAGTTGACCATCCTGAATGAGGACGTTGGGCAAACAATAGTCCCCGTGAGTAAAGACTATATCTTCAAAAGGGGGCCGTTTTTGGAAAATTCCGTTCAGCGTTTCCTGCGGGGCTATCCTCATCTGCTGCGCTTGCGCAAGCAGCATTTCGATCCGGCAATCTAACGGACAACCATCAACAGACAATCTGTGTATCTCTCTCAAGCCCTGTGCCAGTAGTTTTACCAGCCTGGGAATATCAGCTTTGAAACGATCTTTTTCCGCGCTCCATCCAGGTATCTGAGTTGTTAGCAAATATTCAGTGGTTCTCTCTTTATGGTAGCATACCACCTGTGGAACTCTAAGTTTGCCCTGTAACCATTCCATGGCCACCTTCTCTGTATGGAGGGCTGCTTCTCCAGGAGATTCGTCAATATGCCTGATCTTCAAGAACAGACCCGGCCTGTCCGGACAACTGTAGAAATAGACCTCTGCCTTTGAGCTTGTTCGGTGGTTCTCTCCGGTGGAGGCGTACCCTGACAGAAAAGCCTGAATAACATCTGGCAACTGGTTCAAGGTCTTTCATCTCCGATACCACATTTGGCTCGCATTGGCTATCTATCTAAAAGGTAGATGCTACCAGAATCTTGGATTGCTGCATCCCTTAGCGTAGCCATGCCAATGAAATACAGTTCTCCTGACCGTTCAAGTGAATAGGCTATTGCGTCGGAACGGAACTGGGCGATTCGGCTCCAGGTTACCAGATCCTGTGTGGAATAAACTTCCGAGAAGTAATCCGTATCTTGCCTGGTCGATGTGAGCACGTAACACGTCCCATCGCGAGCCAGTATGTCTCGAACGCTACGATCCTCAAATCCCTTCACTACCATCGCGCCCTGTTCAAGGTCTCTAACAAAGTAGAGTGGTCCGGGTATGGGTGATTGCAGCCACTCGCTTGCCGCATAGAGCAACCCACCCGAGAACGCGGTAACCCTAAAAGGCAAAGTCCGATCCGACATTAATCCGGGCAAGACAGGCATGATGATTCGTGTCAATTCCTCGTTTCGAAACCGATAGACATACTCATGTCCAACTGTAAGAACAAGGTCGTCTCCGAGAGCACCGATTTCATAAAAACGGCGGTCCCATCTGCCATCCTTCTCTTCGATACCATAGCGGCACCACGTCTCTCCGTCATCTTCCGATTCGTAGAGAGCTGGGCCCAGTTCGGTACCCGTGGTGACGAAAAGCCTCCCCCGATGAATCACGATCCCAAGTACGTGAATGCCGTTTGGAATCGTTCGCAATTTACGCCACGCGTTCTGTTCTTTGATGTAGAGGTTTCCGAACTCCCAGGATTCCGTTGCATTATTCCCTGGGACAAGCAACCGGCCGTCGAAGTCACGAAACATGTGGACTTCTTCCTCGTCGACGGTGATCTCCTTCTCGAATATCACAGGATCTGACTCCGGATCATATGACCAGACGTCGATAGGTCCTTGCCTATTGTATCCGTCTCCAACGCCAACGTAAATACGCCCTTGATAAAGCTGTAAATCCCAGACGCTTCGAGCATGGCAGTTCATTGCGTCGTCGCCAGGGAACTGGCGACGACCGGGGTTACCTTGCAGGCAAAGTCGGGTGAGTGGGTTGGGGCTGTGGACGATGCGCGTCTCCATTGTGGGGATGGGACCCCGGTGGATTGCCAGGAATCTTTCGGCTGAGTAGGGCTGTGTGCGTGGAGGTTCAGGTTCATGCCAGATTCTCTGTGCAGATCCATCTGGAAATACGATGTTCGCTCGAACGCGGTAAAGGCCCTCTGACAGCGAAGCCGAATCGATTTCTGTCTGTGATTCCCCAGATACGATGGGCAGCGTGAGCGACCGAACGACATCGGTGCCAGAGTCGGCCTCGACAATGTCCAAACGCCACCGATACACGGAAGAGGCGTCTCCGTGTCCTGGCTGTTCTGAAAGGTGTTGGGCGATTTCCGATGAGAAGGAATTACGGATCTGAACCCGGATAGTTGAGCCATCGTAAGCGTGGTTTGGAAAAATGCTCAGGTGGAAACGCTTGATCAGCGCCCGCACAAATTCAGAATTGTCAATGGGCATCGAGGTTCCCTTTTATCCCGATGTCGTATAACTTCCTATAGACGACAGAATCGCCCTTATAAGTTGCGAGCCTCGCGGATGCGCTCAGAGGCAAATTCGAGAAAGCGCCTCGCCTCGCTGCTCAGAAGTTCTTCGCCACCCGGCATCCCCGTGCCTTCATAGGACCTTACGGCCGCCTGAATGAGAGGCGCCCATTGCGGGAATCGGGCGCTCATCCAGGTCCTGGGTCGGCCCTGAATCCTGGAAGGCGAAGGCCCCGTACAGATAGACTCCGTGCAATTTCGTGTGGAGGATCTCTTTGAGCCCGCCAACAAATGCCGCACAGAGTTCTCTGGCCGCTGGAGGAAGTTCATGACAGGTCATACGGCATCCTGCTGTATTCAGTAATCACGAATGCGAGTTACGCATTTTACTATCCGGTAAACCTGCTCACAACCGACAGGCCATAGGGCAGGACGCTATCCTGATGTTCACGAGAACCGGGAGTAAGTTTTGAACGCTCAAGCCGCCTGCCTGGGCATTCCCAAACTCCGACGATGCTCAATCCTTCTGCAATCTGTCCATTTATGATATCTGAAAAAAGATGGTTGAATTCGCCGAAGAACTCCCCTTCGGTGAAGTTCATCAAACCATCGCTCTTTCTTTCCAGGACTCGCCCGCTGACGTGGGGTTGGCTGAATCGCACCACGTATGCCTCGCCATCCCAGCCTTCTTTTCAGCCATGTAAAGCACCGGATAAGTGTAGTTGCAAAAGTATAATCCACCCGATTTCAACACTCTGGCAACACCCTGGTTTACTTCGCGCAAGTCAGGGACATAGAGAGACGATATAGGCTGATAGACACGGCCAAAGTGATCGCCCGGCAGTCCGGACAGGTCTCGCACGTCTCCCTGGATCAAGGTTACGTCATACCCGTAGTGCTCCGCTGCGATCCGGTCAAGCTCCAGTTGCTCGGGGGTCAAGTCGAGGACGGTGACCTTTGCTCCACATAAAGCAAATTCGGCAGATTGTTGACCCCCACCTCCCGCCAGACAGAGCACCTCCTCCCCCTGAACATCACGCATCATCAGAGCCGTAGCCTGGTCGTGGTCCTGTCCCGGCGGTTTCGACGATCTCCCCTCCCTAAAGTCCCTGTATGCCTTTGTGTCGAGGCCCAGGTATGGCTTCCCGTATTCCCCATTGCGAACGGCGATGCGCGTCAACTCAAGATTTCTTCGCGCAATCTCGTCTTTTATGATAATCTCTGGCATTGGAGTTCTCCTGCGCTGGCCAGAAAGAGCGCGATGGAAGAGAGGGGCGTTTCGGCGCTGTTACGCGAGGTTCCCCTCCGCGCGCGAGTTGTGGCCGACCATCGTAGTGGGCTCCGCCATCCCGGCGCACAGATTTCCGCTCACCAGGTTCCAGTCACTGTCTCCGCTCTCGACGATGCCGCGCGTCTGGGTAGGCGGGTTCTGGTCTTCGGCGCAGCGATTGCCCTGGACGAGGAACCGCTGGACGTTGTGGAGCCGCAGGGCAGGGTAGGCGCCCGGCTTCTCCCGCGAGTTGCTGCGCAGCATGTTCCCCGTGATCACGTGCTCGATGCCGTCCCACGCGTTGATCCCCCCCCTCCCGTTTTCCGAGCAGACGTTGTTGCTGATGACGTTATGGCGGTCTTGCCCATGTCCCACGCCTCCGATCCCGCTGAGCGCGTTGCCCGTGAACACGCTGTCGCTGCACACGGAGTCTCGAACGTGCCCGCAGAAATACAGACCGTCGCCGCCGTTGCCGATGGCGATGTTGTGGGACCAGACGCTGCGTTGCAGCGCGGTGCCTGGGTGGAAGCCGTGCCCGCGGCAGAAGCGGACGTGGCAGTGGGCGATCTGCGCATCCCAGCCGCCCTGTACGGAAATGCCGTCCGCCGGCCAATCCCAGACGGTTACGTTCAGCACACGCACGCTGAAGCAGTGCACGAGATGGACGGCGCTGTACGTGAAGTCCTGCCACCAGGGTCCCTCGGGGTCTCTCGACCCGCGAAGCATCAGGTCGCAGATCCTCAGGTCCTGGCTGCGCACTGCCGTAATGCCAGGGAAGACCCCCACTATCCGCGCCCCCTCCTTCATCGTCAATCCCCGCGTCAGTGGCTCGCTCAGGCCGACGATGGGGCCATCCACAGAAGTCACCGTGGTGTGCGTGCCATCCCACCACTGACGCAGACGGTCGGATAGCCCGACGCCGTCGCCAGGGACAAAGGGCGACCTGCCCCTCACGTGGACGCTGCGCGAGCCCTTGCGCGCGTCGCGTGCCAGGCGCAGCGCTTTCGGCGGGTTGATCGTCAGTGTCGTCGCCGGTCCGTCGCCGACGAGGCTCACCTTACTGCGAAGAATCACCGAACGACGCAGCCGCCACTCACCGGCCGGGATCCGGACGCAGCCCCCACGCTCCCCAAGGGCGTCGATCGCCTCCTGGATACCTGACGTGGGAGAGTCCGGGTCGAACGCTGCTGTGATCGCCTCTTCATTTCGCGTTGGTGTGTCCATGTGTGCGCATCTAATTGACACGGAGCGGGCTGTTTCCGTCGGCGATCTGCCTGATATGCTCTGCAACCCTGCGGCAGTCCAGGTTGTCCCTCAGATAACAGGCCAGGGAATGCGCACGGCGACGCATCTCCCAGTAGGGCAGCTCTTCAATGGCGCTCGCGTTCAGCCCGCCGTAGCCCGCAAGGATCGCCTTTCTCTGCGCCGGGTACCCTGTCCCGATCGACCAGCCGTCGTGAGACGCCAGCAGCGTGCAGCGGAGAATGCCCTACTGCGCACTTTCATCAATGGCGTCTATCCAGAAAACGCGATAAAGCAGACGCTCGTCGTGGTAATGGCGGCGCTCACTACGACCAGCGATTGTGAACCCCCACGATGCAACCGTCGTCTCTGACGCAACTGCCATTTCTTGAGACGGTCCGACGCGCACCCCTTCTCTCTCCTCGTTACAGGTTCCCACAATTAATCGGCCGCCCGGTGCAACGACCTTACGAAGAAGATGGTTTATAAGATCACGCTGGCGTCTTGTTGGGACATACTCAAGCCCTGTCCGAACGAAATCGAACCGCACGGCAGGTTCCCAATAGAGGGCGTTGCCCACAAATATCCGGTCCGCCCACTGAGGCAGCCGATGGCGTGCGAGTTCAGCAAGCTCGGGGGCAATGTCGAGGCCGTATGGCTCCACGACAAACCCGCGTTTCGCCGCCCATCTCTGTACACATTCCATCAGATGGCCGCTTGCACATCCGATGTCCAAAAAGGCGCCGTTTCTATCAATGGCATCTACGACAAGACTGCGGGCGTGTTCCCAATGAGCTTCGTCACCGCTGTGTCCCGACTGGGCACGTGGATTATTACCGGCCAGGTAAGCGGGCGTGATAACCGATGCCACCTCCCTGAACCAGCGCCCCTCATCGATCTCACCGGCTTCCAGGGAGGCATTGACCTTCTCCAATAGTTTGTATGCCCGGTTTTTTTGGGTCTCTATTGATTCCCTTGACTCCATGCTCTGGCTCCTTTGGTCGGCGCAAGAAGCGCCGCCTCTTGATTTTGAAGGGGGGGGTCGTTGCGGGGCATACGGCCTCCTGCTGTCTTCTCAGAGGGCTGTTCGTCACCCGTGCGCCATGCCCTCCCGGTCCATCCAGAGGCGGAGGATGCGGCCGGACTCCCGCAGGAGGCGGAGGTAGGGGCGTCCTGTGCGGCGCTGCTTGGCGAGGCCGGCCCGGTCGAAGGGCTGGAGGTTGTAGCGGCCACGGGCTTGGGTGACGAGCCTTTTCCTGGTGTCCAGGGCGATGGTGAGGACGTTGTACGGCTCTAACTCCGCGGCATCCATGTCCTGAACGCGCAGGGACCAGATGGAGGCCTCCCCGCTCACGCACCGCCGGGTGTAGGAGGCCACGCAGTGGTGCATCACCCGGCCCTCCACGGCGAGCTGGGCGGAGGTGAGGAGTTCGTGAATGGTCCAGGTGAAGGTGCGGCCGGTTTCAGAATCGATTTCGGTGTGGGAGAACTCCCGGAACTTCGACGGCTCCCATTTCTCCAGGCGGATGTTCTCCTCGCCGGTCAACTGGACGTGCCACTCGTCCACCTGCCGGAGGAGCTTGACGGCGCTGCGGCCCTTTATGGAGAAGCTGGGGTGGGACGAGGGGCCCTCGGCGAAGGTCCCGTCGGGCTGGAGGGTGCGGCTGGGCGTGAATTTCTGGTGGCGGATGTAGTCGATGATCGGCTCGACGTAGGAGCCTTCCAGCATGGGGTTGTTGACGAAAAAGTGGACGACGGTGACCCAGAAGTCCTCGTTCTCAAGGGACTTTCCGAGGACAGAGGAGATGGACCAGGCCAGCGGGGGGGCGCCCCCCAGGGCCTCCACCTGAGCCATGCGGAGGGCCCGGAGGATGGACAGACGGGCGCTCCGCTGGTTCGTGAAGAGGTGCGCCATCCGTTTCGTGATCTTCATGGGCACGCCGGCGGTGCGGATGTTCTGGCCGAAGCCGACGTGCTTGAACCAGGTCTGCTGCTGACGGGCGTCAGGGGTGTCCCCCTGGAACCAGGCGGCGTCCATGCAGGGGGGCACGTGGTACCGGGCCAGGAGGTGGCGGGCGAGGGTGTAGAACTGCCGCCGGGGTTTCCCGCTGTCGGGCCGCCACGCCTCCACGGGGCGCAGCCAGTCCCGGTGACGCCGGGCGAGCTGGCCGAGGCCGGCGACATAGGTGTTGTGAAAGCCGGGGGGCAGTCCGGGAAAGGCGTGCGACGGACGGAAGAGGTCGCCGTATTTTTCGGCGTGCAGGACGAGGCGGCGCAGGGCGTCGCGGGCCTCCTGGTCGCCGTCCAGGGCGTTGTAGATTTTCCGGATGCGCGAGGGGACGTCGGAGAGGGTCTCTTCCCGGAATTCGCCCGTCAGGATGCGGGCGAGCAGGTCCGCGCGGCGGGGGTTGTGGTGTCTGCTGACCTCCGGGTCGGGGGCGGGCCGCAGGCGGTCGAACAGCGCCCGCTCGGCATCGCGCTGTTCGGGGGTCTTGCGGAGGTCGGTGCTCAGGCCGTGCCGGTAGCACCAGAGTTTGTAGGCGGCCACGGTGCCGACGCCCAGGGCGCAGAAGTGCCGCCGCAGGTCGTCATCCTCGATCTGGCCGGGGAGGAGGAGGGATGAGGGGGTTGCCATAAGGGCGCCCGTCGTTGTTTTTTCCCCATTCCAGGAATCGGCGTCGCACGCCTTCGAGGGTCCGCTCCGGGCCGTTCAGGGTCTCTTCGAGGAAGGCCCGGCAGAGTCTCTCGCGGTCCGGGTCGCGCGGCGCATTGGGCGTCAACCCGGTTTCGAGGGTGTAGACGGATTCGTGTTCCGAGGCGCCGTCGGAATAGAAGATTTTATTGATCACGCGCCGCGTGGTCCGGTCTTTGACGCGGCCCCCGCGGGGATTCCCGCCTTCGAGGCAGATGAAGACAAAGAGGTTGACGGCCCGGAACTGGGACTCCGGGACGCTGTTGGTCTCGACGATCTGGCCACGGACCTCTTTCAGGCCGTCGGCGTGCACGTTGCCCACGAGCAGATGGCCCTGCTCCGAAAGGGCGAAGAAGTCGCGCAGGTTCTGACCCCACAGGTACGTGGGGGGGGATGGTCGCTGAGTTCGTTGGAGATGACGCAATGCGGAACGCCGTCAATGGCAGAGACCTCTCCCGGCAGGGCAATGGCAAAGCGGAGGTTGCCCGGCACAAAGCTGAGCAGGGTCCGCATGGTCGTGGTCTTGCCCACGCCGCCGGGCCCTGAGCCGGTGATGTAGGAGGCGCCGCGGGAGACGAGGGACACAAACCACGCCGCAAGGTCGAGGTCGAAGGTCCTCAGTTCGATGAGGTCCAGCAGGGACAGGGCGCGCTCTTCCCGTTTGGGGTTGTTGAATCCTTTCAAGATCTCTCTGTTGTGGTCTTCGTGTCTCATTTGTCTCCCTCTGAGCATTGCGTCTAAAACCTGCGTGGCGTATAACTTCTAAATCACCGACTCCAGAAACTTCGCGCTGCGGCGGTCGAGGGCGTCGAGGTCGGGGATCTCAAAGCGGTTGCCGTCCACGTCGATCAGGAGCAGCCGGCGCTCGCCCAGCCACTGGGCGTTCTCGGACACGTCCTGCACGACGAACTCCCGCCGGCCCCGGTCGGTCTGCACGTCCCAGTAGGAGACCCCGAAGTCGCTCCGGATGGACTCGATGCGCTCGACCCTGGAGGTGAGGTAGCGCCGGTCCAGCTCCTCCAGGGTGATGCGGCGGGACCCGGCCTCCAGGTCGCTCAGGTCATCGACCATGCAGACGACCTCGTCCTTGCCGTCCAGGAAGCAGACGTAGCGGGACGGCTGGGACAGGGGCGCGGCGCGGACGACCTTGACCTTCAGGTAGGAGCGGTCGCCCTCGATGGTCAGGCGCAGCTTCCAGGGGGGCTCCCGGAGGAGGCGGACGGCCTTCGGGTCGACGCGCTCCGGGTGGGTCACCTCGATGGGCGTGGGCTTCGGCCTTCCGTTCTCGCTGGAAGGCGAGGCGTCTTGAGTCACTTTTTCTTCGGATGCCATGACGTTGCTCCGAGGGGTCTATTTCGCGTTAGGATCATCTTTCCCTCCGCCCACGGCCACGACGGAGGAGGTCTCTTTCTGCGTCTGGACCAGGCGGTAGAAGATGCCCTGCCGCGTCAGGAGCTCCTCGTGCGTGCCGACCTCCGCGATCTTGCCGTCGTCTATGACGACCAGGCGGTTCGCGCTGCGGAGCGTGGAGAGGCGGTGGGCGATGGCGAAGGTGGTCCGGCCCTTGACGAGCCGGGCGATGGCCTCCTGGATCTTCTTTTCGGTCTGGGTGTCCAGCGAGGAGGTGGCCTCGTCCAGGATCAGGATCTTGGGGTCGTGCAGGATGGCCCTGGCGATGGCGATGCGCTGCTTCTCGCCGCCGGAGAGTTTGTCCCCCCGTTCCCCGACCGGGGTGTCGTAGCCGTCGGGCTTGGCCACGATGAACTCGTGGGCGTTGGCCGCCTTCGCGGCCCGCACGATCTCGTCGAAGGAGGCGCCCGGCTTGCCGTAGCCGATGTTCTCGGCGATGGCGCCGCTGAACAGGAAGGACTCCTGGTGGACCATGCCGATCTGGCCCCGGAGGTCCTTCAGGCGGACCTTCCGGATGTCCACGCCGTCGATGAGGAGTTCCCCCCGGTCCGCGTCGTAGAAGCGGCAGATCAGGTTGATCATCGTGCTCTTGCCCACGCCGGATCGGCCGACCAGGCCGATCATCTCGCCCGGCGCCACCTCCAGGTCGATGGCCTTGAGCACGGGCTTGACCCGGTCGTAGCCGAAGGCGACCTCTTTGAACGTCACCCGGCCCTCCATCCGGGGCATCGGGACGGCGTCGGGGTCCTCGGACGGCTCGGCCGGGGCGTCGAGGATCTCGAAGATGCGCTCGGCCCCGGCGAAGGCCCGCGTCATCCAGTTGTTGATCTCCCCGAACCAGTGGAGGGGGCCATAGAGGAGCCAGAGGTAGCTGATGAAGGCCATGAGCGCGCCGAGGGTCAACTCCTGCCGCAGGATCTGCCTCCCGCCGAAGTACCAGACGAAGAAGACGCCGAAGCTCATCAGGAAGTTGATCACGGTGAAGAAGAGGAACCAGCTCCGGTCGGCGGTGACGCTGGCCTCCCGCACGCCCTCGTTGCGCTGGTCGAAGCGCACCCCCTCCCTCCGCTCCTGGGAGAAGGCCTTGACCACCCGGATGCCGGAGATGGACTCGTTCAGGTGGGAGGAGAGGCGCGACCACCTGGCCGACCAGCGGGTCCAGTTGGCCATCAGGCGCTTCCAGAGCAGGAGGCTGCCGAGGATGATCGCGGGCACCGGGAGCAGGACGAAGAGGGTCAGCCCCCAGCTCATGTAGAGCAGGAGGCCGAGGATGCCCACCAGCATCAGGCCGTTCGTGAAGAGGTGGGGGAGGCCGAACATCAGGAATCCCTCGAGCCGGTCGGAGTCGTTGGTGATCCTGGAGATCAGGGTGCCCACCTTCCGTCTGTCGAAGACCTTCAGCGGCAGGTACTGCATGCGCCGGTAGAGCTGCGACCGGATGTCCGCGGTGGTCCGGCTGCCGACCCAGACGTTCAGCCACCCCCGGCCCACCTCCAGCCCCCAGCCCAGGACGCGGAGGCCCAGAAGCCCCAGCGCGAGCCAGACCAGGAGGCTGAAGTTGGCGCGGGGCGTCAGCACGTCGTCGATGATGTGTCGGGTGATGATGGGCGGGATCAGCCCTGTCAGGGTGCCGGCCACGGTCATCAGCACCAGGGTCGCCGCCTTACCCCGGTAGGGCCTCAGATAGTTTGCGATCCGCAGGAACGTGTCCCACCGCTTCACGCAGGCCGGGCAGATGCCGTCCTTCTCCGGGAGGAGGCGCCGGCACTTGGGGCAGCGGGTGCGCGGGACCTCCTCGGGCAGGGCGAGGGCCTCCCCCTTGGTGAGCTGCCGGATGCCCTCGGCCACCTCGGCGAACTTGGGGGCCAGAGAGCTGGTGTAGTGCAGGTAGGCCGGGGCCCCCTGCTTTCGCTCCAGCTCGAGGCGGCCGCCGCCGATGAGGGCCTCGGTTCGGACGGCCTTCACCTGCTCCATCGGCACCTCCACGGTGCCGTCCGCGCCGTCGGAGGGGATGACCAGCAGGCGCTGGCCGGTGACCACCAGCCAGCGCTCCCGGAACGAGCTGTCGTCGGCCAGGTCCGCGACCACCTGGATGAGCACGGGCTCGTCGGAGGGCTTGGCAGCCCGGAGCTTGGCGTTCACCTCGGG
>CAYRZX010000149.1:11971-15719 GCA_964428665.1 uncultured Gemmatimonas sp.
TGCAGCTGCACGAGGTTGTAGAAGTGGCCCTGCCGCTCCAGCAGCTCCTGGTGCGTCCCGACCTCCACGACGCGCCCGGCGTCCAGGACCACGAGCCGGTTGGCGTTCCGGAGGGTGGAGAGGCGGTGCGCTATCGCGAAGGTGGTCCGCCTCTGCACCAGCCGGCCGATGGCCTCCTGGATCTGTTTCTCGGTCTGCACGTCCACGGAGGAGGTGGCCTCGTCCAGGATCAGGATCTTCGGGTTGTGGAGGATGGCGCGGGCCAGGGAGACGCGCTGGCGCTCCCCGCCGGAGAGCCGGGCGCCCCGCTCGCCCACCTGGGTGTCGTAGCCGTCGGGCTTGGCCACGATGAAGGCGTGGGCGTTGGCCGCCTTCGCGGCCTCCACGACCTCCTCGAAGCTGGCGCCGGGCCGGCCGTAGCCGATGTTCTCGGCGATGGTCCCGCTGAACAGGAACGGCTCCTGGAGCACGATGCCGATCTGCCGGCGCAGGTCCTCGAGGCGGACCTTCCGGAGGTCCACGCCGTCGATCTCGATGACGCCGTGGTCCACGTCGTAGAATCGGGCGATCAGGTTCACGGTGGTGGTCTTGCCCACGCCGGACTTGCCCACCAGGCCGATCATCTCCCCCGGCGCCACGTCGAGGTCGATCTCCTTGAGCACGGGCTTGCTCTTGTCGTAGCCGAAGGTGACCTTCCGGAAGGTCACCCGCCCCTGCGGGTCGGGCATCGGGACCGCGTCCGGGTCCTCGTAGGCCTCCGTGGGGGTGTCGATGACCTCGAAGATGCGCTCGGCCCCGGCGAAGGCCCGCGTCATCCAGGAGTTGACCTGGCCGAACCACTGGAGGGGGCCGTAGAGGAGCCACATGTAGGAGTAGAACGCCAGGAGGGTGCCCAGGGTCAGGTTTCCCCCGATGACCTCCTGCCCCCCGAACAGCCAGACGGCCGCCACGCCGAGGCCGGTCACCAGGCCCGTGGTGGCGAAGAAGATGGACCAGTTGCGGTCCGTCTCCACGCCCACCTTCTGCATCGTGGCGTTCCGTCTCTCGAACTCCTCGACCTCGCGGGCCTCCTGCGCGAACGCCTTGACCACGCGGATGCCGGACAGGGCCTCATTCACCCGCGCGGTGAGTTTGGACCAGGCCTGCCCCCACTTGTGGAAGTAGCGTCGCATCCGCTTCCAGAAGAGGATGCCCCAGGCCAGCAGGAGGGGGACGGGGACCAGGATGTAGAGGGTGAGCCCCCAGCTCATGTAGAGCAGGAACCCCAGGATGCCGAGGAGCATCAGGCCGTTGATCACGAGGTAGGGGAGGCCCTCCACCAGGAACTCCTGGAGCATGCCGGCGTCCCGCGTGACGCGGGACATGACGGACCCGATCTGCCGCTTGTCGTAGAACTGGAGCGAGAGGAGTTCGAGGCGGCGGTAGAGCCGGCTGCGGATGTCGGCGGTCACGCGCGCGCCCAGATAGGTGGCGATCCAGCCGTGCACCCACTCCGCGCCCCAGCTGAGGGCGCGGACGACGACGAGGGCCAGGACCAGGAGGCCCAGCAGGGCGATGCGCTCGTCCATCCCGGCGACGGCCCCCTTGGGCACGAGCACGTCGTCCACGATGCGCCGCGTGACCATCGGGGGGATCAGCTCCGAGAAGGTGGTGACGATGGACGCGGCGGCCAGGAGGAGGGCGCGGCCCTTGTAGGGTTTCAGGTAGCCGGCGACCCGCCCCAGGGTGGCCAGCCGGCGGATGCAGGCCGGGCAGATGCCGTTCTTCTCCGGCAGGAGGCGGCCGCACCTCTGGCACCGGGTCCGGTCGAGGTGCGGGTTGATCATGAACGGCTCCCCCTTGCGGAGTTGCTCGATCCCGCGCGCCACCTCGGAGAACTTGAGGGCCAGGGTGCCGGAATAGGGGATGAAGAGGGTCGGCCCGGCCTTTCGCTCGATCTCCAGCCGCCCGCCCCCGACCAGGGCCTCCGTGCGGGCGGCGGAGATGTCCTGGATGGACACGTCGGCGACGCCGTCCTCGCCGTCCGGCGGGACGACCAGGACGCGCTCCTTCGTGACGACGACCCACTGCTCCCCGAACACCCTGGCGGGGGTGAGGTCCGCATAGACGCGGATCAGCTCCTCCTCGCCAGGGGGGATGTGGCGATGGATCTTCTGCGCGAGTCCGTCGGATGTGGGTTCGAGGAGGTTCATGACTTACACCCCTGCGGATGCACCCCTTTGCTAATGAATGCAAAAAAAAACATCCGCTGATCCCCGAAATCGAACGGACGCACGATGCCGTGTCGGGGATGAGCAGATGCCTCTTGGGTTGGTGGGCAGGTTCTGCTAAGTTCCTTATGGTTTTTTCTCAGGCCAACCGAACCTAAATTATAAGCCAAAATCCAGATCGTGTCAAGGGAAATTCTCGTGTTTTTTGCCGTCTTACGCATAAGCGACAGTGCTTCAACGCGCTACGATCCTGCGCGGCGATGAGGGGGACGGGCCTTTTCGCTTGACGCCCGCGTTTCCCCATAGTACATTGGCTGCGGACTCATGTGCCAACTCATCACATTCATATCCACCGGAGAAGGGTCTTATGGCTGCGAAGCAGGAGCAGGGGCGTATCGTGCGGGTGGGCATCCTGGGGCAGGGGCGCAGCGGGCGCAACATCCACGCCGCATGGCTGTCCCAGTCGCCGGAGCAGTACCGGATCGTGGCGGTCTCGGATGCGCTGAAAGACCGCCGGGAGCGGGCGGAGCAGGAGTACGGGTGTGAGGCGTATACGACTTACCGGGACCTGTTGAAGCGGGACGACATCGAGCTAGTGGTCAACGCCCTGCCGAGCCATCTGCACCCGCAGGGGACCGTCGACGCCCTGAAGGCCGGGCATCATGTGGTCTGCGAGAAGCCGCTGGCCCCCACGGTAAAGGATTTCAAGCGCATGGCCGCGGCGGCGAGGCAGGCGAAGCGGGTCCTGGCGCCGTTTCAGCAGTCGCGCTACGCGGCCCATTTCCAGCAGATTCTGAAGGTGTTGAGGTCCGGGGTCCTGGGGCGGGTCGTGCTGATCAAGATCTCCTACAACGGGTTCGCCCGGCGCTGGGACTGGCAGACCCTGCAGGAGTTCCGGGGGGGGAATCTCCTGAACACGGGGCCGCACCCGATGGACCAGGCGCTCTGCCTGCTGGGCTGGAACATGCCGGAGGTGTTCTGCCAGATGGACCGGGCGAACACGTATGGGGACGCCGAGGACCACGTGAAGGTCCTGCTGCACAGGAAGGGGTTGCCCACGGTGGACCTGGAGATCTCCTCCTGCTGCGCGTACTCGGGAGACATGTTCCAGGTCTACGGGACGCGGGGCGGGCTCACGGGCGGGTCCTCCGGCCTGAAGTGGCGGTACTTCAAGGTGAAGGAGGCGCCCGGTCAGAGGCTGATCCGGGCGCCGTTGCCGGGGCCCAGCTACTGCCGGGAGGAGCTGAAGTGGCGCGAGGAGACCTGGGAGCCCACGGCCGCGCAGCGGGATTCGTTCCGGTCCATGTCGCAGGCCTTCTATGACCATCTCTATAAGGTGCTCCGCAAGGGCGCGCCCCTGTTCATCACGCCGGAGCAGGTGGGGGTGCAGGTGGCGGTGATGGAGGAGTGCCACCGGCAGAACAGGCTGTCGAAGCTGTCCCGGAAGGGGTGGGTGAAGGGGAGCTGAGAGGCGGCTGGTTCGAGGTTCAACAAGACTCTCTGCAAAAAGACAGGCGCGGTCGAAAGGCCGCGCCTGT
>CAYRZX010000150.1:0-15579 GCA_964428665.1 uncultured Gemmatimonas sp.
CGCCTGCTGCTCCGCTAATTGGTAGCGGGTGACCGAAAATGACCGAAAGATGTGTCAGAATTCAGAATCCAGAATGAAAAGCAAAAAGCAGAATACAGGAGTCAGAATTCAGAATCCAGAATAAAGGCAAAAGACTTTTCTTCTGGCTCCTGGATTCTGGATTCTGGATTCTGCGTTCATCGTTCATACTTCATCGTTGGGGTTGTCCTGTGGGCCACGCCACACGCATCATCAAAGCGGCTTTGGAGGGTGTTCGTCTGGGTCCTCCCCTGTCCGACCGGGAGGGCCGGCTCCCGCACGTGACCGTCTACCCGATCTTTCCGGCCCGCATCGACGAGGCGCCCCCGAAGGTCCTCACCCTGTCCGACGGCAGGGACGGCGGGGCCCTGATCGAGGAGGTCTCCTGCGAGGACGCCGTCCGCATCACCAACCCCCTGAGCGTCTCCCTCTACGGCGGGGAGTCGGAGTGCATCGTGGGCCAGACGCAGAACCGGGCGCTCAAGCACAGCGTCCTCATCCCCCCCCACACCAGCCGCTACGCCCTGGTCAACTGTGTGGAGCGGGGCCAGCCGACCCGGCACGGGAAGGGGTTCTCCGTGGACGCCGTTTGCCCCTGGAGCATCCGGCTCGACAAGATGCGCCAGATCGCCCAGGACGGGCGGATCGACCAGGGCCGCGTCTGGGAGCAGGTGGAGGTCTTCCTCAGGCGCGCGAAGGTCTCCAGCCCCACCCTGGACCTCTGCGCCGCCTTCCAGAAGCGCGGCCAGGAGATCGCGCGGGCGCTGAAATCCTTCCCCTGCCTGCCGGGACAGGTGGGCGTGATGTCCGCCGTCGGCCCGAACCTCTACCTCGACCTCTTCTCGGAGCCGGAGATGCTGGAGCGCCGGTTCCACGGCATCCTGGCCAGCGCCCTCGTGGAGGGGCTTTTCGGATTCTCGGATGTGCGGGTGCCGTTGGACGTGGCCCAGCGAGCGCTGAAGGACCTCCTGAATAGCGCGCCGCACAGCCGGAGCCTTCGCCCCCGCTTCTCCCCGCGCGGGGACGGTGACCTGTTGACGTGGGGGCGCGAGGCCACCGTGGCGGCCTTCGTCAGCGGCAACGAGTGGCGACACCTCGCCGCCCATCGAGCGCCGGGCCGGCTGGTGACCGGAGGCCGGGAACACGCGCGAGACCTGAGCGAGGCGCGCGAGCGCTACTTCTCGGAGAACCGGGAGTGGCTGTGGGCGATGCAGGAGGCATACGCCCCCCGGCGCAGGTCCTACGGCGACCTCGTCGCGGGCTTCTCTGCCTCCGCGGCGACCTGGCGCATGCAGGCCCGCGCCCTTCGCCAGACCGCCGGCCCCCTCCCGGGCCATCGGGTCGGGATCGAGGAGGCCGACCCGGAGCCCGGCCCTGTGACGCCCCCGGAGCCCGGCCTCATCGCCTCCGCCGTCGCCGACCGGGCATCGCGGGTGAGCGCCCATTTCTCGGCGGACCTCCTCCGGGCGGAGACATGCCTGGACCGACTCAGGATGTAGAGAATGGAGGAACAGCCCTCACCCTCCCCCAAGCCTGTGGATAAGGCCCTTGAAACCCCCTCCCTCTCCCAAATTTGGGAGAGGGAGGGGGTATGGGGGTGGGTGAGGGCCACCCTCCTCCCCTGACCCCCAACCCCAGGATTTTTTTTGAGGTCTCTCACGTGAACCGTTCCACATCCCAGAAGAATCTCCCCGCCCTTGTCTGCGACCCGAGCGCCCCGGCCTGCATCCTGGTCGTGGACGACCTGCCGGACAACATCGCCCTGATTCGGGCGCACCTGACGATGAACGGCTACCGCGTCATCGAGGCCCAGAACGGGCAGGAGGCCCTGCAACAGGTGGCCGCGCACCACCCCGACCTCATCCTGCTCGACGTCATGATGCCGGTCCTGGACGGCTACGAGGTCTGCCAGAGGCTCAAGAGCGACGCGGCCACGATCCTGACCCCGATCGTCATCGTCAGCGCCCTCAGCGATCAGGAGGACCGCATCCGGGGGATCGAGGCCGGCGCGGACGACTTTCTGACCAAGCCCTTTGACCGGACGGAACTCCTGGCGCGGGTGCGCTCCCTGTTGCGCGTGAAGCGCTACACGGACGAGCTGGACCACGCGGAGACCGTCATCGGGAGCCTGGCCCTGGGCGTGGAGGCCAAGGACCCCTACACCGAGGGCCACTGCGCCCGGCTGGCGAACTACTCCGTGCTCGTGGGTGAACGCCTCGGCCTGGACCACAACGGCCCCATCAGGGCCTTGCGCCAGGGAGGCGTCCTGCACGACGTCGGGAAGATCGGCATCCCAGACGCCATTCTGAACAAACCCGCCAGACTGACCGAGGAGGAGATGCGCATCGTGCGCGAGCACCCCCTCATCGGGGAGCGCATCTGCAGCCCGCTCAAATCCCTCAGGGGAGTCCTCCCGATCATCCGCCACCATCACGAGCGCTTCGACGGCTCGGGCTACCCCGACCGGCTCAAGGGCGAGGAGATCCCCCTCATTGCCCGGGTCATGTCCGTCGTGGATGTCTACGACGCCCTCCGGACGCAGCGTCCCTACAAGCCAGCCATGCCGGCCGAAAAGGCCCTCGAGGTCCTGTGGGAGGAGACGAAGAAAGGGTGGTGGGACGGCCAGGTGGTGGAGGTCCTGGCGAAGATCGTGACCACTGACGGGGACGGAAGGAGCGGCGACTGACCATGGCGGGCGAGAAGATCCTGATCGTCGAGGACAACCCCGACAACATGAAGCTCTTCGTGAGCGTCCTGGAGATCGAAGGCTATCGGGTGATCCAGGCCCTCTCCCCGCGCCAGGTGCCGGACCTGGTGGCCTCCGAGCGTCCCCTCCTGGTCCTGATGGACATCCAGCTCCCGGAGATGGACGGGGTCTCACTGATGAAGCAGATTCGGGAGAGGATGGGGGCCGGGCAGCCCGTCATCGTGGCCCTGACGGCCCACGCCATGCGCGGCGACGACGAGAAGTACCTCTCGGCGGGGTTCGACGGCTACCTCTCCAAGCCGATCAGCGTGCGGGAGTTTCCCGGACAGATCCGGGCGTATCTCGAACGGTAACGCGAAAGACGCGAAAGAGACGAAAAACGCGAAAGACGCGAAACCACCCCATATCCACCCTGGAGGGGAAGAGGGGCTTCGCGTCTTTCGGCTTTTATTTCGCGGCTTTCGCGTTCTACCTACCGCCCAGGACCTGGATGTTCTGGGAGGCCGCAGTGCGCCAGGCGTCGTAGCCGGCCACGTTCGTCGTATATTTCAGGAACGCCTTGAACTCCTCAACGGCCTCCTGGTCCCTCTTCTGCTCGGCCAGCACATAGGCGAGTTTGAAGTGCGCCTCGGGGTGGTCCGGCTTGAACTTGATCGCCTCCTTGTACTCGAAGACGGCCTCGTCCAGTTTCCCCTGCTTGGCCAGGGCCTCCGCCAGGTTGACGTGCGCGTCCGCGTGGTCGATCTTGGCCTTCAGCGCCCGCCGGTACGCGGCGACGGCCGAGTCCACGGCCCCCCTGGAGAAGAAGAGCTTCCCCATCTCCACATTCGCATCGTGGTAGCCGGGGTTTAGCCGGATCGCCTCCCGGAAGACCGTGATGGCGGAGTCCGGCTTGTTCTTCAGGATCAACACCTTCGCCAGGTTGTACCGGGCCACGGGGTTGTTCGGCTGGCTGAAGATCGCCATCCAGTACTCCTTGACGGCCTGGTCCAGCATCCCCTTCTGCTGGTAGGCCGCGCCCAGGCTGATGCGGGCGCTGGCGTGGTCGGGCTTCATCTTGAGCACCTTCTGGAGCGTTGCGATGGCCTCATCCACCTTCCCCTTTTGCAGCAACGACACCCCCAGGTTGAACTGACCCTCCACGTCGCTCCCCGCAGGGGCCGCCCAGACCGGATGAATGAGAGCCGCAACCGCGACCATACCCAACAGCGCCAGCGTCAGATAGACACGCCTCATGAAGTCGCCTCCTTGTAAAGCGTAGGGGCGCGATATATCGCGCCCCTACTTCCCCTGTGACTGTGCGGCCTGGGCCCTGCGGCTGACCTCCTGCGCCTCCTTCATCATCCCCTTCAGGCCATAGGTTTTGGACAGCTGGACCAGGCCGTCGTAGTCGTTTGGCTTCATCTCCACAAAGCGCCGGAAGGCCTCCAGCGCCCCGTCGTAGTCCCCTTTATTGAAGCGATCCATCCCCTTGTTGAAGTAGCTCCGGCCGAGCCAGTCCTGCACCCCGGCGTTGTTCGGCTGGATCTTCAAAAACGACTGAAAGGCGCTCACCGCCCGGTCGTAGTCCTTCCTCTTGAAACTCTCCTGACCCTTCTGCGCGTAGATCGAGAGCTGGCCCATCAGGGCCCCGGAGTCCCCGGGCTTGAGTTGGATCACCCGCTCGTACGCGGCCAACGCGCCGTCGGAGTCCCCCCCCTTGTGCAACACCTCGCCCAGACGCCGCCAGACCTCGGCGTTCGTCGAGTCGGTCTGCGTCGCCTTCTGAAACGCGGCCTTCGCCTGCGCGTCGTCCTTCAGGCGCTGGTAACAGAGGCCCGCGTTGAGCAGAGGGGTTGCGGTCGAAGGGTTCAGCTCCCACAGCCTGGTGAAGTAGCCCGCGGCCTCCCGGTACTGACCCCGCTTGAAGTGCACCTGCGCCGAAAACTCCGCCAGCTTGGGCACCTTCACGTCGGCGGCCAGGGCCTGCGAAGACGCCTTCAGCGCCCTGTCGTAATACGGCGCTGCCTTCAGGCTGTCCTGCTCCGTCTCCGCCATCGTGAAGCAGAGCGTGGCCAGGTCCAGCACGACCCCCCCGTTCGTGGGGGCCGCGGCCACCGCCTTCTCCAGCGCCTCGATCTGCCTGTTCGGCTCCCCGACGGACTCGTAGGCCCGGGCCAGGGCCGTCAGGTCCCCCACGTCTTTGGCCAGGCCCAGCACCTTCTGGAGCGTCTCCAGCTGCTTGGGCCTGTTCCCCACCTCCTGGTAGGCCTTGTTGAGGTTCATGTAGACCCCCACGTCAGCCAGGCCGGGGTTCATGGCCAGCGCCTTCTCCAGCGTCTCGATACCCAGCGCCATCTGCTTCGTGGCCAGATAGACGTCCGACAGGAGCTTGAGCGCCTCGGTCTTCGTCCCATCCAGGACAAGCGCCATTTTCAACTCCTCAACGGCCTTCTCCGGCTTGCCCGCCTTGAACGCCGCCAGACCCCCGTTGAACCGGCTGGACCAGTGCCGGCTGAGATACCCTTTAACCTCTTCAAGGTATTCTGGCTTGACCTCCTTGAGGGCCTTGAGCGCGTCGAACTCCCGCACCATCTTCTCCGTCATGTCCCGGTCGCCGTAGATCTTGCCCAGCAGATAGTGAGCCTCAGCGTTTTCGGGATCTCCGGCCACGGTGATCTCCAGTTGTTCTATGGCCTTTTCCCACACCTGCTGCTGGATGTAGACCCGCGCCGAGCGCAGCGCCGTGGAGGCGTCCCCTTTGGAGGGCTTTTCATCCCCCTGCGCCCCGGCCCACCCCAGCAGCGCCCCTGCGAACAGGCCTGTCACCATCCCGATGGTTCTGAAACTCCGATTCATGGTGCCGATCTCCTTTCTATGGTCGGGACATCCAGGAGTCGTGAACGCCGCGAACCCGAGCCGCACCACCCATCATCAGACGAATAGCATGAAGAAATACACAGAGCGGATGGGAGTCAAGCAAAAAATCAGAGGACCCCAATAATAACTTGACATCGGAGAGGAATTGCGTACAGTAGTTCTCATGGACGACCTCGCGAACCAGGTCTATCGCCTCCTCTCCCGTTACCAGGAACTCCTCTCCGGCGTCGACGCGCGCGCGGAGGAGGTGCGGGACGCCTACCCCGGCCAGATCCACTGCCGCCGCGGATGCACCGACTGCTGCCATCAGCCCTTCGACATCTCGTGGCTGGAGGGGTTCTATCTCTGGGTCGGCCTGAGCGACCTCGACCCGGAGACCCGTCTCCGCGTGCAGGAGCGCGCCGCCGCCTACCTGAAATGGGCGCGGGACACGAACTGGGGGGGCCTGGAGGTGATCGAGGGGACCCCGGAGGAACGGGCGGCCCGGATGCAGCTCCGGATCACCGAAATGAGCGCCTCCCACAGGCCCTGCCCCCTGCTCGAAGACGGGGCGTGCCTGCTCTACGACTACCGGCCTGCGGTCTGCCGCCTCGCCGGGTATCCCCTGCCCGACCCCGTCGACGACAGCGCCCTCTATGCCTGTTACAAGAACTTCGAGGACAGGGACCTCACGAAGGAGCGCGTCGAATCCTTTGACGTGGACCGCCTCTACGCCGTCGAGGCCGGCCTGGAGCGGGAACTGTTGAAGCTCATCACGGGAAAGGAATTTTCCGTCCGCCACACGACCCAGATCGCCGGGGCGCTCCTGACGGACTACGACCAGATCGACTGGGGCGAGGCGCTGGAGGCGTAGGGGCGCGGCATGCCGCGCCCCTACATCAAAACATGTCACTGAGATATATGTACGGCCTCTGCGCCGGAAACAGCGTGGCGATCCATTCCACAAGCCCCCGGTCCGCGCCCTCTCTCCCTCCGATGACAGCGGCGTAGTCGCGTGTCCCGAAGACCATCTGCGTCAGCCCGATCTCCGGGAGCGTCACCTGCCAGTCAACCCCCTCCGTGGCCGTCCCGGCCGTCACCCCCTCCGGCGTCACCAGCAGCGCCACGCGGTCCCCCTCCGTCTCGATCAGCAGCCGGACGGACCTCCCCCGCATCCCGGAGCGACGGACCCGCTCCGCCAGGACCGGCGTGAGCCGCTTCAGCAGCGCCGGGGCGTTGAGCGTCCTGGCCAGCGCCTCCGGGTCCAGCCCCTCCAGAAAGGTTGCGCCCTGCCCCGCAGCCCATCGCCACAGAGAGCCGTCCGGGGAGATCGAGAGTTCGACCTCTCCGGCCTGGACCCCCCTCGCCACCTCCCCGGCGTGCGCGAGCAGGGCAGCGGCGGCCTCTCCGTCCACCGCAGCCCCTTCGTGCGCCAGGGTGCGCCCCGGCCCGGACATCAGGCGCAGGTATCCCACGACCTCCCCCCCTCGCTCCGCAACGAGACAGTCCGATCTCTCCGCGCGAAACCCCACCAGCCCCTCGTTGCAGGCCGCGTACCCCCCCGGATGGTTCGCCCTGAGCTGCCACGCCCACTGGCCCGCATCTCGCAGGACGCACCCCGTCCGCCCGGCGTTCTCCCGCTCAAACAGCCTGTGCAGCGCCCCGCAGTCCACCGTCCCGGCCTCCCGCATGGACACGCCCCCCCTGTGAGCGGCCAGGTCCTCCAGGCGCATCCGCCCTGCGCCCCTCCTGTAGGCCTCCACGTACCCGAACCGCCGGTAGAACGCAGGCGTCCCCGCCAGGTGCGAGATCAGGGCCCCCCGCGCCCGCATGAGCCGGGTCGCGTCCTCCACGAGCGCCATCCCGATGCCCTGCCCCCGCGCGTCCTGACGGACGGCCACGAAGGCCACGACCCCGGCGGGCACGGGAATCCCGCAGACGCCCATCTGCCTCGGGATGACCAGGGCGTGGCCGACGACCTCCCCCTCCTGCTCCGCCACGCGGGAGCAGTCCGGCGTCACCGCCCCATCCCCTTCCATCAGCGCGCGATAGGTCCGCGAGTAGGATACCCCGGCGCCGGGCCGGACCTCGAACGCCCCTGCGATCAGGTCGCAGACGGCGTCCACGTCGGAGGAGGACTCAACACCTCGGATGCGCATAGGTCAAGAACAGGGGTCAGGGGTCAGACCTCACCCTCCCCCTTGCCTGTGGAAAAAGCCCTTGTTGCCCCCTCCCTCTCCGTATACGGAGAGGGAGGGGGATTAGGGGGTGGGTGAGGTCGTTACATATATCGGACTCGACCACGCCTTCCCCCCGTCCGTCTGCAGGACCCGCGCCCAGTAGGGGTGGCAGCCGGGCGGCAGGCCTGCCCTGAGCATCGTCGAAGGGCCCTTCTCCCGGAACGTAAACGCGGCCTCCCGGCCTACGCCCAGCGGAAGCCGCTCGAAGACCACCTTCAGGTCGATCCCGCCCGCCTCGACCGTCACCGGCCCCTCCGCGACCTCCCGCAGCGAGACCCTCCGGCTGACA
The DNA here is from genome assembly GCA_964428665.1 of uncultured Gemmatimonas sp. Taxonomy (GTDB): domain Bacteria; phylum Latescibacterota; class UBA2968; order SICM01; family SICM01; genus SICM01. The sequence goes on from CAYRZX010000150.1 coordinate 8,093, forward strand.
ATGCCCGTCCGGAAGTCGAGCGTCGCCTCCGGCGGGGCGTCCAGCGTCAGGACCACCCCGTCCGCGTCCCCGGTCGTGACCGACCTCCACGCGACCCTCCGCTCCGTGGCCTCCCGGATGCCCTCCGACGGCGCGTCGAACGCATACCCCTCCGCCTTCAGGATGCGCCCCCGGTCGACCTCCAGCGCCCCATCCCAGACGGCCAGCCGGTTGCGCGCCCGGATGCGCTGCCCGCTCCACGCCACCCGCACCTGATGCTCAGCCCGCTCCACGACCTCCGGGAACCGGTAGACCTGCTCCAGCCCCCGGAACAGGTCCACCTGCTCCACCGGCGCGGTCCCCCAGACCCGCACCGACACCTCCGGCGGCCCGGTCGCCGTGACCTCCGCCCCCATCGGATGCCCGTCCGCCGTCACCTGGAGCAGGATGCGCTGCCCCGTCGTCCCGTAGCAGCGCCTGGCCCTCAGCGCCTCCCAGACCCCTGTCCGCGTCAGCTCCCGCGCATAGACGCACGCCAGCCCGCCGTAGACCCCGAACGACCCGCTGCCGGGGTGCGCCGCGCCCGGCCTCCCCTTGTGGTCGTCGCTCCCCGCCACAAACCCGACTTTATAGCCCCGCGCCAGCGCCTCCCGCAGGAACCACTCGAACTCCCCCCACGACGAGCAGACCTCGATCACCCGCTCCAGCGCCGGGTCGTGCCAGTCGAAGTTGGAGTAGCGCCCCCCCACGTGAGGGACCAGCATGGCCTCCTGCCCCTTCAGCGCCGCATACAGGTCCAGCGCCGTCGCGCAGTCCGTATCCTCGTCAGACTTATCCGGGATCAGCACGTGGCTCGACCGGTGCAGCGGCCCGTCGTCCGCGAGATAGTACACGTTATGATCCCCCCCCAGCGGCGTGTTCCCGGACCACTCATACCCCACGAACGCCACGAACCGCCCCGGCTGATCGTGCCCATTCGCCTGCTTTTTGATCTCCTCCCAGACCTCCCGCGTGATCTGAAAGTCGTTCCCCTGGTGCCCCGCAAAGTCCAGCAGCGCCGCATCCCGCGCGAATCGGAAGTAAGAGGAGGCCGGGTTCGTCCCAATGGTCTCCTCGCTCTGCCCGTGCAGGTCCCCCCAGAAGGGCCGATAAGTCCCCTGCTTCTCAACGCATCGCAGCGGATTCCCCTCCCCGGCCATCCCCCCCTCCCGGTCCTCCGCCCTCACCCGGCAGACCCCCGGCCTCGACGCCTTCACCCCCTCGAACCGCCTCACGCCCCGGTCCTCCGGCCCGAACCGATAGCTCCCCGGCAGCCCGGCCAGCCCGGCCAGCCTCACCTCCCCCCTGTAGCCCGTACACACATTCCCCCAGAGGTCCTCCGCCCTGACGCCCACCCAGGTCTCCTCCCCCGCCGCGACCTCTGACGGCCCGGCCACCACGAGCCGGTGCGCCAACCCGCTCACCACCGGGAACCTGGGCGACGGGACCTCCACGAACACGCCCGTCCCGCACCAGTCCACGGCCACGCGGAACTCAAAGCCCTCCTGGCAGAACGTCTGCGCCCGGCTTCCGGGACTCCCCCCGGACGTGTCCCCCAGGGTCAGCGTCACCGCATCCCCCTCGGACAGCGACTCGTCGAACACGTCCACCGTCACGCACCGGTTCCAGGGCCTCACGTAGCGCCGCATCTCGAACGCCGCCCGCAGCGACGCCGGCCCGGTCGTGGAGACCGTCGCGTAGTCCGACGCCGCCGGGTCCCGGAACTGCGGCGCGCCCCAGTCGCTCACGAACCGCCAGACCACCTTGATCACGCCCCCGTCGTCCACCCCGTAGAGGCCCACGCGATACGTGATCCGCCAGGTCCCGACCGACCCGGCCACCACCGGGCTGGAGGGGTCGATCTCCGCATATCCGTAGAGCCTTCGCAATTCGGCGTGGGTCATCTGTGGACTCCTTTTCCAGATCAGACCTCTCCCCCGGCCCCTCTTCTGAAGGAGAGGGGAGGTCCTCGACCTGGTCTTTTCTCCCCCTTTCCTTTAGGAAAGGGGGTCGGGGGGATAGGTCTCTCAATATCTGAACAGACACCGCAAAGGTCAAGTACGAATCTCCCACCCCCCCTCCGTTCGCAGAAAACTTTGCAAACAGCATCATTTCCCTTGCCTTGCCGCCCCGGATATGGTATATTAAAAATAGAACTGACCGGTCAGTTCTATTTTTGAGAGGGTCCCATGCCAGCCTCTGTGCTCAATCCCCCCAGGTCGCCCAGGACGCCTAAGCAATGCGACCGCGTGGCCTGCATCCTCCAGACCGCCCGCAAGGCGTTCGCTGAAAACGCCTTTCACGAGGTCCTGATGGACGACGTGGCCAGGGAGGCCGGCGTCGGGAAGGGGACCATTTATCGCTATTTTCCGGACAAAGAGAGCCTCTACTTCGCCGTGATCTTCAACGACGTTGAGGACCTCAAGCGCCAGATCCAGTCCACGCTGCCTGCCCAGGGGAACGCGGAGGACGCCATCCGCGAGCTCATCGCCACCCTGCTCACCTTCTTCAGCCAGAACCGCTTCTTCTTCCGCCTGATGAACATCGAGGACAGCAAGGTGGAAGGCGGGAGCAACCCGAACCGCCGGCGGTGGCACCAGGAGCGCAGCCAGCTGATCGACGCCGTCGCGCAGATGCTCGAACGGGCGCGGGACACGGACGCCCTCCACGTCGTCCACCCCCGCACCGACGCCCAGGTCCTGTTCGGCACGGTTCGGTCGGTCCTCCGCTACAACGAGGAGGGCCTCACCATCCAGCAGATGTCCGACGAGATCGCCCGGATAGTCCTTCACGGAATCCGGCGCAGATGAAATAAAAGGGGTTGATGGAAATGAACGACTGGCGTCCAGGCTCCAGCCGATACGGTTCGGGCGGTTCCTCGCCCTGGCGAGGGGGCGGGTCGGGGGATTTCCGACGGGATCGCCTGGATATGTCCTCGTGGAATACAGGCCTGACAAGAGGGACTATGGAAACAGAAGAGACGATGCCCGAGGCCTCCCTTCAGGAGGAGGTCCCTGAGGAGGTCCGGGCCGGATTGAACCTCGCCCCCGACGAAGAGGTCCGGGTCTCCCTCTCCACAGACATCAAGCTCGACGGCCACTACGGACCCGCCTGGGTCCTGGCCACGGACCGGCGCCTCCTCGCCTTCAGCCCGGACGGGGAGGGCCCGCCCGACATCGTCCAGGTCCCGCTCGCCGAGATCACCGCGGTGGAGATCCGGAACCTGCTGGCCAGCGGCGTGCTGAAGGTCCGGACGGCCCGTGAAGGGACCACCCTGGCCCTCTTTTCAAAGTCCCTCCTCCCCAAATTCTCGAAGGTCCCGGACCGGATCGAGACCCTCGTCAAACAGGCCCGGCCCGCAGGCGATCAGGAGGAGGTCGTCAAGCGCACCGTGGGCGGGGCCAAGACCGCTCAAAAGCGGTGCAAGCAGTGTGGCCGGCCCATTCGGGAGTGGATGGGCGTCTGTCAGGCCTGTCTCGACACGCGGAAACTCTTCATCCGGCTCATGAGCTATGCCCTCCCCTACTGGGGGCTGATTGCCGTCAGCCTCACGCTCCTGCTGACCGCCACCTTCATCGGCCTGACCCCCCCCCTCCTGATGCGTTCCCTCATCGACGACGTGCTCGCCCCGGCCGGGGGAAGGGTCCAGACCGCCCCCAGCGCCCAGGGCCTTCGCGCCGAGCCCCCTCCTGCCCGCGACGGAGGGGAGAGGCTCCCCCTCTCGCGGGGGAGAGGAGGAACGAGCAGACTGGCCATCCTGGTCATCCTCCTCCTGGCGGTCAACATCTCCCGGAACGCCCTGGCGGCCTTCCGCTCCTATATCATGTCCCGGGTCGGCCAGAGGATCACCTTCGACCTCCGGCGTCAGGTCTATCAGCACCTCCATCGCCTCTCCCTCAGCTTCTACAACGAGCGGGAGACTGGGCGGATCATGTCCAGCATCACCCAGGACGTGAGCCGGCTCCAGGACTTCATCAGCGAAGGGCTTCAGGAGGTCATCCGGAACACCCTGACCATCCTCATCATCTGCATCATCCTCTTCTCCATCAACCCCGGCCTCGCCGCCCTCGTCCTGCTCCCCACCCCCTTCCTCATATGGGCGACGAGCCACTTCAGCAAGAAGCTTCACGACATCTACCACGGCCTCTGGCGGCGCTGGGCGGGCCTCAGCGCCCTCCTGGCCGACGTCATCCCCGGCGTCCGGGTCGTCAAGGCATTCGCCCAGGAGAAGCGGGAGGTGGACCGGTTCGAGGGGACCAGCCAGGCCCTGCTGGCCGGGGAACTGCGGGTGGCCCGCGTCCGGAGCCTCTTCAGCCCGCTCATGACCTTCCTGACCTCCATCGGTGGCCTCCTGATCTGGTGGGTGGGCGGCCTCAAGGTCATCGGCGGGACCCTGACCCTGGGCGACTTCGTCGCCTTCACCGGTTACATGTGGCAGTTCTACGGCCCCGTGGAGAGCCTCTGCCAGCTCAACAACCGCTTCCAGCACGCGGCCACCTCCGCCGAGCGCGTCTTTGAGGTCCTGGACACCCAGCCCGACGTGGCCGACAGACCGGACGCCATCCCCATGCCCCGGATCCGGGGACAGGTGGAGTTCCAGGGCGCGACCTTCGGCTATGAGTTCGGAAAACCGGTCCTCAAGAACCTGAATTTCGTCGTGGAGCCGGGGGAGATGATCGGCCTGGCCGGACACAGCGGGGCGGGCAAGAGCACCCTGATCAACCTGATCTGCCGGTTCTATGACGTGCAGGAGGGCGCGGTCCTGATCGACGGGCACGACATCCGGGACGTGACCCTCAAGTCCCTCCGGGACCAGATCGGGGTCGTCCTCCAGGAGCCTTTTCTTTTCAACGGCACCGTGGCCGAGAACATCGCTTACGGCAAGCCGGAGGCCTCCATGGATGAGATCGTCGCCGCGGCCAGGGCCGCCAACGCGCACGACTTCATCCTCAACTTCCCGGACGGCTACGACACCTTCGTCGGGGAGCGGGGGGCGCGCGTGTCCGGCGGGGAGCGCCAGCGCATCTCCATCGCCCGCGCCATCCTCCGCAACCCCCGCATCCTCATCCTCGACGAGGCCACCGCCAGCGTGGACACCCAGACCGAATCCCAGATCCAGGAGGCCCTGGAGCGCCTCGTCAGGGGGCGCACGACCTTCGCCATCGCGCATCGCCTCTCCACCCTCAAGAACGCCCATCGCCTCCTGATCATCGACAAGGGCCAGCTCGCCGAGATCGGGACGCACGACGAACTGATCGCCAAAGACGGCATCTACGCCAACCTCTGCCGGATGCAGACGGAACTCTCAAAGCTAAAAGTCTGGTGACACGAACCCCGCCTATGGAACAGGAATACGCCCTGAAGCAGGAGTTGAACATCCTCGACCCGAAGCATCTCCGTCTCTTTCTGGACGAGTTCGAGGACCTGACGCTCGAACTGGAGGGCCGGGGGACGTTCAAGCCGGTGACCGTTATGCGCGCCTTCCCGGTCACCGACCGCGAGCGGTTCATCATTCTGAAAGACAAAGCGGAAAAGGAGATCGGGATCGTCCGGGACCTCTCCGACCTGGACCCTGAGAGCCGCGCCGCCCTCGCCGCCGAGCTGGAGCGGATCTACTTCACGCCCAAGATCGTCTTCGTCCACAACATCGAGGAGCAGTTCCACATCCCGAAGTGGGAGGTGGAGACCGACCGGGGGCCCCGGGTCTTCGAGATCCGCAGCGGGCGGCACAATCAGGACCTTCGAGTCCTCGGATCAGGCCACATCCTCATCCGGGACGCCGACGGCAACCAGTACGAGATCCCGGACTATCGCAAACTCGACCCCGTCAGCCAGGCCCTGATCGAGGGCCAGATATAAGAACTCTGTAAGGGCGCGATTCATCGCGCCCAGACGCCCAGACCCATGTCCCAATCCTCCCCCTCCATCCAGGAGGCCGCCGCCCCGGCTCCGCCCCCCTTCAAGAAAATCGACCTCTCCCTCACCGGCAGCATCCTCCGCCTGACCCTCCCCATTGCCGTTGCGGCCCAGCTGGAAAACCTGGTCGGCCTGGCCGACATGTACATGGTCGGCAGCCTCGGCCCGGCGGCCATCTCCGCCGTCGGCGTCTCCCGCCAGATCGTCATGGTGATCAGCGTCGTGATGATGTCCGTCACCGCCGGGACCCTCGCCATGGTCGCCCAGGCCACCGGCGCCGGCGCCCGGACGGATGCCAGCGCCGCCGCCAAGCAGTCCTTCACCCTCGTCTCCCTGCTCAGCGTCGGCATCAGCCTGTTCGGCCTCGCCGTCTCTCCGACCCTCCTGAGGGCCCTCAGCGTCAGCCCCGAAGTCGTCGCCCTCGGAGCGCCCTACCTCCGGATCTTCTTCGCCGGCATCGTCCTGATGACCCTCAACTACGCCATCATCACCTGCCTCCAGGGGGCCGGGGACACCCGCACCCCCCTCTACATCAGCATCCTCATCAACGCCGCCAAGATCGCCGCCAGCTACCTCTTCATCTTCGGGGCCTGGGGCCTGCCCCGCCTCGGCGTGGCGGGCGCGGCCGTCGGCACCCTCGTCGGCCGGCTGTGCGGGGTCGTGGCCGGACTCTGGGCCCTCTACAGCGGACGCTTCAAGGTCGCCCTCCTCCCCGGCACCTCCTATCTCCCGGACCCCGCCCTGGCCCGCCGCATCCTCAGGATCGGCATCCCCTCGGCCCTGCAGGGCCTCTTCCGGAACGGCTCCAACCTCGTCTTCGTGAAGCTCGTGGCCCTGACCTCCGCCTCCACGGCCGCCGTGGCCGCCTACTCCATCGGCAACCAGACGGAGCGCGTGCTCCACCGCACCTCCCTCTCCTTCGGCACCACGGCCACGGCCCTGGTGGGGCAGAGCCTCGGCGCGGGCAGGCCCGACGAGGCCGAGCAGCGGGGGTGGACGACCCTGCTCATCTCCGTGCTGACGGCGCTCGTCCTGGGGCTCCCCACCATCCTGCTCGCAGGGCGCCTCATGGCCCTGTTCACCGACGCCCCGGACGTGATCCGGATAGGGACGGTCTACCTCTACGCCATGGTCCTGGCCGAGCCCTTCATGTGCGCCGCCATCACCAGCGCCGGAAGTCTCCGGGCCGCCGGAGACACCCTGCCTGCCCTCTACTACACCCTCATCTCCCAGTGGCTCATCCGCCTCCCCGTCGCCTACCTCCTCGCCTTCCCCTTCGGCTACGACGTCAACGGCCTCTGGGCGGCCCTCGTCGTCTTCAGCACCCTCCAGAGCGTCCTCACCGCCCGCAAGTTCGCTCAGGGCGAGTGGAAGACGATGAGGATCTGAGCCGCCTTTCCCCTTGACCATTTCCCTCTTCAGAGTTACCTTGTGCCCTAAGGCCTGGAAGTAGATTCCATAACCAGACAGGGAGACCCATGACTGTGATTGACCTCCCCCCCTCCGCCTACCAGCCGGCCGCGCCGGACCGCAAGGACTACGGCATCGGCCTC
>CAYRZX010000151.1:0-15391 GCA_964428665.1 uncultured Gemmatimonas sp.
TGACGGAAGACGAATGGGAGGCGGAGCAAAAGCGGAGTGAAACCTTATGACACCTCCGCACGTCGTTTCAAATTCCAGTACACTGATTGCACTGCATCAGATCGGCCATCTCGATCTGCTGGAGAAGCTCTTTTCTTCCCTGTTGGTTCCGCCCGCCGTTGTCCGAGAGACAGCCCGCACCGTGCCCCTGCCAGCCTGGATCACCGAACGTCCCCTGACACAACCCGTTGGCCCTCAGATTCTCCGTGCCTCGCTCGGGCCGGGAGAGAGCGAGGCGATTAGTCTGGCCCTTGAAGTCGATGTCCGCTGGATCATCCTGGATGACCGTCCTGCGCGAAGGCTGGCTGAAGCATTGGGCCTTCCCGTCATCGGCACACTGGGGATTCTGCTTGCCTCCAAGCGCCGGGGTCTCTTGCCTGCAATCCGACCGTGTGTCGACGCCCTGATGAATCTCGGCTTTCGCGTCGCGCCGGACCTGTACGAGCGCGTCATAGCCGACGCGGGAGAACAATAGCCACTGAGGGGCGATTACCGCAGGCGCCGGCCCGTCCCATCCCAGAGGGGCAGGTCGTCCCCGCGACCTTCGATCCAGTCCGGCGTCAGGACGAGGTGGTCTATGGTCCTACGGTTGTTCGTGAAGGTCAGGTGGAGGAGGCCGTCCCGCGTCTGGATCAGGGCCGGGTAGTGGAATTGCCCTTCGCCTCTGACCAGGTCGCGGACGTGAGGCCAGGTGAGGCCCTCATCTTCGCTGAGGGCTAACGTCAGGGGGTTCCGCGCCTCGGGGTTGCGGTTCCAGGCCAGGGCGACCCGGCCGTCGGACAGGCGGACGGCGTCCAGGGCGGCGAAGGGGGAGGGGAGGGAGGTCCGTTCGGCAGGGGACCAGGTCCGGCCAGCATCAGTGGAAGTGCTCTGCAGGACGCAGCGCAGGCCGCCGGAGGGCCGGAGGAGGGCCAGGATAGAACCGTCAGACCGCTCGATCAGGGAGGGGTGCTGGTTACGCTCGCCCGGAATCGTTCCGACCATTTGCCAGGTCTCGCCCTCGTCTCCGCTGGCCCAGATTCGGGAGTTCCCATCTTTGTACTCCGTTCCGAAGAGGATTTCGCCGGACCGGAGGCGGATGGGCTTGCAGCGGGGGACGTGCCCCAGGTCCTCCTCGATCATTTGGACGGGGGACCAGGTCTCTCCGCTGTCGTCGGACCTCTTCATCCGGAGGTCGCAGGTCCTCCAACGCACGCCCGGCCCCGCAGGCCCGTCCAGCCGGCCGTGCATCGTGCCGTAGATCAGGAGGACGACGCCGCTCCGGTTCTGGAACAGGATGCCGTTCCCCTCCGGCTTGCCCGGGGTGTCCGCCACCACCCGCAACGGATCGAAGCCGCCGGCCCCGGCGCGACGCCGGGCCACCCCATAGGCGGTGTCCGGCCGGGCCTCCCCCGACCCCGCGTAGTACCCCACCAGCAGGTCTCCATTATTCAGCTCCTGAATCACAGAGCAGTGACAGGCCGGGAACCGCTCGCTCGGCTCTGCGATGGCCTCCCAGAGGCGAATGGACATACGTCTGCGCCTTTATATATCTTTTCACGATTCCTGTGCAGGGAGCCTGTCGAGAGCCTGATTAAAGAATCGCTGCGGCTCAGGCCCTCACCCCGGTTCACTGCGTTCACCACCCCTCTCCCATAAATGGGAGAGGGGAAGCCGAGCGTCAGCGAGGCGGGGTGAGGGCCTGTGCGTCAGGCGACATCGTTCCATGCACAAGATTTATGAAAAGCTATTTTTTTACCGGTCTCCCCTCAACGGGAAACGACGGGTCCCGGAACCCCTTGCCGCTGTGCTCCCCCGGCGGGACCAGGGCGTCCACGGCGGCCTCGTCCTCCGGCGTGATCCGGGCCTTCAGGCATCCGATGTTGTCGTCGAACTGCTCCATGGTGCGCGGGCCGAGGATGGCCGAGGTGAGCAGGGGGTTGGCCAGGCACCAGGCGAGCGCGAACTGCGTCACGGTGACGCCCCTGGCCTCCGCGAGGGCCCTCAGCTTCTGGGCGATGACGAAGCTCTCCTCGCGGATCTCCGCCTCCTCCATCCGTTTGTTTCCGCGCGCGGCGCGGCTCCCCTCCGGGTAGGGCTCGCCGGGTCTGTATTTGGCGGTCAGGACGCCCCGGGCCAGGGGACTGTAGGAGACCACGCCGATGCCGGCCTCGCGGCAGAGGGGGAGGAGGTCCACCTCGATGTCCCGGTTGACGATGTTGTAGAGGGGCTGGAGGGCGGCGATCGGCTCCGTGCCCAGGCGGTCTCCGGCCCGCAGGGCCTGGCAGAGCTGCCACGTCCGGTAGTTCGAAAGGCCGATGTAGCGCACCTTCCCCTGCTGGACGAGGCGGTCCAGAGTCCGGAGGGTCTCCTCGATGGGGGTGGTCCTGTCCGGGCTGTGGATGTAGTAGAGGTCGATGCAGTCCGTGTCCAGGCGCTTCAGGCTCTGCTCGACCTCCCTCAGGAGGTGGATGCGGCTGGCCCCCTGGTCGTTCGGGCCGCCGGGGCCGGAGGGGGAGCGGGACGGCAGGCGGCCCTTGGTGGCCAGCACGATCTGGCCGCGGCGGTCCGCGATGGCCTTCCCGACCACGCGCTCCGACCCCCCGTCGTTGTAGACGTTTGCGGTGTCGAAGAAGTTGATGCCCAGGTCGTGGGCCCTGTGCATGATGCGGATGGACTCGGCCTCATTCGTAGGCCCGCCGAACATCATGGTCCCCAGGCAGAGGCGAGAGACCTTCACGCCGGCGACGCCGAGGTTGCGGTATTCCATAGAGAACCTCCGGGAGGGTGAGAGGTGAGAGACGCAGGAGGACCACAGGACCACAGACCACAGGACCACAGGACCAATGCAAAAGCCTTATGGTCTTGTGGTCTCGTGGTCAGTGGTCTTGTGGTCTTTCTTATGATACGCACGAAAAGAGGCGGTGGCAATAAAAAAACGTCCACAGGAGGCGGCATTTTTTTTGATACTTTCAGATTCGGTTGGTGGTATATTATGGCTTCGGAGAGGGGTCGGCGGAGAGGGGGCATTCCTGGGAAGGAGCGACAGCGTGAGCGAAGACCCTGTTCGAATCGGTTTCATCGGGGCCGGGCAGCACGCCCGGTCGATGCTCTACCCGTCCCTGCACTTCGTGCCGGGCGCGCGGCTGACGGCCATCGCCACGCGCACGGTGGAGTCGGCGGCGCGGGCGGAGATGGACTTCCACGTCCGCTGTTACGTGGGCTACGAGCGGCTGCTGGAGGACGACGAGGTGGAGGCCGTGATCGTGTCCGTGCCGGGAGGCGCCTCCGTCGAGCTGTCGGCGGCGGCCCTGTCCGCCGGGAAGCACGTGCTGTGCGAGACGCCGGGCATCACGTCACCGGAGGACGCGGAGCGCATCCGGAAGGTCCTGAGCAGGACGGACAGGGTCTATCAGGTGGCCTTCTGCCTCCGGTACGCGCCGATCTACCGGAAGCTGAAGGCGCTGCTGGACGCCTGGCGGAAGGAGGGGGAGGGGGCCTTCTGTCTGGACATCCGCTACTACGAGTGGATCCACCACTTTTACAACATGGCCCTCTATCTGGCGGGGGAGGTGAAGGGGGTTCACGCGTGGGGGCAGGGGAAGAGCCGGCGCGTGGTCCTGGAGTTTGAGAACGGGGACCTGGGGACGATCCGGTCCACGGCGTTCCAGAACCACGCCATCCCGTATGAGGAGGTGGAGGTCACGCGGCCGGACGGGATGCTCCGCGCCACGGACCGGTCGGAGCTGCGATACTACCGGGGGCCGGAGGCGGTCTCCAGCCGGGAGATGCAGTTCGACACGGCGGGCGGCACGATCTGGCGAAACTCGGCCTCGGTGGCCTACAACCGCCTGAACACGCTCTACGCCAGCGGCTACGCCGCGGAGATCGAGGACTTCGCCGAGTGCATCCGGGCGGGGAAGATGCCGTTGAGTTCGCTGGAGGACGCGGCCCGGACGGACGCGCTGCGCCGTGCGGTGGAGGCGTCGGTGAGGGGCCGGGGATAGTTCATGGCCTGGGAGGAGTGGCTCTACGCCCACGTCGTCGTGTTCACCGCCTTCGTCCTCCGGGGGCTGACGGGGTTCGGGACGGCGCTCGTCATGGCGCCGCTGCTCACGCTGTTCCTCGACCTGAAGCGGACGGCCGTCATCACCGCCGTCCTGTCCGTCCTGAACGGAGTGGGTCTGGCCTATGCCCTCCGGCGGGACGTGGTCCGGCGGACGTTCTTTCTCACCTCCGCCAGCGCCCTGGTCGGGCTGGCGCTGGGCACCTACCTGCTCGTCACCCAGCCGGGGGCGCTCCTGAAGCAGGGGGTGGGGCTCCTGACGGTCCTGTTCTCAATCGGGCTGTTTCGCCGGGGCCGGAGGGCCTCCGGGCAACCGCGCCTCTGGCCGGAGTCCGCCGGCGCCGTCGCGGGCCTGCTGGGGGGAGTGTTGGGGGGCCTCTTCGGGACGAGCGGCCCGCCGATGATCGTCTACCTGAGCCGCCGGGGGGTCGGCATCGCGGCGTTCCGCGCGACCCTGATCGCCTTCTTCTGCGTGGTGGACCTCATCCGGTTCTTCGGCTACGCCGCGTCGGGGCTGCTCACCCGGCAGCTCTTTCTCACGTGCGTTCTCCTGGTCCCCGCCTCTTTTCTGGGGTCCTACGTGGGGACGAAGATCTACACGCGCGTGAACGAACGGGCCGTGAGGGTCGTGGTCGCGGTGTCGCTCGCCGTGACGGGGGCGGTCCTGGCGCTGGGACGGTAACCATGCAGGGGCGACCCGATGGGTCGCCCCTGCGTTTCATGAGTTTGAACCCTTGTCGAAGGAAGGAGGTTGTAGATATGGCCTTTGGCTCAGGCAGGCATACCTACGAAGTGGCGGAGGGGTGGGGGCGGCTCCCGGAGGGGTGGGCGTTCAAGCAGGTGGCCGGGGTGGCGGTGGATGCGCAGGACCGGGTCTACGTCTTCTGCCGGGGGGAGCACCCCGTGATCGTCTTCGACCGGGAGGGGTGCTTTCTGAAGGCGTGGGGGGAGGGGGTGTTCAGGATGCCGCACGGGATCTGCCTCGGGCCGGACGGCAGGGTCTATCTCGTGGACGCGGGGGACCACACGGTGCGCATCTTCACGCCGGAGGGGGAGTTGCTCAGGACGCTGGGAAGGGCGGGGGAGCCGGCGGAGGAGAGGCCCTTCAACAAGCCCACGGACCTGGCGTTCTCCCCGTCGGGGGCGTTCTACGTGTCGGACGGCTACGGGAACGCGCGGGTGCACAAGTTCTCGGCGGACGGGGAGCTGCTCCTCTCCTGGGGCACGCCCGGCGAGGGGCCGGGGGAGTTCCGCCTGCCGCACAGCGTCTGGGTGGACCGGCAGGAGCGGGTCTACGTGGCGGACCGGGAGAATCACCGCATCCAGGTCTTCACGCCGGAGGGGGGGTTTCTGTCGCAGTGGTCCGGGTTCCAGCGGCCGTGCGACATCTTTATTGACGATGACGGGGCCGTGTACGTGCCGGAGCTGCACCACCGGATGAGCATCCTGTCGCTGGACGGCGGGGTGCTGGCGCGATGGGGGGACGCGGAGAGCCGCAGGCCGGGGGAGTTCGTGGCCCCGCACGCGGCGTGGACCGACTCGCGAGGGGATCTCTACGTGGGGGAGGTGCTGGAGGGGCAGAGGATACAGAAGTTCGTGCGGAAGTAGGCTGAAAGCGAGGGCTATCGTGAAAGTAGGTCTCTGCACCATTGCCTTCCGGGACCGGCCCATAGAGGCGGTCCTGGACCTGGCCGTCCGGGCCGGGTTCGACGGGGTGGAGCCCTGGGGGAAGCCCGACCACACCCCGGCAGCGTATGACCGGGAGCACAACCTGCGGGTCGCGGAGGCCGTGCGGGCGCGCGGGCTGGAGGTCTCGCAGTTCGGCTCTTACGCCAATCCCACATCTGACCGCTTTGAGCGGGAGGTGGAGGATGCCCTGAGGACCGCGCGGGACCTGGGCACGGACAAGATCCGGGTCTGGGCCGGGCGGACAGGCTCCGCCGAGGCCGACGAGGCGCAGTGGGGGACGGTCATCACCGGCCACCGTGCGTTTTCAGACCGGGCCTCGGACCTGGGGATCACGCTTGTGGTCGAGGTGCACAGGGGCTACCTGACCGACACGGCCGAGGGAAGCCTCCGGCTGGTGGAGGGGGTGAACCGGCCCAACTTCCGCCTCAACTTCCAGCCCATGTCCGCGCACAGCCCGGCCCGGGTGATGGAGGAGGCCCGGAAGATGGCCCCTTACGTCACCACGGTCCACGCGCAGAACTACCCTCAGGCCGGCCAGAACCGCCGGGTCCTGATCTCCGAGGGGATGGTGGACTACGCGGGCGTGGTGGAGGAACTGCGCAGGGCCGGGTTCGACGGGTACCTGGAGGTGGAGTTCGTCCGCGAGGAGGACCCGGAGGAGGCCCTCGAAGCGGATGCCAGGTTCCTGCGATCTCTCTGCCGGTGAAAAAAGGGGGACTTCCTCGTGGACGAAATACGCATCGGCATCGCGGGGCTGGGGCGGCGGGCGCTGGGCTGGATCAGGCTGCTGCAGAAGGTCCCAGGATACCGCATCGCGGCGGTTTACGACTGGATCGAGCCGCTGCAGGAGCGGGCGCTGGCGGAGATCGCCTACCGGGGGGACGTGAAGGCGTTCAGCCGGTATGAGGACTTTCTGGCGTATCCGGGGATGGACGCGGTGGGGCTGTGCGTCCGGCAGAAGGAGCAGGGGGCCATGGCCGTGCAGGCGCTGGAGGCGGGCAGGCACGTCAACTCGGAGGTGCCGGCGGCCTACCGGATGGAGGAGTGCTGGAGGATCGTCACGCTGGTGGAGCGGACGGGGCTGGTGTATAGCCTGGCGGAGCAGACGCGGTTCTGGGGGTTCGTGGACGGATGGAAGCGGCTGGTGGAGGATGGGAGGCTGGGGAAGGTGACGTATGCGGAGGGGCAGTACATAGGGCACTACGGGACGTATCAATATTTTCAGGACTACAGGACCGGGAGGCAGTACCCGGTCGAGGAGTTGCCCGAGCATCCCGAGGCAGAGCCGACGTTCATGCACCTCCGGCACACGATCTTCTCCGCCTCCTATGACCTGAGCATCCTGCTGAAGGTGCTGGACGACCGGGTGACGGAGGTGACGGGGATGGGCACGCGGCGGCCCAGTTACGCCTTTCCGCAGATCGGCGCGCCGGACATCCAGGCCGCGCTGATGAAGACGGAGAAGGACACGGTCATCCGCATGCTCAACGGGTTTACCCAGCCGAGGCCGCACGGGGACCACCACTGGTGGCAGATGATCGGGACGAAGGGGAGCCTGGAGTGGCGGCGGTCGCTGCGGGATAAACCGAAGGTCTGGTTTGCGGACGGGCAGATGTGGGACTGGGCGGAGGCGGACTGGCGGTATGAGCGGACGGACGCGCCGCCGGAGGCTCGTGGGAGCGGGCACGGGGATGCGGACTACTACGTGCATATGCACTTTCGGGACGCGGTGCTGAAGGGGAGACCGCTGGAGTTCGACGTGTACCGGGTGATGGACACGATGGCGCCGGCCATCCGGGCGGTGGACTCCATCGAGGAGGGGGGGCAGGTGATGCGGGCGCCGGACTTCCGTCCGGGGCCGGGCCGTCCGGCAGGACAGATGCCGGAGGATTTGGGCGGGGTGGGGTTGAGGATGTGAGTCGGGAGAGGAGATTTCATGTACATTGCCGTCGTATCCAGTCCGCCCGATCTCTCGGCCTACGTCCTGGAGATGCTGAAGACCTGGGGGCTGGCGATGGGCCGCGCCGTTGCGCCGGAGGCGGTCTCCGGCCTGGACCCGGCGGATGCGCCGGTGGTCATCTGCCCGGTTTCAGAAGGGGTTCGGGTGTGCGAGGAGGCGCTGGTGGCCTACGCCCGGCGCGGGGGGACGGTGGTCAGCTTTCTGCCCGACGGCGCGCTGGCGGAGGCCGCCGGCCTGGGGCGCGAGGGGCCGAAGGAGACGCCGCTGAGGCTGCGGGTGGCGGCGGGGCCTGTGGCGGGCCTGGCGGGGGAGTCGCTGCCGGTGGTGGGGCGGGCGGAGGCCTTCCGAACCTCTCCAGGCGTAAGGGGGCTGGCGTATCTGTATCATCCGGGGCGCTACGCGGGGGAGGGCGTGGGGGTGACCGAGACGGAGGTGGGGCAGGGGAGGGTCGTGGCGTTTGCGTTCGATCTGGCGCTGTGCGTGCTGATGCTCCGGCAGGGCGATCCGGGCCGGAGGGAGTTTGTCCCGGCGGGGGACGGGTGCGCGCGGCCCTCGCACATGGCGGCGGAGATCGGGCCGGCGGATGCGGGATGGGTCCCGTTTGCGGACCTGCTGTCCCGGATGCTGGTGGACCTCGTGCGGAGGCGCGTTGGGGCGCCCACGCCCCTGCTGTCGCACCTGCCGGGGGCGGCGCCGGGGGTCCTGCTGTATTCTGGGGACGAGGACTTTGCGGAGGTGGCCTGGAACGACGACGAGCTGGACTGTGTGGCGAGGGCCGGGGGGCGGATGAGTCTCTACCTGATCCCGACCCGCACGAAGTCCACGCCGGAGGACGTCCGGCGCTACGCCTCCCGGCACGACGTGGGACCCCATCCGGACCTGCGGCCCCTGGACGGGCGTCCCGTAACCGAGCGCATCGCCGAGTTCGAGCGGCAGATTGGGATGTTTCAGGAGATGTTCGGGGTTCGGGCCAGGACCCTCCGGAACCACTGCACGGCGTGGGCGGGCTACCTGGAGCCGGTGGAGGCCATGGAGAGGCTGGGGGTGCGGATGGACGCGAATTACATCTGCGGGACCTACATGCGCGACCGGGACAGCGCCCCCTACGCCGCCTTCGGGGCGGCCATGCCCATGCGCTTCTTCCACCCGGACGGCCGCCCGCTCGACGTGTTCCAGCAGCACACGCACCTGTCCGACGACGGGGCCTTCAGTCCGACCGCCGAATACTCTTTCAGGATTTCGGCCCCGCAGTTCGAGGTGATCCTGGGCCGCATCTTCTCGGATATGACGACGCGGTTCCACACGCCCTGCGGGGTGATCATCCACCCGAGCAACTGGGCGAAGTTCTCCAGGTTACAGGGCGAGGCGCTGCTGCGGCAGGCGACGGAGCGGGGCATCCCGATCTGGTCCTACGATCAGTGGTGCGCGTTCTGGGAGGCGCGCGACACGTGGCGGCTCAACGATGTCGCGTGGGATGAGGCCGAGCTGCGGTTCATCGCAGAGGGGGGAGCGCCCCACGAAGGGCTGCGCCTGATGGCGCCCGCGAGTTACGCAGGGGCGCGCCTGGCCGGGGTCCGGCTGGATGGAGAAGAGGTGGCCTGGCAAGGGGCGATCCGCTCTGGTGAGGAGGTGGCGCTCATCTCCCTGCCTGCCGGAAAGATGACGGCCTCGGTCAGTGTCAGGTACGGCGGAAGAGGGAAGGCATAAAAGGGTGACACGCATCATGGACGAGATACGCATCGGGATCGCGGGGCTGGGGCGGCGGGCGCTGGGCTGGATCAGGCTGTTGCAAAAGATTCCGGGGTATCGCATCGCGGCGGTCTACGACTGGATCGAGCCGCTGCAGGAGCGGGCGCTGGCGGAGATCCCGTATAGAGAGGATATCAGGGCGTTCGGCAACTACGAGGACTTTCTGGCGTATTCCGGGATGGACGCGGTGGGGCTGTGCGTGCGACAGAAGGAGCAGGGACAAATGGCGGCGCAGGCGCTGGAGGCGGGCAAGCACGTCAACTCGGAGGTGCCGGCGGCGTATACGATGGCGGACTGCTGGCGGATCGTGCTGGGGGTCGAGCGGACGGGTCTGGTGTATAGCCTGGCAGAGCAGACCCGGTTCTGGGGGTTCGTGGACGGGTGGAGGAGGTGGGTGAGCGAGGGGAGGCTGGGGAAGATCACGTATGCGGAGGGGCAGTACGTGGGGTATTACGGGACCCGGCAGCATTTTCAGGACTTCAAGACGGGGAGGCAATACGCGATCGAGGAGCTGCCGGACCACCCCGAGGCCCAGCCGACGGTGCTGCACGCCCTGCCGCCGATCATCGGAGGCGTCGGCTCACACGACATGAGCCTGCTCCTGAAGGCGCTGGACGACCGGGTGACGGAGGTGACGGGGATGGGCACGAAGCAGCCGAGCTATGCCTGGCCGCAGATCGGCAGCCCTGACATCCAGGTCGCGCTGATGAAGACGGAGAAGGACACGGTCATCCGGATGCTGGCCGGGTTCAATCAGCCCAGGCCGCACGGGGACCATCACTGGTGGCAGTTGATCGGGACGAAGGGGAGCCTGGAGTGGCGGCGGTCGCTGCGGGATAAGCCGAAGGTCTGGTTTGCGGACGGGCAGATGTGGGACTGGGCGGAGGTGGACTGGCGGTATGAGCGGACGAACGCGCCGCCGGAGGCGCGGGGGAGCGGGCACGGGGATGCGGACTACTACGTGCACATGCACTTTCGGGACGCGGTGCTGAAGGGGAGGCCGCTGGAGCTGGATGTCTACCGGGCGATGGAGACGATTGCGCCGGCGATCCGGGCCTACGACTCGATTGTGGAAGGGGGCCGGCTGATGCGGGTGCCGGACTTCCGTCCGAATGCGAGCCGTCCGGCGGGGCAGGCGCCGGAGGAGCTGGGCGGGGTGGGGGTTAGAGTGTGAGATAGTGAAAAACGTGGATCGTGGACCGGGTACCGTGAATCGAAAAAACGGACGACGGATCACGGATCACGGATCACGGATCACGGAGGACTCAGGCATGGCAAAGCGAACTCGCACGGGGGGGGCGGGGAAGCGGAACGTCCTGAGGGTGCTGAAGCAGGGGTTCGTCCTGGGGGACGGGGGGAACGTCGAGGAGGCCAGGACGCGGGGCTACGGCGTCCCGAGGGCGATCCTGGAGTTTCCGCACGTGGTCCGGCTGATCCACCAGGACTACTTCCGGGCCGGCGCCCAGGTGCTCCGGGCGATGACGGGGATGGGCGCCCATTCGCCGCAGCGGGGAGACCGGGTCGAGGAGACCCACCGGACGGCCGTCCGGCTGGCGCGGGAGGTCGCCGGGGAGGAGGCCTTCGTGGCCGGGTGCGTGGGGCCGACGGGGACCTTCCAGGCCGGGGATGCGGGGTCGCGAGACCGGGCGCGGGCGGAGTGGGAGGGGCAGGTGGCGGCGCTGGCGGAGGCGGGCGTGGACCTGCTGATCTGCGAGCCGTTCAACCGGCTGGACGAGGCCCGGCTGGCGCTGATGTGCTGCAAGAAGACTCGCCTCCCGACGATGGTGGCGCTGAACTTTCGCCTGAACGAGGATGTGACGGAGGACGGGGTCTCTCCGGCGGCGTGCGCGCGCGCCCTGGTGGATGAGGGGGCGGACGCCGTGGGGACGAGCGGGGCGCTGGAGCCTCAGGACATGTGGCCGGCAGTCGTGGAGATGCGGGGGGCCGTGGACGCCCCGGTGGCCTTCATCCCGTGCGGCTACCGGACGAGCGTCCCCGGCTGGGAGTCGGCCCGGGAGGCGATGGTCATCTACGGCGTCGAGATGGCCAAATTCGCCCTGCAGGCGAAGATGCTGGGGATCAATTTTTTCGGCGGGGGGGACGGGGCGGGCACGGAGATCATCCGGTCGGTGGCGCAGGCCCTGGGCTGCGAGCGGACGCATGTCGGGCTGCGTCCGCGCTGGGTAGGGGACCGGGAGGGCGTGATCGTCAGGGCGTGAGGACATAGGAGGTTCACGTGGCGAATCTTCTGGACATGTTGAAGCAGGGCGTGGTCCTGGGGGACGGGGGCATGATCATCGAGGCGCGGTGGCGGGGATACGGCACGCCGGAGGTCATCCTGGAGAGCCCGGAGGCCCTGCGGCAGATCCACACGGATTTCTTCCGGGCCGGCTCGCAGGCGCTCCAGGCGCTCACGTGGTGGACCAGTCGCACGCAGCTGGAGCGGCGGCAGGGGTGGGGCGACCGGCTGGGGGAGATCACCAGGACGGCGGTCCGGCTGGCGCGGGAGGCGGGCGACGGGGAGGCGCCGGTGGGGGGGTGTCTGAACCAGACGGCCGCCGGGTCGTGGGTCGGGCCTTTCATCTTTGACCCCGAGAACGCCGGGGCGCGGGACCGGGCGTGCGCGGAGTGGGACGAGCACATCGCCGCGATGGTGGACGCGGGCGCGGACTTTCTGATCCCGGAGACGTTCTCCCGGCTGGACGAGGCCCGGCTCTGCCTGTCGCGCTGCAAGCGGGCGAAGGTCCCAACGATGGTCCTGATGAGCGGGGCGAGCCGGACGCCGGACGGCGCGACGCCAGGGGAGTGCGCGCGCATCCTGGCGGACGAGGGGGCCGACGTCGTGGGCATGGTCTGCGGGGATCTGAGCGGCATGTTTTCGTCCGTGCTGGAGATGCGGAACGCCGTGGACATCCCGGTGGCCTACCAGCCGCAGGGCTACCGGAGGGCCGGCCCCAACACGACGGCCATCCGGGAGGCGATGATCGTGTCCGGGAAGGAGATGGCGGAGCATGCCCTGAAGGCGAAGGCGGAGGGGATCAACTACATCGGGGCGTGCTGCGGGGCAGGGCCGGAGCACATCCGCGCGATGGCGCGGGCGCTGGGCTGCGAGCGGTGTCCGATTGAGTGACAGGGAGGAGGACGACTTTAGATGCGGATCAGGGCGCTCAAGCTGCGGGACGTGAACTACGGGAACCAGTGGTTCGACGAGATCGAGGACCGGTGGGAGTACGGGGACTTTCTGAAGGACGAGGCCTGGCGCAGGGGCTGGATCAGCTTTGACAGCCTGCTCCACAACCCGGAGGACGACCGGGTCTACCTGGGCATCACGTCGTTTGACGCGGACATCTTCCGGGCCTACGACCGGAAGAAAGGGGAGTTCGTGGACCTGGGCTACAGCCGGGTGGCCGACCCCTTCGACGCCAAGTTCCACCGTTCGCTGGTGAAGTGGAAGCAGGACGGGTGTCTCTACGGGGCCATTGCGCTTTTGCACGACATAGACCGCTACTGGCAGGCCCCCGGCGGGGCCATCGTGCGCTACGACCCGCGCAGCGGCAGGGTCGAGAAGATCGGGATTCCCCTTCCCCACATGTACATCCAGTCGATCTGTCTGGACCAGGGGCGAGGCGTGATCTACGGGTTCACCTTCACGCCGGAGCGGATGTTCCGGTTCAACCTGACGGACGGGCGGGCGGACGACCTGGGGCCGATCAGCAGCGGGATGGGCATGGCGCAGGGGGAGAACATCGAGCTGGACAACGAGGGGTGCGCCTGGTGCGGGTGGAGCGTGACGCGGGCGTGGCAGAACGCCTCCGGCGTGGACAGCCACCGGCTGTGCAAGTTCGACCCGAAGACGGACCGCATCCGCTACTTCGACGCCGGGCTGCCCAACCCGGACGGGGGCTACGGCTACGCGAGGGTGGAGGGGCTGTTCAACCTGAGGGGCCGCCTGTATGCCAGCGGGGCCAACGGGTCGATCTACCGCGTGGACACGGAGACCGGGACGGGGACCTGTCTGGGCACGCCGATCCAGGACCGGCGCAGCCGGCTGACGACCCTGCGCCTGGGGCCGGACGAGGCGGCCTACGGGGTGACGGGGCGGGACGGGCAGTGCGAGGTCATCCGGTTTGACCCTGAGACGGAGAGGTACGAGCTGATCGGGCCGGTGGCGGACGGGGACCTCCGCTGCTGGCAGGTCCACGACGTGGCCGTGACGCCGGACGGGACGATCTACGCGGGGGAGAACGACACGCCGTATCGCAGCGGCTACCTGTGGGAGATCCAGATTTAACCGCGGGAAACCTTATAAAAGGAGGATATCCATGCCCAGACACGTCCGCATCAGCGTCATCGGCGCCGGCAGCGCCACCTTCTCCCTCGGCCTGGTCAAAGACCTCTGCCTGACGGAGAACCTGAAGGGGAGCGAGGTCTCTTTCATGGACATCGACCAGGAGCGGCTCGATGCGGTCACGGCCATGGCCGTCCGCTACGCGGATGAGCTGGGCGCTGACCTGAGGTTCGAGAAGACCACGAACCGGCAGGCATCCCTGAAGGGCGCGGACTTCGTGATCAACACGGCCATGGTCCAGAGCCACCACCATCAGCGGGCCATGCGAGAGCTGAACGCCAAGCACGGCTACTACTACGGCGGCGTGGGCCTGGGCAGTTTCTACCAGTTCCGGCTGATGCTGGAGGTGGCCCGCGACATGGAGAAGGTCTGCCCGGAGGCCTGGCTGATCCAGTCGGCCAATCCGGTGTTCGAGGGGTGCACGCTGATGACGCGAGAGACCGGCGTCAAGGTCTGCGGGCTCTGCCACGGGCATTACGGCTACCTGGAGATCGCCCGCACCCTGGGCCTGGACCTCAAGCGGGTGGGCTTTCAGGCGCCCGGAGTCAACCACTGCATCTGGATGACGCACTTCCTCCACGACGGGCAGGACGCGTACCCGCTGATCGACCGGTGGATCGAGGCCGAGGCGGAGGCCTACTGGCGCACGCACGTGGCGCAGCGCACCCACGACATCCAGCTTTCTCGCGGCGCGGTGCATCAGTACCGGATGTACGGGCTGTTCCCGATCGGGGACTCCCCCCGCAGCGGGGGGTGGTGGTATCACACGGACCTCGGGACCAAGAAGTGGTGGTTCGGGGAGCCGTGGGGGGGGCCGGACACGGAGCTGGCCAGGCCCATCCACGTGGAGAACTTAGAGAAGCGGATGGCGCAGATTCAAAAGGCCGCGGCGGACCCGAAGGCGAGGATGACCGAGGTGTTCGGGATGAACAGGACCCGCGAGCAGCAGGTCCCGATCATCGATGCGCTGACGAACGACGTGGAGGGGCAGTTCCAGGTGAATGTCCCGAACCGGGGGGCGCTGGAGGGGGTGGCGGACGATGTGGTCGTGGAGGTGCCCGCCGTGATCAACAAGAAGGGCATTCAGCCCCTTCACGTGGGGGCGCTGCCCAGGAAGATCGTGCTGGAGCAGATCCTCCCGAAGGTCCTGTCGATGGAGCGGGGCATCGAGGCGTTCAAGACCGGGGACAAGAGCATGTTGCTCTATAACATTCTGGAGAGCCATCAGACCCGGTCCTACAAGCAGGCCGCGGCCGTCCTGGAGGACATGCTGGCGGTGTCCGCCAACCGGGAGCTGGCCGACCACTACCGGTTCCCCTGGCCGGCGGGGCACGAGGGCGTCTACGTGCCGGAGGGATAAAAAAAGACCTCACCCTCCCCCATTCCCCCACTCCCCCCTCTCCCTTCAGAAGGGGGAAGGGAGAAGGGGAGAAGGGGGAGGGTGAGGTCTGCTTTTACTGCCAGAAGTAGAATTTGAGGCCGGTGCTCAGGTCGAACAGCTGGAGCGGAAAGACCTTCTGCAACTTCCAGTCCTCAAACGGACGCAACTCCCCGATCACAA